>JBFIJN010000211.1:0-14795 GCA_041600735.1 Nannocystaceae bacterium
GAGACCGGCAACACAGCGTGGCCCGACGAGTCCTACGGTGCGTTCTATCTGGAGACGACGTTCCCGGTGGGTCGTCCTGAGAACGCCCTTGCCTTCCTCTCCAATATCGACCTGACCCACGATGGCTTGGTCGTCACTCACTTGAGTTGTCGCGGTGAGATGTACGATCTCGAAGAGCGATTCGCGGTGGAGTATGAAGGCGCGGAGGTGCACGTCCGCCCTCGTGACGGCGACTCGCAGGTGATCTGGCGGGGCGCACCGGTGGGAGCCGAGCTGATCTTTCGGCCGGGAGGGGATTGCACCGAGCTTCGGACCGAGATCGTCGATCCCGACCCGGGGGCGGCGGGCTTCGCCGGCGAGATGCTGTGGATCCGAGGTGCGCTCTTCGTCACCGACCTGTGCAACGACCACCCCAATGACAACGAATGGGCCGTCGACCTGCGGCCCGGCGTTCCCACCGACTGTTGAGCCGCTCCGGCAAGCCAAGCGACGGCCCCGCGCCAGATTTGCGCGGTGATCGAGCGTGACCGCGTGACATCCTCGATCCGGAGGAGATCCATCGATGTCCCTGATCGACGACGATCGACCCCGGCCCATCACCGTGATGCATGCGACCGCGCTCGAGCCCGAGGACGAGCTGGCGCAGCTGCATGCGGTGGCGATCGTCGCGGCGGCGGGGGGCAAGCTGTTCTCGGTGCATGCGACCGACTTGGTCGAAGCCAACGTGGAGATCCCCGATGCGCTGACCGTGATGCGCAGGTGGGCCCGTAATCGCGGGGTGAGCACCGAGCAGCTGGGCTCGGTGGAGTACCAGCGGGCGGTGCGGTTCGGCGATGGCGATGCGGCGACATTGCTGCTCGAGGCGATCGCGGAGCTGGAGCCGGAGCTCGTGGTGGTGGGCACGCGGGCACGGCACGGGGTGGATCTGGCGCTGATGGGGAGCACGGCGGAGGCGCTGGTGCGCGACGCGAACGTCCCGGTGCTGCTGCTGCCGGCGGGGCACCGTGGGTTCGTCGATCCAGACACCGGCGAGCTGCGCTTGCGCCGGATCCTGGTGCCGATGGGCGACCATCACGCGGCGCAGGCGGCGATGGACGGCGCGGTGCGCCTGGCCGACCTCACGGGTGAGCGCAAGGGCGACCTGATCCTGGTGCACGTGGGCGACGAGGACGACGCACCCGCAGTGACGCTGCACGGCGGAAAGGGCTGGGGGCGCCGCTGGGTGCAGACCAAGGGCCGCGTGGTGCACGAGGTGATCGAGCGCGCCGAGGCGGAGCAGGCGGATCTCATCGTGATGGCCAGCCGCGGTCACGACAGCCTGATCGACTCGATCCTCGGCAGCCACACCGAGCGGGTGCTGCGACACTCACCGTGTGCGGTGCTCGCGATGCCGGTCACCGTGCTGGCCAAGCCGGTCGTCGCGTAGCCCGGTAGCCCGGCAGACGGTAGCCCGGTTGCCTCGCTGGACCCGACCGGGCATGCTAGGAACCGTGCAGTCGACCGTTCACGGCCTCGTCAGCGAAGCGGAGTTCCTCGCGCTGCCCGAGTCCCACGAGCGGATCGAGCTCATCGATGGAGAAATCCTCTTGGGACCGTCACCGACGCCGGTGCATCAGATGCTCGTCGCTCGTCTGTGTCGCCTCGTCGGCGCGTGGGTCGATGCAAACCCGCCCGCGTTCCTCGGGCTCTCGCCGCTCGACGTGCGGCTGGCACCAGGCCGCATCGTACAGCCCGATCTCTTCGTGTTGCTCACCGGTCTGGCCTCGCCCGAAGGCCCGATCGACGCGGTGCCCGAGCTGGTGATGGAGGTGCTCTCGCGCGACCGCGGGTACGACCGCGTCACCAAGCGGTTCCTCTACGGTCAGGCCGGGGTTCGCGAGTACTGGATCGTCGACCCGCTCCAGCGGCGGGTCGAGTCGTGCCAAGGCCTCGATCACGTCGAGACGTTCACCGACGTGGTGGTGTCGAGCGTGGCGCCAGGGCTTCGGATCGCGCTCGACGAGCTGTGGCCGAAGTAGGCCCTCGCACGCCGCTCGCTACTCCGCAGGTACGGGATTCGTGGCGGCCGGCTCGGACTTGCCGAAGCGGAGCTTGCGGCCCACCCACGCCTTGGCGCGGCGGAAGTCCTCGAGGATCGTGTACATCGTGGGCACCATCACCAGCGTGAGGATGGTGGCGAAGCCGAGGCCGAAGATCACGGCGACCGCCATCGGGCCCCACCACTGCGCGCTCTGGCTGCCCATCACCACGCGTAGGCCGAGCACGTCGACGGAGATCCCGAGCGCCATCGGCACGAGGCCGAGCACGGTGGTGACCGCGGTGAGCATCACCGGGCGGAAGCGCGCGACGCCGGCCCGCACCAGCGCCTCCTGCACCGCGAGGCCCTCGCGACGCAGCTGCTCCACATAGTCGAGCAGCACGATCGCATTGTTCACCACCACCCCGGCCAGCGAGATCACGCCGAGGCCGGTCATGATCACCCCGAAGGGCGTGCCGGTGAGCAGCAGCCCCCACAGCACTCCCACCAGCGAGAGGATCACCGAGGCCAGGATGATGAGCGGCAGGTCGAAGCGATTGAACTGGGTGACGAGCACCAGCAAGATCGCGAAGATCGCCACCACGAAGGCCTGGCCGAGGAATTCCTGGGCCTTCTGCTGCTCGTCGTTGGCCCCGCCCAGCCGCAGGGCGTTGCCGGGCGGTAGCTCGGCTTCGGCGATGTACGCGGCCACCGCGGCGCGCACCTCGTTCTCGTTGTAGCCCTCGGCGATGTCGCCCTCGATCGAGATCACCAGATCCTGATCGATGTGCTTGATCGAGCCGTTGCCGCCCGCGAGCGCATACGAGGCCACGGTGGACAGCGGCACCGGGAACGTGTCGGGGCTGGTGTCCTCGCGCCCGGGGATGTGCAGGCTGAGCACCTCTTGCAGGTTGCCGCGCGCGCGCGGATCGACCTCGACCATGATGTCGTACTCGTCGTCGCCGTCGCGCAGCGTGGAGGCCTTGGTGCCCGCGACCGCGGTGCGCATCGCTCCGGCGATCGACTGCGTGCTCGCGCCCACGCGCTTGGCCGCGCCGCGATCGATGCGCAGCCGCATCTCGGGCCGCCCCACGCGGTAGTCGTCGCTGAGCTCGGTCGCGCCGGGGATCGCCCCCAGATCGCGCCGCACCTGGGCCGCGAGCGCTCCCACCTCGTGGAAGTCCTCGCCGGAGACCTCGACCGCGATCGGGGCCCCCACCGGCGGCCCCATGCGCTCCTTCTCGATCGAGACCTCGGCCCCCGGAATCTCCAGCAGCTGCTTGCGAATGCGATCGACGGTGAGGCTCGTGCGCTCCACGCGAACGTGCTCGCCGGGCTTGGCCGTGGAGGCATCGGGCAGGAAGTCGACGGTGATGCGCGCCTTGTTCTTGGCCGCCTCGACCCCCGCCATCGGATCGCCACCGCCGCCCACGCCGGTCTCGGCCACGAACACGTCGACGTTGGGCTCCTTGGCGAGGATCGCCTCGACCTTGCGCACGATCGCGTCGGTGGCCTCGATGTCGGTGCCGTCGGGGGCCCGCACGGCGATCGTCGCGCGGTTGGGCTCGGTCTCGGGGAAGAACTCGGTCCCGTGGTTGGCGCCGGCGTAGTAGATGACCGTGCCCACCAGGCTCGCGAGCCCGAGCAGCGCGGCGATGTAGCGGTGGCGGATCGACCACAGCAGCACCTTTCGGTAGCCGCGCAGCTTCTTCGCGTCGTTCTCGTCGGTGCTCGCCGTCCCGCGAAAGCGCATGAACTTGGCCGTCACCACCGGCAAGATGCCCACCGCCGCCACCAGCGAGCACACGAGCACGATGATCACGGTCTTGGGCATGTAGCCCATGAACTCGCCCATGATCCCCGTCCAGAACACCAGCGGGAGGAACGCGGCCACCGTGGTCGCGGTCGAGGCCCCCACCGGGATCGCGATCTCCTTGCACCCATCCACCGTCGCGTCGTGGAGCGACTTGCCCAGCTCGAGGTGGCGATAGACGTTCTCCACCAGCACGATCGCGTTGTCGACGAGCATGCCGAGCGCGAGGATCAGCGAGAACAGCACGATCATGTTCAGCGTCATGCCGAGCGCGCTCACGATCAGCATCGCCATCAGCATCGACAGCGGGATCGAGAGCGCCACGAACAAGCTGTTGCGCACGCCCATGAAGAACACGAGCACGCCCACCACCAGCAAGAGCGCGG
This sequence comes from Nannocystaceae bacterium, assembly GCA_041600735.1. Classification (GTDB taxonomy): domain Bacteria; phylum Myxococcota_A; class Polyangia; order Nannocystales; family Nannocystaceae; genus Paraliomyxa. The sequence goes on from JBFIJN010000211.1 coordinate 4,217, forward strand.
TGATGATCCCGTTCTCGAGGTCGGAGACCATGTCGCCGATCATCTTCGACTGATCGCCCAGCGTGCGAAATTCCACCCCCTGCGGCCACTTGGCGGCGTGCTCGGCGGTGATCACCTTGACCGCGTCGGCCACCTCGAGGATGTTGGCCCCCGTGCGCTTGCTGACCGCGATCGAGACCGCGGGCTGCCCGTTCATGCGCGCGTAGCTGGTGCGATCGGCGAAGCCATCCACCACGCGACCGATGTCGCGGATGAACACGGGTCGGTCGCCGCGGCGCTTGATCGCCACGCCCTCGAGCTCGCGCGGCGCCTCGATCTCGCCCGGCACGCGCACGAGGAAGCTCGAGCCGCCGCCCCCCACGTCGCCGCCGGGGATGTTGACGTTCTCGTCCTGGATCGCGACCACCACGTCGGAGATGCCCAGGCCGTAGGTGTCGAGGCGCTTGGGGTCGACCTGCACCTGGATCTCGCGGGTGCGGCCGCCGCTCAGCTTGGCGTCGAGCACCCCCGGCACGCGCCGCAGGTCGTCCTCGAGGTCCTCGCCGAGCTTCTTGAGCGCCTCTTCGTCGACCGGCCCCGCGATCGTCACGATCACGATCGGCATGTCGCTGAACGAGACCTCCTGGATCGTGGTGTCCTCGGCGTCCTTGGTGACCTTGGCGCGCGCTCGATCCACGCGGTCGCGCACGCGCTGGATCGCCTCTTCGATCACGATCTCGGGCTCGAACTCCAGCGCGATGATGCTCGCGCCCTCGGCCGAGGTGGAGCTCATCTTCTTGAGGTCTTGCAGCCCCGCCAGCTCGTTCTCGATGGGGATCGTGACCAGCGACTCGATGTCCTCGGGCGACACGCCGGGGTACGGCGTGGTGACCATCACCACCGGGATCTTGACGTCGGGCGAGGCCTCGCGCGGCAGCGTGAGGTAGGTGAACAGGCCGAACAGGAAGATGCAGACCGTGACCAGCCCGATGCTGGCGCCGCGGCGCACCAGACCCGCGAAGAAGGGGCTCGACTCCATCGCTGTGCTCAGCCTCCCTCGAACACCGCGCGCCCGTTCTCGCAGCAGCGACCCTTGCGCGAGATGATCAGCGGGTCGCCATCGGCGAGCGCGCGCTGGCCCACGACCACGAGCTCATCACCCGCGACCAGGCCGCCCACCACCACCACCTGGTCGTGGACCACCGCGCCCAGCTCGAGCGTGCGCCAGCGCGCCACCCCGCCCTCGTTCACGAACACCCCGTTGTCGGCGCGGCGCGTGACCAAGAAGCTCTGCGGCATCACCAGTGCGTCGGAGGCCACGGGCTGCTCGAGCGTGACGCGGGCGATCATCCCGGGCAGCAGCCGTCGCTCGGGGTTCTTCACCTCGACCTCCACCGCGAACGCGCGCGTCTCGAGGTCGGCCACCGGGTTGATGCGCAGGATCGTGCCGATGAGCGGCTGGGCGCTCGCATCGGTGCGCACCTGCACGGGCGACCCCAGGCGCAGGCTGACCACGTCGCGATCGGACACCGAGAGCGTGACCTTGATGGGATCGAGCTGCACGACGCGCAGCAGCGGCACGCCCGGCGAGGCCACCTCGCCGAGCTCGGCGTTGCGCGCGGCGATGACCCCCGAGAACGGCGCGGTGATCGAGGCGCGATGGGTCTGGAGCTCGGCCACGCGATGGCCGGCCGCCGCCGCGTCGCGCCGCGTCTTGGCCTGGTCGAGCTCGGCCTGCGGAACGAGCCCCTGGATCTTCTCGAGGCGCCCCAGCTCGCGCTTGGCCGCGCTCAGCTCGGCCGCGGCCTGGCTCTGGCGCGCCCGATAGAGCGCGGTGTCGACCTTCACCAGCACGTCGCCCTTGCGCACCTCGTCGCCGACCTGCACGCGCACTTGCTCGATGAAGCCGCCTTGAGCGGCCGCGAGCGCGGCGGAGCGCAAGCCCTCGACCTCGCCCACCAGCGAGAGCTCGAGCGCGGCCTCGGAGGGCGCCAAGATCGCCGTCTCGACCCATGTGGCCTGGGCCGCGGGCGGAGTGATCTCGGGTCGCGCCGACGCCTCGCCCTCGGGCGAGGCCGCCTCGCCTCGAGCCGAAGTACAGCCACCGAGCACGAAGCCCGCCGCAAGTGTGAGCACCAGCATGAGGGGGTACTTCATCGACCAATCCCCGCGAAGAACAAGGCAACCACTCGCGCGCCCAAGTCGTCGGGCAGCGGGGTGCCGTCGAGCCAAAGCTGAAGATGCAGGTGTGCCGTGCCGACCAGCGCGATCGCGGCATCGTGAACGTCGAGGTCGGAGCGCAGCTCGCCGTGCACCACGCCCTCGCGCAAGAGGCCCTCGACGCGCTGCAGATCACGCGCGCGGAACGAGCGAAGATCGACCTCGGGCTGGCCCTCTTCCTTGCGCATCTCGGCGCGAAACAGCAGCCGCAGCGCCTCGGGACGCTCTTGCACGTGGGCCCGCAGCGCCTCGAGGCCCGCGAGCATGCGCTCGCGTACCGAGCCTCCGCCGTCGACCACCGACTCGATCACATCGAGGTCGGCCAGCGCCGACTCGATCGTGCGCAGGAAGAGCTCTTCCTTGTTGCGAAAGTGGTAGTAGAGCGCGGGCTTGGTGCAGCCCGCCGCGGTCACCACCTGGCGGACCGACGTGCCCGCAAACCCATGGGTGGCAAACAGGTGGGTGGCCTCGCGCAAAATGCGCTCCGGTAGACTGGGCTCGGCGACCTCAGAATCGATGTTTTGCGCGGCCACCGGCATCTTACCGAACGGTAAGTAAGGTGGCCGAGACCGGCGCCGCTGTCAAACGCCAACGCGCGCCTCGGCGAGCGTCACCGCACATGCCGAGCCCCCGAGTTCGCCGCTTTCTCGCGCCTGCCCCGGCTTCCGTGCTGCTGTGCCCCCCGACGTGAGCGAAGCGCCGACCGCCCCGTCCCTCGCGGACCCCTCGGACTCGTGTAGCGAGCCCTCCTTCGTCCGTCGAGGCCGGGGGCCGCGACCCCAGCCCATGGACCCGTGGTTGTTCTTCGCCGCCGTCGCGCTGTCGTGCCTGGGCCTCGTGATGGTCTACAGCGCCGGCGCGTGGTTGGGCCACGAAGTGTTCGGCGACTGGGAGTACTTCCTCCACCGCCAGGCTGGCTTCTTGATCGTAGGTGTGGGGCTGATGATCGCGATCAGTCGTGTGGACTATCGCCTCTTGCGTCGTTTCGCCCCACAGCTGATGTTGGCCGCGCTCGCCATGTTGCTGTTGGTACTCTTGGTCGGGCAGGAGATCAACGGCGCGCGTCGCTGGATCCGCGTGGGCTCGGTCGGTCTACAGCCGAGCGAGATCGCAAAGGTCACACTCGCGATCTTCCTCGCCGCCACCCTCGCGCGACAAGGTGAGCGCGTGCGCCTGTTCAAGCGCGGCTTCCTCCCGGTCGTCGTGATGGCGGGGATCACGATGCTGATGGTGCTGCTCGAGAAGGACCTCGGTACCACCATCTTGTTGGGCTCGCTCACCCTCATCATGCTGTTCGCCGCGGGCACCCGCATGAGCTACGTGGTGGCCGCCGTGATGCTGGCCGCGCCGCTCGTGTGGCAGCAGATCGTGGGCGTCGACTACCGCCGCGGCCGACTCGAAGAATTCATGTCGGGCGACGGCTACCAGGTGCACCAGGCCCTGATCGCAATCGGCTCAGGAGGCCCCTGGGGCCGCGGTCTGGGCCTCGGACGCCAGAAGCTCGGGTTCCTGCCCGAGAACCACACCGACTTCATCCTGGCCACGATCGGCGAGGAGCTGGGCTTCTTCGGCATCGCGTTGGTGCTCGGCTTGGTGGGCCTCGTCGTGTGGCGCGGGCTACTGATCGCGCGCCAGGCCAACGACCGCTTCGGCACCTATCTGGCCACCGGCCTCAGCGCCTTGTTCGGTCTGCAAGCACTCATCAACATGGCGGTGGTGCTCGAGCTCGTGCCGGCCAAGGGCATCACGCTTCCGTTCCTCAGCTACGGCGGCTCGTCACTACTGGCGAGCTTGGCGGCCGTAGGGATCTTGCTGAGTATCTCGCGACGACCGGCGGCATGGAGCTGGAGCGATCAGCGAGGACGGCGACCCGATGCACCGAGCAACGTGAATAAACGCGGACGCACGCAGCCGACGAAGGTTCGCAATGTGCGGCGACCCGAGCCCGAGCCAAGCGCCGCGTGAGCGCCGGTGATCGCGTCACCTTCCGGTGACTAGTCGATCGGCCCACAGCAGCTGAATATCGGGGGTTTGGCGGCACACTCCGTGCAACCCCAAACATCGTTGCTAAGCGCCTCCACGAGGCCCCAACGATGAACGACCAAGAACACAACCACGACTCCATACCGTTTGCCGAGCTCGTCGGATCACTCGGACTCAGCCAGGAACAGCAGGTCGCACTGCTCGATGGCTACCGCAGAGATCTCGCCGACCAAGAGCAGCGCGTGCGAGCGGAGCTCGACATTCAACACACCGGACTCGGGCCTGCTCCTGGGGCCACGATCCTTCCGCTTCGCGAGGCCGTACGTCGACACCTGACGGCGGCGCTCGAGCGCACTCGGGGAAAGATCTACGGTCCCGATGGCGCGGCCAAGCTCCTCGATCTCAAGCCGACCACGCTCCAGAGCAAGCTGAAGAAGCACGGCGTCGACCGACTCGGCGCCGCCGCCTCCACCTCGGGCGCGCCTCGAGGCGGCGCGAACTCGTCGGAGTCCGAGGGGCGCGAAGCGAGCGAGAGCGAGGGCGAGAGCGAGAGCGATCCCAGCAGCCCTTCCGCCACCGCCAACGCGCTCGACCAGGTCAGCGCCGCCTAGTGATGCGGCCGAGCCCGTGAGCGGCGGCAAGTGCGATCGCGATCACCTGCCGTCTCACGGAGCTGAGACGCTCCTCTGGTCTACTGCCGCGGCTCTTCATGGCCGCCCCACTCTCCACCATCGCCGACCAAGGTCTCGACCTCCTCGACGGGCTCCACGCGCTCATCGACGTGACCTTCGCCCACGACCTCGCCGTTGCCTTCACGGACACTGGCGCGCACGATGCGGCGGTGTCGCTGACACGCTCGCTCACGACCCTCATGGAGGGCATCGAGAGTGAGCTCGTCTGCGTAGAGGGCCTGGGCCGCATGGGCGCGCTGCTCGGCACGATCCAGCCGCTCGCGAGCGCGCTCCACGAGATCCTGCTCGAGTCCGCCCATCACCTCGGCGCCCGCGCCGTGCTCGCCGTGCTACGGACGCGCCGACCGGTGGAGCTCGCCTTTGCTCACCTGGGCACCGCCGCGCGCATGGGCGCGACGCAGCCGCTCACGCTGGAGCTGCGCACCACCATGCAGCTGGCTGCACAGGCGCTGCTGGCCAACCTGCAGGCGCTCGGCGACCTACTGACCGCGCTCGATCCGTTGCTGCCGGAGCTAGAGCTCGCGCGCCCGCCGACCCTCGAAGGTTGGTGAGCGGCGCGGTAGCTTCCACCCGTGCCCAACCGCCTCGCGACCTCGACCAGCCCGTACCTTCGCCAGCACGCCGACAACCCGGTGGACTGGTACGAGTGGGGGCCCGAGGCGCTCGCGCGCGCGAAGGCAGAGGACAAGCCGATCTTGCTGTCGGTCGGCTATAGCTCGTGCCACTGGTGCCACGTGATGGCGCACGAGTCGTTCGAGGACGCGGCCATCGCCGCGCAGATGAACGCGCGCTTCATCAACATCAAGGTCGATCGCGAGGAGCGGCCCGACATCGACGCGGTGTACCAGCGCGTGGTGCAGCTGATGGGCGAAGGCGGCGGCTGGCCGCTCACCGTGTTCCTCACCCCCGAGCAGGCCCCGTTCTACGGCGGCACCTACTTCCCCCCCGAGCCGCGCTACGGACGACCGAGCTTTCCGCAGCTGCTGCAAGCCATCGACGAGCTCTATCACCAAGACAAGGAGCGGGTGGCCAAGCACACGTCGAGCTTCCTCGAGGGGTTCGCCGAGCTCGGGGCTCAGGCCGAGCGCGAGGCCGAGCGCGCCGCCGAGGATCCTCCCCCCGAGCAGCCCGCCGCGCTCGCGCTCGCGGTCGAGCGGCTGCTGTCGCGGGTCGATGAGGAGTGGGGCGGATTTGGTCGGCAGCCCAAATTTCCCAACCCCACGGCGCTCGAGTTGTTCGCCGTGCTCGCGCGAGAGGACGGCGGGAGCCCCACGAGGGCGGCGGCCGAGCGGGCGCTCGCGCTGGTGCTCGAGAAGATGTGGCGCGGCGGGATCTACGACCACCTGCGCGGCGGGTTTGCGCGCTACAGCGTGGACCGAGTGTGGCTCGTGCCGCACTTCGAGAAGATGCTCTACGACAACGCACAGCTGCTCCCGCTCTACGCCGAGGCCGCCGCCCAGCACCCCGAGCGCGAGCACCTGCGGCGGGTGGTCGGGCAGACGGTCGAGTACCTCGAGGTCGACATGCGCACGCCCGAGGGCACGTTCTACGCGGCGACCGACGCCGACAGCGAGGGTCACGAGGGCAAGTTCTTCTGCTGGACCCCGGCCCAGGTGAGCGAGGTGCTCGGCGATGCCGAGCTCGCGCGGATCTTCTGCACCGTCTATGGCGTGACCGAGGCCGGCAACTTCGAGCATGGCTGGTCGATCCTCAACCTTCCGCGGCCGCTCGACGAGCAGGCCGCGGCGCTCGGCTTGTCTCGATCCGGGCTCGATGCACGGCTCGAGTCGGCGCGCGCGGTGCTGCTGCAGCACCGCTACACCCGCGTGCCGCCCCACCGCGATGACAAGGTGATCACCAGCTGGAATGCGCTGCTGGCCAGCGGCTTGGCGCGCACCGCCGCGGCGATGCAGGCCCGCGGCGACACCGACCTCGCCGAGCGCTGCGAGGGCCTGGCGCGCACGTGTGTAGAGCAGCTGCTCGCGCACCACGTGGACCCTCGCGGCCGGGTGCTGCGCGCCGCGTTCGAGGGCCATGTGCATACCCGCGGCTATCTCGACGATGTGGCCTACCTCGGTCGCGCGTGTCTCGACCTCCACGAGCTCACGCTCGAGCCCGCGTGGCTGCCTCGTGGGCGAGATCTAGCCGCCCATGCGCTGGCCCACTACGCGTGCCCGCAGGGCGACGGGTTCTACTTTGCCGCCGACGACGGCGAGGGGCTCATCGACCGCACCCGCAGCGATCACGACGGCCCGATCCCCTCGGGCCTGGGCGTGATGCTCGAGCTGTTGCTCCGCCTCTCCGCGGCCGAGCACGCGCCGCCCGGCGCCGACACGATCGCGCGCACGAACCTGCAGCGGTATCGCGGCGCCACGGCCCAGCCGCTCGGCTACGCGAGCCTGCTGCACGCAGCCCGCCACGCCGCGCCCCAGGCCACCCACGTGACCGTGCGCGGGCCCTCGCCCCAGCATCCGCAGGTGCGGGCGCTCGCCGCCGAGGTGCGAGCGCAGCGGCTGCGCCTGCCCCACGCGGTGAGCCTGAGCTTTGCGAGTGATCCGGCGAGCGACCCGATCGCCAGCGCCATCGTGTGCCGCCAGCAGACCTGCCGGCCTCCCGTGCACGACCTCGACGCACTACGGAGCGAGCTCGAACCATCCAGCTGATCGAGTGCATCGAGCGCGTTACACTCGCTCTCATGAGTCTGGAGCCCGAGCCCAGCGAGACCAACGGCAGCGCCCAATAGCCGCGGATCGCACGTAGACCCCGGCCCAACGCACCCGTGGTCAACCCGCGGGCTGGGCGCTACCATGGCCGTCCACCGCCATGCCCTACGTCGAGTATGCCTGCGAGGGACGGCTCTTGTTCCGCACCGAGACCACCGAGGGCTCGCAGTTCGTTCCCCGCGTGCACGAGATCGTCGTCATCGACGACACCCCGTACCAGGTCGTCGATGTGGAGTACTGGGCGCGCCGCATGGGGGCCAACGATCGGCGCTTCGTGTGGCCGACCGTCTACGTGATCCCCGTGCCCTCCGAAGACTGGGAGCACCGGCTCGAGCGTCGCAACAGCCGGGCCGAGCACGGCAAGCCCCCCATTCGCTACTGAGCGGGAGTCCGCGATGCCTCCCCTGCTGCGGTCCAAGCGACTTCCCATGGACATGCTGCGCCCGCTCCTGCCGGCCAGCGAGTGGGAGCGCGTGCAGTCCTACCCCGTGCAAGACGTGGGCTTGGGCACCGACGTGTTCGGCACCCGCCGCGAGCTGCTGGGCCTGGCCTATGCGCTCGGGTACTGGCTGCACCGCTACTACTTTCGCGTGGTGTCGAGCGGACACGAGCACATCCCCACCCGCGGCGGCGGCGTGATGGTGGGCAACCATAGCGGCGTGCTCCCGTTCGACGGCATGATGCTGGCCGCCGACGTGTTCCGCTACACCGAGCCCCCCCGGCTCGTGCGCTACATGGTCGACTACTTCGTCTACCAGATGCCGTTCGTGGGCGCGTTCATGCGCGGCACCGGGCAGATGCCCGGCACGCGCCGCAACTTCGATGGCCTCGTCGACGAGGGCCACCTCGTGGGCATCTTCCCCGAGGGCGCCAAGGCGCTCGGCAAGAAGGCCGAGCACGCCTACGAGCTGCTCCCGTTCAGCCATGGCCATGTCGAGCTCGCCGCGCGCCACCGCGTGCCCGTGCTCCCCTTCGGGCTCGTGGGCGCCGAGGAGCAGCAGACCATGGTCACCGATCTCAAGCCCCTGGCCCGTGCGCTGCGGCTGCCGTACTTCCCCATCACCACCACGTTTCCGTGGCTGGGCCCGCTGGGCCTGCTGCCGCGGCCCTCGCGTTACTTCATCCACTACGGCGCCCCGCTCACCATCGATCCCGACGCGCTGCGCAGCATGGAGGTGCGGCGCCACGAGGTCGAGCGCGTGCAAGATGCGGTGGCCGAGCTGTTGCGCCGCGGCCAGGCCGTGCGGCGCGAGCATCGAGGTGTGTCGTGACGAACCACAGCGGCAGGCCCCCCATGGCGTTGGCGAGCGACGACACCCACGAGCCCGGTACCCTGCGCGCAGGATCGCGGCGCATCTTCATCGCGGGCGCGCGGCGGCGCGTGGCCGTGCACCTCATCGAGCGCCTGATCGCCGATCCCGACGTCGACGTGGTGCTCGGGGTCGACCGCGGCGCCTGCCCGCCCACGCTGCTGGGCTGCGATCCCGAGCGCTTCGTGTTTGCCTCGGCCGACCTGAGCCGTCGGCGTCAGGTCGACAACCTGTTCCTGCTCGATCGCTTCCGCGGGCGCCCGTTCGACACCGTGCTGCACCTCGCGTTCCAGGGCAACCCGCACGGCTACGACTTCAAGAGCCACGAGTTCAACGTCAACACCGCGCAGCACCTGCTCGAGGCCAGCCTGCGCCACAGCGTGGGCAAGTACATCTTCTTGTCGAGCGACGCCGTCTACAAGCTCGGCCCGCGCAACGACTACAAGGTGCGCGAAGACGCCGAGCTCAACCTCGACCCCGACGCCCACCCGATCCTGCGCGACACCCTCGACGCCGAGTTCATCTGCCGCGCCAAGATGGACAGCCCGCGCTGCGAGGTGATGGTCGTGCGCCCGAGCGGCGTGTTCGGGGGCGGCGTGATCTCGGGCATGAACCTCTTGTTCGAGAGCAACCCGCCGATCCTGCCCGTGGGCTTCGACCCGATGGTCAACCCCACCACCAAGGAGCGACTCACGCGGGACCTGATGCTCGCGATCTTCTTGCACGGCAAGGGCCTGTTCAACGTGGCCGGCAGCACCATCGGCCCGCTCAGTCGCTTCCTCGAGGAGCGCGGCATCAAGCCTGTGCGCGTGCCCGGCCCCGCGCTCAAGCTCGCCAACCGCGTGCAGCGAGCGCTCGGCATGACCCGCTACCACGCCGCCTTCCACCCCAAGAGGCTCTACTACAGCCTCGTGCTCGACGATGCCAAGTTCGAGCGCATGTTCCGGGCCAACGCGCATCGCGTGCTCGCGCTGGGGCGCACGGGCGACGGGATGGAGTAGGATCTCCGCATGCGGTGCGGACGGATGGGATCGATGGGGCTCGCGGCAGCCATGCTGCTCGCGGCGTGCGGCGACGACTTGCCTGCCACCAGCGCGGGCTCGAGCAGCTCTGGAGTCGCCGACGATCCGCAGAGCACCACCGTCGCGCTCGACACCACCGCCACGAGCGACACCACCACGGCCGATACCACCACGGGCGGGGGCAAGCTCGACGATCCCGAGTGGCCGCACCTCGAGTGTGATCCGCTGGTGCCCGTGCACTGCGGCCTGCCGTTTCCCAACAACGTGTTCTCGGTCGTCGACGACACGACCCCCAGCGGGCGGCGGCTCGCGATCTCGAGCGCCGGCCTCCCGCGTCACACCAACGGCACCATCGCCGATCCCGCCGCGTTCAACGAGCGCGACGGGTTCTCGGTCTCGGGCAGCCTGCTCGCGCACCTGCCCGGGGCCACCATCACCGGCTTTGCCGATCCGCTGCACATCGGCGACTCGCTCGAGCTCACCTCGCCCACCATCCTGCTCGACGCCACCACCGGCGAGCTCGTGGCCCACTTCGCCGAGCTCGACATCCACGCCGACGATGCCGATCGCGCGCTGATGCTCCAGCCCGCCGCCTCGCTCGCCTACGAGCATCGCTACATCGTGGCCGTGCGCCGCGTCGTCGATGCCGC
>JBFIJN010000212.1:0-14763 GCA_041600735.1 Nannocystaceae bacterium
ACATCGATCTCCCCGGCCTCGATGCGGTCGAGCGTACCCATGCCGCTGCGCCAGATCGCACCCACCTCGTCGGCCAGGGCCGGGCCCAGCTTGCGCAGCAGCGGTCGCGAGCGGCGAAACCACGTGCGTGCGCGCGCCACCTGAAACGCGAGCAGCTCTGCGAGCGCCTCGTCGTGCGTGGTCCCGGTGAGCACGTCGGTCGAGACCTCGAACAGCAGCAGATCTTCCTCGGGCAGGTAGTGGCGGCCCGCGCGGGCGTCGGCGCCCAGATCGAGCAAGATGTCGGTGAGCCGCAGGCCGATCGCGAGCGGGTCGGCGAGCGCCTGCAGCTCGGGTCGCGGCTCACCCCCGAGCAGCAGCATGAGGCGCCCGACGGGCACCCCCGAGAGCGAGCAGTACTGGAGCAGCTCGGTCCACGTGGAGTAGCGGTGCCGATGCAGATCCATGCGAAACCCGGCCAACAGATCTTGGAACAGGGTGATCGGGATGTTGAGCGGCCTCACCGTGGCGGCCAGGGCCACGAACGCGGGGTGCTCGGCGTGCCCGTGGTAGGCGCGCTCGAGCAGCTCTTCCCACTCCATGAGGCTCTCGCTGCGGCGCCCCTCGTAGCTCGGGTGATCGGCGAAGTCGTTGGCCACTCGCGAGAACGCATAGACGGCGCACGCATGGCGTCGCAGCGGCTCGGCCATGCGTGGAGAGGCCACGGGGTAGTGCTCGGGGTGCTCGGCGACCACGGCCTCGCACCACGCATACGCCTCGTCGAGCGAGTATGAGCGTCGTTCGCTGCCGTCGGGCCAAGGAGAAGCGGTCATCTTCCAGACTCCATGGGCTCGTCGGGCGCGCTACTCCGCGGTCACGGGCCAGCCCTGCAAGAACAGTTTCTCACAGGAGGTGCCCTCGGGGACGGGAACGTAGGCGAACGGTCCGCTCTGGCGCTCGTCGGTGTTCTTCGCGACGGCGGAGAGACAGGCGCCCTCGGCACCGAGGATCTGCTGCTTCACGTGGACCTTCGCGCGACCCTCGAGGCGCGCGGCATCGAGGGTCGCGCGCGCCTTGGTCTTGGACACGTTGGAGACGTAGAGGTCGCCGCTGCACACGGGAGCCTGCACGTGCACGGTGACCCCCGGGTGGCCATCGTCGTCGAGATCTTCGCGGCCCCACGCGACCAACGAGCGCCCCACGAGCTCTTCTGCGGTGCCCTCCGCCGCCGCGAGCACCATGCGCGTGCGCGGCAGGGCCTGCACGTTCATGTGGACCATGACCCCGGCGACCTTGGAGAAGCGCACGTGGCACGCGGTCTGCTCGAGGATGATGAGCTCACCCTCGCGGCTCATCCGCGCGAGCACGAAGCTGTCCATGCGCGTCTCGACCTCGCCCCTGAACGGCACGTCGCGCTGACCAAACGTGACCTGGTGCCCGGCCCACAGCGCGGGCAGCTGCGGCTCATCGAGCGCGCGGGTCCCGGTGTGGTGCGCGGTCCGTTCGGGGGGCAGCTCGATGCCGCTCATCGACATCAGGGCGTACGCCGCCGCGATCTGGGAGAACCAGAGCATGATCATCTCTTCCTCTTCTTGCTAGTGGCTAGAGTTCCGGAGCTGCGAGCGCCGGTCACGAGCGCCGGTTCCGACGCTTGCGTTTCTTCGCGAGCAAGCCGTCCATCGTGGAGCGTAGCTGCCTCGGCTCGACTCCCTCGGCCACCACGCCGCCATGCTGCACGATGAGCTCGGCCAGACCCGGGGCTGCGCCGCCGCCCACCACCCACGGCGTGTCGCCGCAGGCGGCGGCGTACTCCTCCACGAGCTCGCGCGCGCGGTGTCCAATGGGGCTGATGGTGGCCGAGAGACCGACGACCTCGGGCTCGAGCTCCTCCACCGCCTGGCGGATCGCGTGCGGCGGCGTGCGTGCGCCCAGGCGCACGACGTTGAAGCCCCACGTTGCCATGTGCAGCGAGAAGCCATAGCTCGCGAGCGCGTGGGTGTCATCGGCGAAGCAGGCCACCACGACGGCGCGCTCGGCATCCTCGCGCACCAATAGGCGCAGCATGGAGATCGAGGCCGCCTCGATGATCGCCGTGGCCATGTGCTCTTGGCCCACGCTGAACACCCCGTCGTGCCAGCGCTCGCCGATCTCGATCAGCGCCGGGCACAGCACGCGGTCGAAGATGCTCGTCGCCGAGCCGAGGGTCATGGCGTGGCGCACGGCGTCGTCCACCCGTGCCGGTTCGAAGTCGGCGACGGCGCGCACGATCGCGGCCGACGCATGCGCGAACGGATCGGCGGGGCTGGCGGAGGCCAGCTCGTGCTGCTCCACATCGGCCATCGCGAGCTGTGCGGCCTCCGAGGGCGCCATGCCCTCGTCGCAGAGCTTGCGCACGCGACGGATGAGGAGGATGTCCGCGTCGCTGTACACTCGATACGATGACTCGGTCCGCCGCGGCTCGGGCACGCCATAGCGTCGCTCCCAAGCGCGCAGCGTGGCGGCGGGGATTCCCGTCATCTCGGCGACGGTGTTGATGCGGTACTTGCCCTTTTCATGGCCCATGGGAATGGTCTCCGGCACTCGAGACCGCGCTCGATCTCCTCCTGCCCGCATGATCTCCGTGTACTTCGTGGCTCACCACTTGTCAAACGTTTGAACAGGTTCATGCTGTTCGTGTGCAAGGTTTGCAAAATGTTGAGGACGACGTGAGCCGGGCCCCCTCTCCAAGCGGATACCACGCCGACGAGCGGCCGCATGCGGTCGTCATCGGCAGCGGCTTTGGAGGGCTTGCGGCGGCGATCCGCCTGGGCGCCCGCGGCTACCGAGTGACCGTGCTCGAGCGACGCGACCAGCCCGGGGGGCGCGCGTACGTCTACCGACAGGACGGCTTCACCTTCGACGGAGGTCCGACCGTGATCACCGCGCCGTTCCTGTTCGAGGAGCTGTGGGCGCTGTGCGGGCGTCGGCTGGCCGACGACGTGGAGCTGCGCCCGGTCTCGCCGTTCTACCGCATTCGCTTCCACGACGGGCAGGTGTTCGACTACACCGGCAACCCCGAGGCCATGCGCTCCGAGATCGCGCGCTTCGAGCCCGCCGACGTCGACGGCTACGAGCGACTGATGCAGATGAGCCGCCGCATCTTCGAGGTCGGCTTCGAGCGGCTCTCGTTCTCGCCGTTCTCGAGCTGGACCGACATGGCGAAGATCGTGCCCGACATGATCAAGCTGCAGAGCTACCGCACCGTGTGGAGCCTGGTCGCCAAGTACGTGAAGAACGATCGCCTGCGCCAGGTGCTCAGCTTCCATCCGCTGCTGGTCGGCGGCAACCCATTCGAGACCACCTCGATCTACGCGCTCATCTGCTGGCTCGAGCGCAAGTGGGGGGTGTGGTTCCCGATGGGCGGCACCGGCTCGCTGGTGAGCGGCCTGGTGAAGCTCATCGAGGGCCAGGGCAGTGTCGTGCGCCTGGGCACCGAGGTCGCCGGCATCGACGTGGAAGCAGGCCCCACGGGACCGCGCGCCACGGGGGTCACGCTGGCCGATGGCACGCGCCTCGCCGCGGATCTCGTGATCTCCAACGCCGACTCGGCCTTCACCTACAAGCACCTGCTGCCGGCCGAGCACCGCAAGCGCTGGACCGACGCCAAGGTCGACGCTGCTCGCTACTCGATGAGCCTGTTCGTCTGGTACTTCGGCACCGATCGCAAGTACGAAGACGTGGCCCATCACACCATCATGCTGGGCCCGCGCTACGAGGGGCTGCTCACCGACATCTTTCGCAACAAGAAGCTCGCCGACGACTTCAGCCTGTACCTGCACCGCCCGACCGCGACCGATCCCTCGCTCGCGCCGGCGGGCGGTGATGCATTCTACGTGCTGTCTCCGGTCCCGCACCTCGACGCCGACGTGCGCTGGGACGAGCATCGCGAGCTGTATCGCCGCAAGATCGAGGCGTTCCTCGCCGAGACGCTGCTGCCGGATCTGTCGCAGCACGTGGTCAGCTCGCACGTGCTCGATCCGCAGGGCTTCCGCGACGAGCTGCTCTCGGTGAAGGGCGCGGCCTTCGGGATGGAGCCGGTGCTGCTGCAGAGCGCGTACTTCCGCCCGCACAACCAGAGCGAGGACATCGAGGGCCTCTACTTGGTGGGGGCCGGCACGCATCCGGGCGCTGGCGTCCCGGGGGTGCTCTCCTCGGCCAAGGTGCTCGATCGCGTGGTGCCGGCGGCCGCCGACGCGCGCAGAGAGGCGCCGGCGGGTCATGCCGCGTGAGCGCGCGGGCCTCGACGCGGCCGATCTGCGCCACTGCGCCGCGTTGCTGCGCGCGGGCAGCAAGAGCTTCGCCCGCGCGGCGCGGCTGCTGCCCGCGCGGGTGCGCCAGCCGGCGACCGCCTTCTATGCGTTCTGTCGGGTGGCCGACGACGCGATCGACGAGAGCGACGCGCCGGCGCGAGCCTTGGTGGGACTGCACCGCCGCGTCGACTCGATCTACGGCGGCCAGCCCGAGGACGATCCCGTCGATCGGGCGCTCGCCTGGGTGATCGAGCGCGCCGCGATTCCGCGGCCGCTCGTCGACGCCTTGCTCGAGGGCTTCGCGTGGGATCTCGAGGGCTGCCGCTACGAGCGCCGGGAAGACACGCTCGCATATGCGGCGCGGGTCGCCTCGGCGGTGGGGGTCATCATGACGCTCATCATGGGCGTGCGGGAGCGCGAGACGCTGGCGCGGGCCTGCGAGCTGGGAGCGGCGATGCAGCTCACCAACATCGCCCGCGATCTCGGTGAGGACGCGCGTCGCGGGCGGCTCTACCTGCCGGCGCAGTGGCTGCGCGACGAAGGGGTCGACCCGGCGGCGTTCCTGCGCGCGCCCACGCCCGAGCCCGGCGTGCGCAGGGCCACCGCGCGGCTGCTCGACGAGGCCGCGGGGCTCTATGCCCGGGCGCAGTCGGGCATCGGCGCGCTCCCTCGCGACTGTCGCTCCGCGATCCAGGCGGCCTTGCTGATCTACCGCGACATCGGGCGGGTGATCGCGCGACGCGGATACGACTCGGTCACCACG
Organism: Nannocystaceae bacterium; assembly: GCA_041600735.1. Taxonomy (GTDB): domain Bacteria; phylum Myxococcota_A; class Polyangia; order Nannocystales; family Nannocystaceae; genus Paraliomyxa. The sequence continues at coordinate 5,032 of JBFIJN010000212.1, forward strand.
CGGGCGCGGACCACCGCGCTGCGCAAGTCGTGGTTGATCGTGCGGGCGCGGGTGGCCGCGACGCGCCGCGACGCCGAGGGCTGGCGCGCGCCGCCGCTGCCCGAGCTCGCGTTCCTCGTCGACGCGGTGCGTGGGCCCCCGCTCGCGCTGGAGTGCGCACGATGATCCCCAGCGCCAAGAACCGCGTGTTCTCCCGCTGGTTCGAGCGCCGGGTCCATCGGCGAGTGCGCGAGGAGTTTGGCGCGCTCTACCTCGCGGGTCGCCAGCACCTCGCCCAAGCGCTCGCGCAGGGCCCGGTGCTCGTGGTCTCCAACCACAGCGCCTGGTGGGATCCGCTGCTGGTCTTGGTCCTCACCGAGCGCATGATCCCGGCCGATGGCTACGCGATGATGGATGCGGACAACCTGCGACGGCTGCCGTTCTTCGCCAAGGTCGGTGGCTTCGGGGTCGATCGCAGCTCGCGGCGCGACGGGGCGCAAGCGGTGCGCTACGCCGCCAGCCTGCTCGATCGTCCCGGGCGGCTGGTGTGGATCTTTGCGCAGGGCCAAGAGCGGCCGCTGCACGAGCGACCGCTGCGGTTCCTCGGAGGCGCGGCCCAGCTCGCGCGGCGCCTGCCGGCGGTGACGGTGCTGCCGGTGGCGCTGAGCTACGCGTTCGGTAGTGCTGCTGCGCCCTTCATCCATGTGGCCGTGGGCTCGCCGCTGCCCGCCGCACGCTCCCTCGCGCAGGCTCGACGGGCGCAGGCCGAAGCCGTGGAGGCCGAGCTGGCTCGGGTCGAGCGCGAGCTCTCGGAGCCCGGGTCGCAGGGCTTCGTGGCCCATGCGCTCGAGCGTCCTCGCCGGCTCGAGCGCCTCGCGGAGCGGATGCTGGCTGGGCTCGCGCGTCCGTTCGTCCCAGGGCTCGCCGCGGCCCCGGACCCTGCGCCGCGGGCCCTCCCTCCCGGCGGCCCGCCCGCGGGCTAGCTGCGCCCGGGCTGCAGATCGACGCTCGAGGCATCGAGCTCGTGCCGCCAGCTGCGATCGAGGTACGGACCGAGCGCGCTCGATACTCGGGCCCACAGCGCGGCGCGGCCAAAGAACTTGAGCACGCCCAGCAGGTCATCCATACGGAAGCTCTCGGCTTCGATCCCCGACCACTTGAGCGCAGTGACCACGCGCCCCGTCGCCGCCGAGTCGGACAGGAGCGCCACCTTCGTCTCGTGCTTCTCGTGCAGTCGACCGATGTCGAAGCGCTGACCGACATCGGGCATCGAGTCGCCCGCGACCACCAACAGCCGCGGCGCCTGTGTCGCGAAGATGGCGGTGTTGATGCACGCCTGCCACTCTGCTTCGTCGATCTGCTCGCTGCGATGAAGGACGATGAAGACGTCGTCGACGAATCCGTATACCAGTGTCTCGCGATCCTCCACCATTCTAGGTGTATTGGTCACGGGGAGATTCGGCAAGTGGCCGCGAGGCTTTGAGGGAATTCTGGATCGGGATTCCCCTGACTTGCCCCCACATCGAGCGCACGTTCACGGCCCGTTATGGGCCCAGCTCATGAGGGCTCGAGCACGCCGCCAGGTCCGATGCGCAGCGCTCGATCTCGCCAGCGAACACGCGTCGGACCGAGCGCACGCAGCAGTGCCGCCATTAGCAGGAGATCGGAGAGCACGGCATCGAGCAACGACCGCCCCAGCGTTGCTCGGCGCCGCGCGAGCTTGGCTGCGACGAAGGCCACGGTCACTCGCGTGATCCCGACGACGATCATCGCCAAGCCCGAGCCCGCAGCACCCGCGCGCAGTCCGAGCGCGCCGCAGAGCAACAGTCCCGGCGTCGCGGCGAGGAGCAGCGGATAGCTCGCCAGCAAGGCGGGTCGCTGCGCGCGGATCACGAGCAGCCACCGCGCATAGCGGCCGAGCACTTGGCCTACACTGCGTCGCGAGGCGAGCGAGGAAATCGTGGTGTTGCCCATCACGGTGCTCCACCCGCGCTCGCGCAGTCGGCGAGCGAGCTCCATGTCTTCGCCCAGGTGCTGCACGAGCCCGCCGAACCCTCCCACGTTCCGCACGGCGGCGAGGCGCACCGCGAACGTCTTGCCGACCAAGCCACGGGGGTCGAGCGCACCGAGCAAGCTGAACGCATGCAGCGAGCCGCCGAGCACCGCGGCCGACACGTAATCGCCCAGGCTGAACGGCTCGCGCTCTACCGGCGGGCACCACACGGCGGCCACGCGTCGGTTCGGGCCGTGCAGCGCGGCCACCATGCCCTCGAGGTCGAGGCCCTCGAGCTCCACGTCGCTGTCGACGATCAACGCGATCTCGTCGTCGCTCTCATCGAGCACGCCGGAGAGCTGACTGGCCTTGAGATTGACCCCGCGCGGCGGGACGACCTGCACCGCTACGTCGAGGCCGCGCGCGCGCAGTGAGTCGGCCACCTCGAGCAGCACGGGTCGCGCTGGGTCTTCGCTCGTGCTGGTGCTCAGCACGATCCGCAGCGGTCCGCGGTAGCGCAGCGAGGCCGTCGACGCGAGGCTGCGCCGCAGCTGCGGCTCGAGGCCGGCACAGGGGCGCACCACCACCACCCGCGGGAGCGGGGGTGATGGCGAAGGCGAAGGCGAAGGCGATCGCGCGGCGCCATGCAGCGGCGCGCTCCGTCGCAGCGCTCGTACGATCGCGACCGCGCTCACGACGGTCACGATCGCCGTCCACCCGAGCAGCAACCCGGAGGCGAGCAGCATGAGCACGGGGCTCAAGCCCGCCACCCGCGGCGCATCCGAAACGGCAGCATGAGCTGCACGATCGGTCGCTCGAAGCGCGACAACGAGACCGACTCGTGGATGGCGGCGACCCGCTGCCCCGCCAGCGTGGTCGCGAGCAGCGAGCGCGCATAGAACGGGGTGTTCTCGAGCGTGCGCACGAGGCGAGGCGGCTCGGCATCGGCCCGCGTCGCGCGGTGAATGCCCCAGCCGCTGGTCGGCAGGCGATGGTGCACGGCGGCGGTCAGCGGCTCCACGCGGCCGTCGCTGCGGAACAACAGCCCGCGCTCCGCGGCCTCGCCCTCGCGCGGCCGTGAGTCGTAGAGCACGGCGGTGCCCTCGTCGAGCTCGGCGCGCGACCAGTCCCAGGTCTCGAAGGCCCGCTCGAGCGGCTCGCGGCCAAAGTTGGTGTCGTGGTAGCCCGAGCCACGAAAGCGCAGCGCCGGCTGCTCGAGCTCGACCTCGAGGTCGGCTCGCGGGGCCACGGCCCACCAGTGGTGACGTGCGTTCGCATCGAGGGCCAGCGGATGTTGGAAGCGGTGGTGCGGTCGCAGGCGCACGGTGCCGCGCAGCGGCAGTCCGAGGCCTGCGGTGCGCTCGTTCACGTGGATCACCAGCGCGTCCTCCTCCCACGCCACGCGGCTGTAACCGAGCTGGAGCGCATCGCGACTGCGGTGCGTGCGGTGGCTCGGCGGCTCGGTGAATGCCCAGCGCGTGCGGCCCTCTTGGTAGAGCGCCACGTTGAGCGCACAGAACCGTGCGGGCTCGGGGGTGAGCTCGCGGGCGCGCGCGCGGAAGTAGGTGGGCGAGAACACCGAGCCCACGAACGCGATCAACGTGAGCGCGTGACGCCCGTCGTCGCTGATGCCGTCGACGTACCACCAGAGGTAGCCACCGGGTGGAACTCGCGCGTCGAAGTGAGGTCCTCGTGGACCGAACGCGCGGCCAATCGTCCACTTTGCGCCACCATCGGCACGCCCGCGCCCGGGTGCACCCCACCGCCCACCAGGTACAGCCCCGGCAGCTTGGTCCGGGCTCCCGGGCGCGAGAACGAGGCGCTGATGCTGTGCGTCGCGGTGCCGTACAGGGCGCCCCCCGAGCCCGGGAACCGCCTCGCGAACTCGCTCGGGGTGGTCTCGATGGTCTGCGAGGGCTCGACTTCCAGCGTCAAGCCACAGCGACTCAGCTGGTTCCAGCATTGCTCTTTGCATCGCTCGATCTCCTGGGGAAAGGCGGGGTCGTCTCCACGTGCGGGCGCGTTGACCAGACACAACAGGCGCTGCGGCCCGGGCTCGGGCTCGAGGCCGAGACCCGCGGGGTCGCGGTCTTGGGCGCACACGTACACGGTGGGGTGCTCGGGCATGCGCCCGGCGGCGAGCTCGTCGAACTCACGGCGATAGTCGGCGGAGAACATCACGTTGTGGTAGGCGAGCGGGAATCCACGGGCGCGTCCCACCATCGCCCAGGTGACGGCCGACAACGAGCGCGGCGCTCGCTCGAGCCTCACCGCCCCGCGCAGTGCCTGGCCCAAGTGCCCCGCTGCGAGCGCCTCGGGGGCCGCGTTGACCACCACTGCGCGCGCCGCCAATCGCTGGCCATCGGCGAGGCGGACCCCGCTCGCTCGCCCTCCCTCCACGAGCACCTCGCGTACCGCCACGCCCAGGTAGATCTCGCCACCGAGCGCGCGTAGCAGCCGTGCCATCGCCCTTGCGAGCTGGATCATCCCGCCCTCCACCGCCCAGACTCCGCGCTGCTCCACGTGCGCGATGAGGCTGAGTGTGGCGGGCGCCGCGAACGGTGAAGAGCCATAGTAGGTGGCGTAGCGCGCGAACAGCTGGCGGAGCCGCGGGTCGTGAAAGAACCCGCCGAGGGCCTTCCACATGGTGCGGTGCCAGTCGACCCGAGCCAGGTTGCGCAGCTGCGAGAGCGGCAGCTGGCGCAGCATCCCCAGCAGGCCGGAGGCCTCGCCGTGGATGAACGGCCCCTCCACGGCCTCGTAGATCCGCTGGGTGTGGGCCGCAAAGCGCTGGAAGCCCTCGGCCTCGCGCGGGCCGGCGAAGGCTTCGATCACGGCGGCGCTGCGCTCGGCGTCGGCAAACAGATCGAGCCGCGTGCCGTCGCTCCAGGCGTGGCGGGCGAGCACCTCGAGCGGACGCAGCACCACCGCTTGGTCGAGGCTGGCGCCGGCGCGTTCGAACAGCGAGTCGAACACCTCGCGCATGGTCAGCACCGTGGGACCAGCATCGATTGCGCGGTCGCCGATCTCGAGGGTGCGCATCTTGCCACCCACTTCGGTGGCTCGTTCGACGATGATCACCGCGTGGCCTCTCGCGGCCAGCTCGATCGCCGCCGCCAGGCCTCCGATGCCTGCGCCCACCACCACGACCTCGTGCTCTCCCATCGTGAGCCCAAGGTACTGCGGTGATCGGCATTTGTCTAGTGTTTGTACAAAGTGGCGACAAAAGTTGACAATCATTCTGCATCGTCCAAACTCCCGCCGTGGGACCAAGAAACCGCGTGGAACGAGCCTTGGGGCGCGCCCTCACCCGAGCCGTGGGGCCGAGCACGCCGCCGCGCTTGGCCGAGGCGCTGCGCTACGCGGTCTTCCCCGGCGGGGGTCGCCTGCGTCCGCGCTTGGTGCTTGCCGTCGCCGATGCCTGCGGTGAGGGGCGAGCCCCGGTCGTCGAAGCGGCATGCGTCGCGGTGGAGCTGATGCACTGCGCGTCGTTGGTCCACGATGATCTCCCTTGCTTCGACGACGCTCCGCTACGGCGAGGCCGCGCCTCGCTGCACGTGGCCCATGGCCAGGAGCTCGCGGTGCTCGTGGGTGATGGACTGATCGTGGCGGCCTTCGAGGTGCTGGCCACCGCGGGTGCGCAGTGCCCCGAGCGGATGCCCCAGCTCGTCGCGGCGCTCGGGGCCGGGGTCGGCAGCGCCACGGGCATCATCGCCGGGCAAGCGTGGGAGTCGGAGGCGACGATCGATCTACGCGCCTACCACCAGGCCAAGACCGGGGCGCTGTTCGAGGCGTGCGTGCGCCTGGGGGCGATCACGGGCGGGGGTGATCCCGAGGCCTGGGCACCGCTCGGGCGCTACTTGGGCGAGGCCTACCAAGTGGCCGACGACATCGCCGATGCGGTCGGATCGGCCGAGTCGCTCGGCAAGCCCGTGGGTCGCGACGAGCTACTGCAGCGGCCGAGCGCCGCGACGGCGCTGGGGGTGCAAGGAGCCTATGCTCGGCTCGCGGAGCTGCTCCACGAGCTGCACGAGGCCGTGCCCGAGAGCGCCGGTCGTGCCGGCTTCCAGGCGTGGATCGCCGACGTCTGCACCCAGATGTTCCCCACGCAGCGCGTCGACCCGGGCCCCGCTGCGGGCTACGCGTCACGCTCACTCGAGTGGGCGACCGCATGAGCGCGACGAGGGCCTCGCATTGAACCCATGGTCGAGAGACCCGCGGTCGAGCGCACGCTTGCGCGTGGTGAACGAGCTGCCCCCGCGCACGCCCGCGCACGCCTATGTGCTCTACTGGATGACCTCGGCCCGGCGCACGCGCTACAGCTTTGGCCTTGAGCGCGCGCGCGCATGGGCCGAGGAGCTGCGGCGGCCGCTGCTGGTGTTCGAGCCGCTGCGCGCGGGGTATCGCTGGGCGGCCGATCGACATCACGTGTTCGTGCTGCAAGGCATGGCCGACCACCATGCGCGCCTGAAGCGGCTCGGCGTGCGGTACCTGCCCTACGTAGAGCCGCGGCCTGGCGCGGGTCAGGGGCTGCTGGCGGCGCTGGCCGAGCGGGCGGCAGTGGTCGTCACCGATGACTACCCCGCGTTCTTCTTGCCGCGCATGCTCGCCGCCGCAGGTCGCCAGCTGGACACGCGACTCGAGGCGATCGACGGCAACGGGCTGCTGCCGATCGCAGCTACCGAGCGCGTGTTCACGCGGGCGCACTCGTTTCGGGCCCATCTGCAGCGCGTGCTGCCCGAGCAGCTCGCGTTGCTGCCTCGACCCGATCCGCTGGCCGGCTACGCACTGGGGGCGGCCACGGTGGCGCGGGCGGTGCTCCAGCGCTGGCCGATGGCTACGCTCGCGCAGCTGCTCGCGCCCGAGCGACTCGCCGCGGCGCTGCCCCTCGATCACGAGCCCGGGCCGATCGCGGAGGTGCAGGGCGGTGAGCGGGCGGGCACGGCTCGGCTGGAGCGCTTCGTCGACGAGGGGCTGCCGCGCTATCTCGACGAGCGCAACCATCCCGATGCCGATGCGGGCAGCGGTCTCTCGCCGTGGCTGCACTTTGGACACGTCTCGGCCCATCAGGTGCTGCACACCTTGGCGGAGCGCGAGGGCTGGAGCCCCGCCAGCCTGGGTGCACCGCAGGGCGGCGCGCGCGAGGGTGCGTGGGGGATGAGCCCGCCGGCCGAGGCGTTCCTCGACCAGGTCGTGACCTGGCGCGAGCTCGGCTTCAACGGCTGCGCCCACCTCCCCGGCTACGATCGCTTCGAGAGCCTGCCCGCGTGGGCCCGCACCACGATGGCCGCCCACGCGGGTGACCCACGACCGTACCGCTACGATCTGGCCACCCTGCAGGCCGCACAGACGCACGACCCGCTGTGGAACGCGGCGCAGCGTCAGCTGCTGCGCGAGGGACGGATGCACAACTATCTGCGGATGCTGTGGGGCAAGAAGATCTACGAGTGGTCGAGCAGCGGGGCCGAGGCGCTCGAGCGGATGATCGAGCTCAACAACCGCTGGTGTCTGGATGGTCGCGATCCCAATTCGTACAGCGGGATCGCTTGGGTGCTCGGTCGCTACGATCGTGCTTGGGGTCCCGAGCGGCCGATCTTCGGCAAGCTGCGCTACATGACCTCGGACAGCGCACGACGCAAGCTCCGGCTGCGTCGGTACCTGGTTCGTTACCGCGCGGACGCGAGCTGAGCTGCCGTGCGTGGCATTTTGGGTCTCGGCGCAGAGCTTGGACAAAAGTGCCCCGACTCTCCCATCAGCTACGCTGAATTCTGCCCCAGGGTGTCGAATTTCACCACTAAATATATGAAATCACTGGATATTACACCTTTGACATACAGTGGATAGTGCATAGATTAGAGGGGGAAAGTAGGAGCTATGTCGTCGATGATGCAGACCAAGAGTGAGGCCCGGACAACCGCAAGGACGCGGGACCACTCGGACGGATCCAACCTGGGGATGGAGGCGTACTTCTCCGACCTCGAGCGCGAGGGGCTGATGGACGCCGAGCAGGAACGCATCGCGGCCGAGCAGATCTTGAGGCTCCGTCACGAGTACTGGAAGCGCTTGTTGGGCTATCCGCCGTTTCTCGACGCCATGCTCGCGATGGTCCAGGGGGAGCTGGCCTCGCGCGGGAGAAAGGCCAAGACGATGGCCAAGATGTTGACCGCAGCGGAGACCTTCAAGGGTCGTCCGCGCCGGCTCGAGCGCGCTCGGGCCGAGGCGATCGCCGCTGCCTTCGCCAAGGAGATGGCGGACCTCGATCCGTCGGTGGAGCTCGCCGATCGGCTGTTGGCCGATCTCCAGAGCATCGACGCGGGGCGTGGCTGCGAGGCCGGCCTCGATGTGCGGGCTCCCGCCCGCGGCAGCGCCACGTTCCAGCGCTATCTTCATGGGGTGCGCAGCGCCAGCTTGGCGCTCGGCACTGCACGCCACGAGCTCGTCCGCGCCAACCTTCGCCTCGTGGTGAAGATGGCCCACCGCTACCGTCGTAGCGGGCGCCTCTCGCTGGCCGACCTGATTCAAGAGGGCAACATGGGCCTGCTCGTCGCGGTCGATCGCTTCGACCCGCGCAAGGGCTTCCGCTTCTCGACGTACGGCAGCTGGTGGATCCGTCACGCGATCGGCCGCGCACTGTCGGACAAGGGCCGCGCGGTGCGGTTGCCCGTGCATGTGGTGGAGCTTCAGCACCGGATGGGGACGGTACGGCGCGAGTTCGAGCTCGAGCACGGCCGCACGCCCGACGCGGCCGAGCTCGCAGCGGCGCTGGGGGTGCCCGAGGCCAAGCTGGAGCGACTCCAGCGCTCGCTCCTCGTGCAGGACACCACGTTCGACAGTCCCAATCCCGAGGGCGGGCCGCAGGGGATGGACGTGCTGCGCGATGCGAAGCCCGACGTCGATAGCTTGATGCACGGCGGCCACCTCGACGATGCGGTGCAGGAGGCGCTGTCGAGCTTGCGACCGATGGAGGCCGACATCCTGCGCCATCGCTACGGCCTGGACGATGGCCGCACGCTGACGCTGCGCGAGGTGGGCGTGATGCACGGGCTCTCGCGCGAGCGCATCCGCCAGCTACAAGAGCGCGCGCTCGAGAAGATCCGCGAGCAGCTGCGCGAGCGCGGCTTCGAGCTGAAGGACTGGGCCCCGCTCTAGTCGTTCGCTAGCCGCGAGCCCGATGCGCTCGACCCGTGCGCCACCCCCAGGGTGGTGCGTAGGCCGAGCGCTCGAGATTTCTACGTGACCGAGCAGCGCTAGAAGCACTCGGGGAACTCGTTGACGCACTGCTCTTCGCTGAGCATCAGCTCCTCGCACAGCGCCGGCACGCCCTTGCAGCCCTCGGGCGGCGGGGGGTCGAAGCACTCGGGGAACTCGTTGTGGCACTGCTCCTCGCTGAGCATGAGCTCCTCGCACTGGGCAGGCACGGTCTCGCAGTTGGTGGGCGGCTCGAAGCACTCGGGGAACTCGTGGGCGCACTGCTCCTCGGAGAGACCCTCGGCCTCGCAGATGGCGTGGGCCTCGTCGCACTCGCCGGGGGGCGGCTCGAAGCACTCGGGGAACTCGTTGGCGCACTGCTCCTCGGAGAGGCCCTCGGCCTCGCAGATGGCGTGGGCCTCGTCGCACTCGCCGGGGGGCGGCTCGAAGCAGTCGGGGAACTCGTTGGCGCACTGCTCCTCGGAGAGGCCCTCGGCCTCGCAGATCGCGGCTGCTTCTTCGCAGGCGCCGCCTCCGTCGGCCATGCCGCTGCCTCCGCCTTCGCCTTCGCC
>JBFIJN010000213.1:0-14746 GCA_041600735.1 Nannocystaceae bacterium
AGGGGTTAGCCTACCAGGCGATCGCAAAAGTCTCGCGCGTGGAGGCCGACGCCCGCGCCGCGCGGGTCAGGCGCGGATTCGGGCGACTAGCCGCGACGGGCGCCGTCGACGAGCGCCTGCAGTCGATCGCAGGCGAGCTCGAGCACCTCGAGCGGCGGGCCGAACGAGAACCGCGTGTACGAATGGAAGCGCGAGGCCACCGCGCTGCGCCGCTTGCCGGGGTTCACGTCGAAGAACACCCCGGGGACGGTGATCACCTGGTGGTCGAGCGCCTTCTCGAACAGGCTCATGCCGTCGTCGAGCGGCGGGGGCAGCCGGCTGAGGTTGCCCCATAGATAGAAGGTGCCCTCGGGCGGGCGGTCGAGCTCGACGCCGATCTCGGTGAGCCGGTTGATGAACCACGCCCGCTTGCGGCGGAAGGTCTCGTGGATGGCGCGGGTCTCGGCCTCGACGATCGCGGGCTCGAGCAGGTCGACCGCGGCGCGCTGGAGCGGCCGGCTCCCGCCGCCATCGAGGAACGAGCCCGCCGAGGTCACCGCATCGATCACCGCCTTGGGGCCCACGGTCCACGCCACCCGCCAGCCGGGGTAGCGCCAGTTCTTGGTCAGGCCGTCGAACAGGACCACGGGGTCGCGGTTCACGTCCTCGACGTAGCGGGCGGCGCTCTCGAGCGGGAGATCTCCCGGCACTGGGCTCCACACGTAGTGCGAGTAGAACTCGTCGAGCAGGAGCGTGCAGTCGAGGCGGCGCGCCACCGAGATCCACCCCGCCAGCTCCTCGCCCCCGATCAGCTTCCCGGTGGGGTTGCAGGGGTTGGAGACCAGCAGCGCCGAGAGCCCGCGGCCCGCGACCTCGCGGTGAAGGTCCTCGGGGCGGAACGTATAGCCGCGCTCGGGCTCGAGCAGGATCGGGATCGCCGTGAACGCGCGGAAGATGTCGAGCAGCTCTTCGTAGGCGGTGTAGTCGGGGAGGAAGTGGCCGAGGTTGATGCGCCCCAGGCTGGCCGCCGCGCGGGTGAGCGCGGCCCGGCCCCCGCTCGAGATCGCCACGTTCTGGGCCGTGTACTGCGAGGGCAGGCCGCGGCGGTAGAGGCGGTTGTACATGGCGGCCACGGCCTCGCGCAGCTCGTCGAGGCCGCCGACCGGTGCGTAGTCGCGATCACGGGGATCGATGACCACGCCCTCCACCCGCGGCGGCGCCCCGGGGATGAGGCCGGTCTCGGGTTGACCCTGCCCCAGGTTGCACCACTGCGGATCGTGTCCGTCGTAGCCGCGTCGCGTGGCCTCGGTGGTGACGAAGATGACCCCGGTGCGGGGCACGGGGCGAAAAGCGGTGGCGCCGTCGGCCGTCACGGTGCGCAGGGTAGCCAAAGATCGGCGGAGGCGTCGGGCGTCGAGCGTCGAGCCGAGGGGGGTGACCGCCGGGCAGCCCCAGGGGGCTGACGGGAGGAGCGGGGAGGGGTCGGGAGATCCGTCGTGGCGGCTGGCCCCCGGGCGCATGCCGACGGTCCCTGCGCCGACCCCCCCGCGTTGCCTCTCCTGCCGGGTCTGATCAATCGCCGATGGCGGGCCGCCGATTTTCGCTGCACGATGGGTCGGCCGTGGGTCCCACGGCCGCAACCGCAACTTGGAAGAGGATCCTTGCTCGGCCCCCCGTCGCTTCCCCGACGGACCGAGCCGCAACGAGTGACGCGAGATCCAGCATGGACACGGGTGGTTTTCTAAGCCCCAAACTCAGCGTGCGGCAGTCGCCGCTCCATTCCGGCTTCGGCGTTTACGTCGACACGCCGGTCAGCCGCGGCGAACTGCTCGCGCTATTCGGTGGGAGGTTGGTCGATGTTGCGCAGCTGCGCGACATCGACCGCAAACAGCACCGATACTCGCTGCAAGTCGACGACGAGCTGTATCTGTTGTCGGTGACGCCAACGGCGCCCGACTTCATCAATCACGCCTGCGAGCCCAATGCGGGCATGCAGGGCCAGATCGGGCTGGTCGCCCTCTACGACCTGCACGCTGGCGAAGAGGTCTGCTACGACTACGCCATGAGCGACGGGTCGAGCTACGACGAGTTCCCCTGTTCTTGCGGGACCTCGCTGTGTCGAGGCCACGTGAGTGGCACCGACTGGATGCGACTGGAGCTGCAGCAGCGGTACGCGGGATTCTTCTCGCCGTACCTCGCGCGTCGCATCGAGAGGATCGCAGCTGCGGCCCGCATGCTCGGCGGCTCGCACCTGGGGATCAGCGCGGCCTGACGCGACGTCGTCATGCGCACGATCCTCGTCATCAACGATGTCACCCTCGCACCCGTGCTCGAGGGGGTGGAGATCGTTGCCGCCCGCGACTACCTCACGGACCCCCGCTGGGCGGAGGTCCGGAGGGCCCGCGTGCTCAACCTATGTCGGTCCTATCGCTACCAGAAGGCCGGCTACTACGTGTCGCTGCTCGCCCAGGCTCGGGGGCACCGCCCCGTGCCGACGCTGGCGGCGATCCAGGGCGCAAAATCAGCGGCCATCCTGGGGCTCGTCTCGGGCGAGCTCCAGGAGCTGATGCAGCGCAGCCTCGCCGCGCAGGACGATCGTCGGGTGACCCTGACGATCGTCCTGGGGCTGGAGAGCAGCGGGCAGCACCTCGCGCTGGGGGCGGCCCTGTTCGGGCGCCTACCGCTGCCGCTGCTCGAGGCCGTGTTCGTCCGCAACGAGCGTAGCGGCGAGTGGTCGCTGTCGCGCTGCGCGTCGCTGGCCCCCGACCGCCTGCCCGAGGAGCTGCGCGGGCGGCTGGGCGGCATCATCGGCCGGTTCTTGCGCCGCCGTCAGGCCTCGCCGCGCCCGGGGGCCGGGATCTACGATCTCGCGATCCTCCGCGATCCCGCCGAGGCCGAGCCGCCCTCCAACGAAGCCGCGTTGCGCCTGCTCGAGAAGGCGGCGCAGGCGGAGGGCATGAACGTGGAGATGATCACGCGCGACGACTACGCCCGCGTGGCCGAGTTCGACGCGCTGTTCATCCGCGAGACCACCTCGGTCAACCACCACACCTTTCGCTTCTCGCAGCGGGCGGCCGCAGAGGGGCTGGTGGTGCTCGACGACCCCGAGTCGATCCTGCGCTGCTCCAACAAGGTGTACCTCGCCGAGCTGCTGGGGCGGCACGGGATCCCCGGTCCGCACACGATGATCGTCCACCGCGGGAACCTGGCGCGGGTGGAGAGCACGATGGGGTTCCCCTGCGTGCTCAAGCAGCCCGACAGCCAATTCTCGCTGGGGGTCGTCAAGGTCACGAGCCGCGAGGAGTTCCGCGAGCAGACCACCCGCCTGCTGCGCGGGTCCGACCTCATCGTGGCCCAGGCCTACATGCCGACCGAGTTCGACTGGCGCATCGGGGTGCTGGCTCAGCGCCCGCTGTTCGCCTGCAAGTACTTCATGGTGGCGCAGCACTGGCAGGTGATGCGCCATCGCGACGACGGCCCCGCCGACGAGGGCAAGACCCTGGCGGTGCCGTTCGAGGAGGTGCCGCCCGCCGTGCTCAGCACCGCGGTGCAGGCGGCCAACCTCATGGGCAACGGGTTCTACGGCGTGGACCTCAAGGAGATCGACGGGCAGCCCTACGTGATCGAGGTCAACGACAACCCCAACCTCTATGCGGGGTACGAGGACCAGATCCTGGGGGAGAAGCTGTACCGCGCGGTCATGGCGGACTTTCGCCGTCGTCTCGACCTGCGTCGCCGCCCGCCGAGCCAGGCTTGACCGTGGTCGCGAGCGCGGAGGGGCGTCGTGAGCGACGTCGACGCCCGCGCGGGCGCGCTGCGGGGCTCCAGCGCTCGGCGTCGGCCGGTCGGTAGCCCATCGCGTGGAGCAGCTCGGGGAGCTGGCGCCGACGGCAGCCCAGCCAGCTCCCGAGCTCGGGCGGCAGCACGAACGGCTCGCGGCCGCGTGCATGCAGAGCCGCATGGGCGCGCTCGAGCTGGTCGGCCCGGATCGCGCGGCCCGCCACCACCACGCGACCCAGACACAGGTAGTCGCTCGGAGGCACGCCGTCGCGGGCGGGGACCGAGGCGGCCGCGGGCGGGATCACGGGGACCGGGCGCTCGCGACCGAGCCACCCGCGCAGGAGCGCGGCGCGAGCTCGAAGTGCGGGCGCGAGCAGCAGCGCCGGCACGTGGACCACGGCATGGCCGACGACCACGCCACCTGCGAGCAGTCGCTGCCGATCCTCACGGCCGAGCGCGGCCAGCTGCGCCTCGGCCTCCGCGCGCGCGATCGTGCCGAGGCCCTGCATGAGCTGGTAGACGAGGCCGCGGGCCTGGCCGTCGAGCGGCTGGGCCTCGAGCGCGTGCAGCGGGGCCAGCAGACCCTCGACGAGGTCGCGCACCCACGCCTGCAGGCGGCGCTCGATCCTTCGTCGGGCCCCGGCGCCGAGGTCCTCGAGGCCGTGCGAGGTGACGGCGGGGTGCAGCAGCTCGGCTCCGCGCTCGAGCCGGCCCACGCGTTGCTCGTCGTAGACGATGTAGCCCTCGTCGTCCACGGCGAACGCGGCGAAGTCTGCATCGACGAGCGCCTGCACCCACTGCGCGCGCGCCTGCTCGTCGGGTCGCTGCACGCCGGGCGCCTCGGGCACCGCGAGGTCCATGAGCGCGCGGAACGGGCTGTTGCGCGCCGCGCTGGGATCGAGCGGCGGGGAGGGTCGCGGGCGCCGGGAGCCACGCGAGCCGCCCCGCTGCGGGCCGTCGCTCACGCGGTCGACGAAGCGCGCGGTGAGCCGCTCGTGCAGCGCGTCGCTGTGGCGATCTTCGATGCTCGAGGCGACCCCCTGCCAGTGCGTGGCGTTGGGCACCCAGCGCTCGCGATGGGTGACGTACGTCCACGTGCGCACGAAGGCGATCCGCGCCATCAGCGTGTCGATGTCGCCGTCGGTGTCGTCGAGCCGGCGGATGCGCTGCGCCATCCAGTCCTCGTCGAGGCAGCCGTCGGGGCCCGCGAGCTGCTCGTAGATCGCGGCCAGTAGCTGCACGTGGGCGTCGACGAGGAGCTTGCGATAGTCGGGGATCCGGCACACCTCCCACAGCAGCTCGACCGCCTCTGGGCCCACCGCACGCCGCCGCACCGCGTCGATCCGCGAGAGTCGCACGAGCGCCTCGTAGTCGTCGGCGTGCTCGACGAGGCGCAGCCGGTGCCGACGAGGACGCTGTCGCAGCGACTCGACCAGCGCGGGGATCGAGGTGAACGAGAGCTCGCGGCTGCGCCACACCAGCCGGTGCAGCGGGGTGAAGCGGTGGTGCTCGATGGCCTCGGCGGCGCGCGGGGAGAGCCCGTCGAGCGGGCGCAGCGTGCCGAACCCACCGTCGCGGGTGTAGCGGCCGGCCCGGCCCGCGATCTGCCCGACCTCGGCGAGCTCGAGCGGCCGATGGTCGCGCCCGTCGAACTTGTGGAGCGCCGCGAACATCACCCGGTCGACGTCCATGTTGAGGCCCATGCCGATCGCGTCGGTGGCCACCAGGTGCTGCACCTCGCCCGCTTGGTACATGGCCACCTGCGCGTTGCGAGTGCGCGGCGACAGAGCGCCCAGCACCACCGCCGCGCCCCCGTGCTGCTGGCGCAGCGCCTCGGCGATCGCGTAGACGTCCTCGGCCGAGAACGCGACCACGGCGGTGCGCGAGGGCAGGCCACTGCGACTGTGCGCCCCGGTGTAGACCAGCCGTGAGAGCCGCGGCGCGGTCTCGATGATGGCCGTGGGCAGCAGTTCCTCGATCAACGGGCGGATCGTGTCGGCGCCCATGAACCAGGTCTCGTGCACCCCGCGGGCGTGCAGCAGGCGATCGGTGAAGGTGTGGCCGCGCTGGTGGTGCGCGGCGAGCTGGATCTCGTCGACCGCCACGAAGTCGACGTCGTGCTCCGGCATCGACTCGACCGTGCACACCCAGTAGCGCGGCCGCGGCGGGATGCGCTGCTCCTCGCCGGTGACGAGCGCCACCTGCTGCTCGCCCAGCCGCGCGGTGATCCGGTCGTAGACCTCGCGGGCCAGCAGGCGCAGCGGCAGCCCGATCATCCCGCTGCGATGCTGGAGCATGCGCTCGATCGCGCGGTGGGTCTTGCCGGTGTTGGTGGGCCCGAGGAGCGCGGTGATCCCCGTCCCGGGTGGCTCGATGCGGTGCGTGGGCGCGCGCATCGGCGCTACGCCCCCCCTCCCTGACCCGCGTACTTCACCGCGGCTTGGATCTCGCGCCAGAACTCCAGCGGGGTCTGCGTTCGGTTCATCACCCGCGGCCGCAGGGCGTTGGCGAGCGCCGAGGCGTAGGGCGTGGGCAGCCCCTGCGCGACTTCCTGGGGCGCGCCCGCCAAGATCTCCGCTTCGGTGAAGCTTGGCACCTGGCGTCGCAGCACCGACAGCAGCAACAACGCTGCGTGGTAGACGTCGGTGGGGCGCCCCACGATCCCAAACGTGGCGGGGATCAGCGCCTCGGGCGGGAGCATCCACGGCGCCATGATCGTGCCCACGATGCGAATGTCGGTCTCCACCCGCGTGATGCCGAGGTCGCCCAGCTTGAAGCTCACCCGCGGGCCGCGATCGTCATCCATGACGTCGCTGGTGAGGCTCACGAACACGTTGCCGGGGTGGACGTCCTTGTGCACGTGGCCGTGGCGATGGATGAACGAGAGCGCCTGCAAGAGGTCGCGCGCGATGTGGGGCAGCCACGACTCGTCGATGCGCGGCAGCACGCGATCGAGGCTGTACAGACACTTCTCCACGATGATGTAGAAGGCGTTGTCGTGGAAGAACGCGTCGTAGATGTACGTGATGTTGGGGTGCCGCATGCGGCTGAGGTTGCTGACCTCGCTCTCCCACTGGCGCCGCACCTCTTCGAATGATCCGGCGGGCTTCAACACCTTGGCCACCAGCGGGTTGGCCCACTCGTCGGTGCACTCGTAGACGTCGCCGTAGGAGCCACCGGCGATGTACTCGCCCATGAAGTACACGCCGTTGCTGCCGTTGCGGATCATCTCGCCGCGCAGCACCGCGCGGATCGGCACCACGCTCGGCAGCGTGCGAAGGTTGGGCTGCGTGGCCAGGCGCTGCGCGGGGCTGCCGTCGGGGTCGACGATCGGCGCGCCCACGGTCGACTCGGTCGGCGAGCCGGGCATCGGCGGGGGATCGGTGGGCGGCAACGCGGGATGGGGGCCGGTGATCGAAGCCATGGCCGCGCCCGGCCGGGAGTGGCCCATCGGGAGCGGCGGCACGATCGGGTGAGGCCCCGTGCCCGGATGAGGATCGGGCTGGGTGCTGAGACGGGGCGGGCCCGGCTCTGCGCTGGCCGCGGGTCCCGAGGGCGTGCGTGGCGGAGCGATCTGCTGGCCCGGCGGCCGCAGGGTAGGAATCGTGCGAGATCGGGCGCGTCGTCCGCCGGGTTGCGGATCGCGAGGCGGAAGCCGAGGCGCGGTCTTGCTGCGGGGTTCCTTGGCCACCCAGGGCCCAAGCTACCACGCCGCCCGAACCAAGAATGCGGCAATGACGCATCTCGGTGTATGAACTCTTGGCCTGGCCCCAACGGCCCTTCCGCCTCCGGCTCGAATGAGCTGGCGCGACCTGCGAGCGGGCGATAGCGAGCGAACGGAACGGTGATCGACCGGGCGTCCCTCGGGCCCCCCGAGCCGCCCCGAGGGCGGGCTCGCGCGGCGCGCTTGCTCTGTATATAAGGCGCTATCGCGTCGACAGACGCCCTCTGACCCGGGCGTCCGTGCAAGCGGGACTTCCGTGCGGCGCCGCTCCCAACGATGATCGCCGTCCTCCAGGCTCCGCCTCGCCGAATCTTCGTGTCGAGCTCGGCACGCCGGAGGTGTGCTTGAGCCACGAGCCCGACGACGACGCGGTCGAGCGCCCGCCGACCCCTTGGGGCGACGAGATCACACCACTCACGGAGGTGTGCGGTGGCCAGTACGTGCTGCTCCACGAGATCGCGCGGGGTGATCTGTCGATCGTCTATCGAGCCAAGCCGGCCGGGTCGCGAGACGCGATCGCGTTCAAGGTCGTGCAGCCCCGATATCTCGGCGACGAAGCCCAGGTACGACGCTTTCGTCGCGAGGCCGAGCTGCTCAAGCGGATCGAGCACCCCAATGTGGTGCGGCTCATCGACAACGGCACCATCGAGGACGGCCGCGACTTCGTGGCGCTCGAGCTGCTCAGCGGGCGCACGCTCGCCAAGGCGCTCGCGGACGCGAGTCGCATGTCACCCGAGAGAACCTGCAGGATCGCCCGACAAGTAGGCCGGGCGCTGCGGGCCATGCACAGGGTTGGCGTGATCCATCGCGACCTCCGACCCGAGAACATCCTGCTCATCGGTCCCGAGGATGCCGAGCGCGTGAAGCTGGTCGACTTCAGCGACGCGGGTGACGTAGGGGCGCCCGCGCGGCGCGTGCGAGCCAGGACTCGCTCCGGACCCATCAGTGGTCCCCACGAGCAGCCCAGCTATCGCGCGCCCGAGCAGGTGCGCAAGCGGCCACCGCATCCCTCGATGGATGTATTTGCGCTCGGCGTGATCATGTACGAGATGCTGGCGGGCGAGCATCCGTTCGTGAAGGTCATCCCCGATAGCGGCGCCAAGCTGGGGGGGCACACGATCCGCACCAAGGCCTTCGATGCGCCCGAGGTGCTGCTCGGGCTCGTCGCCGATTGCATCGAGCACGATCCCGACGAGCGGCCGCGCGCGATGGACGACGTGCTCGAAGGCATCGACAAGGCGTTGCTGTGGATGGGCGTGGTCCCCCACGACGGCCCCATCGACGACGCCGACGAGGATCGTCGCACGCAGCTGTGGGCCGCGGCCGACGGTCGCGGAGCTGCGGTCCAAAAGACGAAGGCGCCCGCGAGGCCCCCAGATGACGAGGGGCTGTGGGGCGACGCGGACCCGGGTCCCGAGCCGAGCAAGGCCGCCGAGCCGCGCCACGCACCCGCACCCGCACCGGGCAAGGCGCCCGAGCCCGCGCCGAGCCAGTCCGCCACGCCCGAGCCGCCGAAGCCCGCGCCCGAGCCGAGCAAGGCAGCCGAGTCGAGCAGGGCGCCCGAGCCGAGCAGGGCGCCCGAGCCGAGCAGGCCACCCGAGCCGAGCAAGCCGCCCGAGCCGAGCAGGGCGCCCGAGCCGAGCAAGCCAGCCGAGCCGAGCAAGCCAGCCGAGCCGAGCAAGGCAGCCGAGCCGAGCAAGGCGCCCGAGGAGGACCTCGAGTTCGATCTCGAGGACGAGGTGGACGCGCCGGTCCCCACGCCGCGTCGCGTGCCGCGAGCTCAACCGCGAGCGAAGAAGCCGTGGGAGCCGGTGTCCAAGCCCGTGCACGCGGCCTCCGCCGCGCCCGACGATCGCGAGGCAGCGCGGCGCGCTCGCGAGCGCGAGGAAGAAGAGGAGCAGCAGCGCGCCCGGGAGGCGGCGCGGCGCGCTCGCGAGGAAGAAGAACGAGCGCGGGCGCAGGAGGAGACCCGCCGCGCTCAGGAGGAGGCTCGGCTCGCGCACGAGGAGGCTCGCCGCGCGCACGAGGAGGCCCGCCGCGCGCGCGAGGAGGCCCGCCGCGCGCAAGACGAGATCCGCCGCGAGCGGGTGCGTCGAGAGGGGCCCACCACGGGCTCGGTGCCGCGCGTCGATCCCGAGGAGGTGCGAGCGAGCGAGCGGACGAGTCGCGACGGGTCGTCGGACTCGCGGCCGCGCATCGATATCGACGACTCGAGCGACTCGGGCGCTCGCGAGCGCTCGAGCCGCGATGATTGGTCGTCGGACTCGGTGCCCCCGGCCGACGACGGCGACAGCCTCGATGAGGGCGCGCCCACCGGGCCGCGCTACGTGGTCGACACCGTGGCGTGGACCAAGCAGCAACCCTCGGCGGAGCCGACCAAGGGACGCAAGGTCCGGGTCGAGACCGACCCTCCGGCCAAGGAAGGGCGGGCCGCCCCGGCTCCGCGGCCCACGATCACGACGCACGAGCCGAGCGACTCGCTGCCGCGCTGGCTGCCGATGGCGCTGGTGATGGTAGGGCTCGCGGGCCTCGCCTACCTCGTGTTCATCGTGTGGACGCTCTAGCCGCCGCTCAGTCGACCAGCTCGCCGCGGGTCTCCACCGCCACCCCGAGCGCGAGCAGCACGAGCCCCACCGCGGGCACGATCGCCACCCACTGGAGGATCCACATCGGGCTCAGCCCGCTGCTCGCGAGCACGCCCACCGCAAACGGGAACGCGGCGGTGATCACCCGCCCTGCGTTGTAGCAAAAGCCCGCCCCGGTGCCGCGCAGGCGCATGGGGAACAGCTCGGGCAAGTAGAAGCTGAAGGCCCCGAACACGCCGAACACGGTCAGGCCCACGGCACCCATCATGTACAGGCGATTCATCGGCTGGAGGTCGGCCCCGAACGCGATCCAGATCGCGATCGCGCTGCCCACGAAGTAGATCGCGAACATCGGCCGCCGCCCCAGCCGTAGCGCCAGCGGGACCGTGGCGAGCGCACCGATGAGACCGCCCACGTTGAACATGGTGGTGCCGATCGTGATGAACTCGGTCTTGCGCGCGGCCAGGGTGGTGGGGTCCACCGAGGTGTCGGCGGCGAGGAAGCTGGCGATCATCGGGATGAACACGCTGCAGCTCCACCACGTGACCAGGGCGATCACCGCCATGGCGAGGCCCCCCAGCGTGCGCCGCCGCAGCGCCGGGGTGAACAGCTCGCGCAGCTCCACGCGCGTGCTGGGCTTCCAGTGCTCGGGCTCCTTCACCTTGCGGCGAATCAGCAACGCCACCCCGGCGGGGATGAGCCCCGTCAGGAACACCACGCGCCACGAGAGACTGGGATTGGAGGCCAAGCTCTCGAGCTGTCGCGTGAACAGGTCGTTGACGAGCGTGGCGAGGAACATGCCGATCGGCGCCGACGTGTAGAGGAGCGCACCGCCGAGGATGCGCTTGTCCTTGGGCATGGTCTCGGCGACCAGCGAGGCCCCGGCCGCCCACTCGCCTCCGATGCCCAGGCTGGCCACGAAGCGGAACAGCGCGAGCACCCACAGGTTGGGGGCGAAGGCGCAGGCCGCGGTGCCGAGCGCGTACGTGAGCATCGTGAGCAGCAGCGTGCGCGTGCGCCCGATGCGGTCCGTGAGCTTGCCGAACACCACGCCGCCCACGGCCCAGCCCAGCAGGAGCAGGCTCGAGAGCGTGGCCGTCCAGAATGCCGTGGCTTGATTGGCCGCCGGATCGCCGACATCCAAGCCCAGCAGGTTGGGCACGCAGATCGGCGCCACGAAGTTGAACAGGAGGCCGTCGAAGACATCGAAGCCCCAACCCAGCCAGGCCGCGAACAGCACCAGCCACTGGTATCGGGTGAGGCCAAACACGGGCCGCGAGTGTTTCGTGTCCACGCGGGGCTGTCAAAGCGAGCCCGGCAGGAGTTGATTCTGGCCGCAAAATCGGGCAAAGCGGCTCCCGCTCGTGGGCTCGTGCCCGCGTCGAGCGGAAGGTACGCGCGTGTTCCAAGATCTGGTGGCATTCCTCAAGCAGCTCGTCAGCATCGGAGGGCTCACCGATCTCACCGTGCAGTACGGCACGGCGATGTACTGGATCCTCATCGCCATCATCTTCGCCGAGACGGGGCTGGTGGTGCTGCCGCTGCTGCCGGGCGACTCGCTGCTGTTCACGGCGGGGTTCGTGGCCTCGAGCACCGGCGAGCTCAACGTGCTGCTGCTGGGCGGCGCGTTGATCGTGGCCGCGATCGCGGGCGACACGCTGAACTACCACGTGGGCAAGGCCATCGGCCCGCGCGTGATGAAGAGCGAGAGCTCGCGCTTCTTCAACAAGAAGTACCTCGATCAGACCCACGCCTACTTCGAGAAGTACGGCGGCAAGACGATCATCCTGGCGCGCTTCGTGCCGATCGTGCGCACGTTCGCGCCGTTCGTGGCCGGGGCGGGGGCGATGAGCTACCGCAAGTTCATCGCATTCAACGTGATCGGCGCGGTCGCGTGGATCACCACGATGATGGGCGCCGGGGTGTTCTTGGGCGGCCTGGCGTTCGTGCAGCACCACTTCGAGAAGGTGGTGATCGGCATCGTGATCCTCTCGGTCCTGCCGATGGCGCTCGAGTGGTGGAAGGCTCGCCGCGCCTCCGGCAAGGTGGTCGAGATCCGCACGCCCGCGCCGTCGCTCGGCCCCGACGAGCCCGCAGGCGAGCCCGCGGCCGAGCCCAACGACGCGCCGTGAGCCCAGCTCGTCAGCTCGCGCGGGCACCGTGGTAATCCGGGGTGATGCGCAGGCTCGTCGTGCTGCTCGTGGTGGTGCTGCTGGTGGTCGCGGGAGGGTGGCTCCTCTTGGGTGGAGAGACCCCGCGCTCTTCCGATGAGGTGCGCTCGAGCGCCTCGATCTCCCAGACGGTCGAGGTCGCGCGCGAGCGCCCCACGCCCCGCGACGAGCCTACGCCGGCGGCCAAGCCCACGCGCGCGGGATCCAAGCAGGAGCGCGAGGCGATGCGGCGCCGCATCCTCGCGGCGCTCGAGGCCCGCGAGCGCGGCGCGAGCGGGCGCGAGGCGGGGTCCACGGGGGCCGACGAGGAACAACGGGCGCCTGCACGCGGCGCGACCAGCCCGGCCGAGGCGCCACCCAAGCCCGGCGACCTCACCGATCGCACCGGCGATCGCGGCTACCTGCTGAAGGTGATGAACGAGGACCTCATGCCGCTCGCCGACGAGTGCTACGCGCTCGCGCGCGAGACCCAGCCCGAGCTCGCCGGCCTGCTCGAGCTCGACTTCGAGCTCATCGGCGACGAGGACATCGGCGGGGTCGTGGAGAACGTCGAGCCCGGACAGAACAACCAGCTGGTGAATCCGGTGCTGATCGAGTGCATGCGCGAGTCGATCCTCAGCACTACCTTGCCCGCGCCGCCCGAGGGCGGGCGCGACGAGATCATGCTCTCGCTACGCTTCGCGCCCGACGAGGGCTGAGCGACGGCGCAGCGCGAGGAGCAGGAGCGGACTCGCGGCCCACCACGCAGGGCCGCGGCCGCCCTCGTGCCGACATCCGCAGCCGCTGCCCGCGTCGCCTTGCTGCTGCGGATCTCCGCTGCTGCCGGCGCTCGTTCCCCCGCTGCTGCCGCTCGGATCGATGCCGGTCTCGCCCGGGGGCACGGGACCTCCGCTGCTGCCCGCGCTCGTCTCCCCGCGGCCAGTGCTCCCGTCGAGCGCCCCGCTGCTCGCGCCTCCGCTCGTGCCCTCGCCCGTCTCGGCTCCGCCATCGCTGCCGCCGGGCTCGCCCGGCCCGAGCGCCACCGAGGCTTCGATGAGCTCGGCGATCGCGATCACCACCTCGTCCCCCGTGGGCACGATCTGCTGCGGCGGTAGCACGAAGCCACCCTCGTCATCGGACGCGGGTCGCAGCTCGAGCGTGATCGAGTAGAGCCCGTGCACCCCGTACGTCCAGTCGTGCGCGTTGCCGGCCGCGGGGTAGAGATCGGCGGACTGCAGCGGCATGTACCAGCGCTGGTGCGGCTGCCACATCGCGTCGGCCATGTCGCCGGCGAGATCGCCGAGCAGCGCGTCGTCGGGGGCCTCGACCGCGCCAAATCCCCAAGGGTAGAGCAGCAGCTGCCCGTAGCTGTGGAGATCGAGGAACGCGATCATGTCGGGATCGGCCGCGATGAAGTCGCGCATCGCGGCCGTCTCGGGCTCCGAGAACGGAGCGGCCCCCTGGTAGTTCTCGGCCAGCGGATCGTCGCTGGCCCCCTCGCCTCCCCAGACCACCGACCAATTGCGGTTGAGATCCACCCCGAGCTCATCGCGCCGGTTCTTGCGCCAGTAGCGGTCGACGTCCCACGAGTACACGTAGCCGTCGGGGTTGACCACGGGAACGATCACCAGCTCGACTTCATCGAGCAGTGCATCGAGGTTGCTGCCGTTCGCCGCCGTAGCGAACGCCTCGGCCGCGAACACCGAGGATGCCGCGGCGATCCACTCGCGCGCGTGCTGGCAGCCCTGCACCAGCACGACCGGGCGATCGGCGGGGCCGGGGTTGGTGATGCGCACGCCTCGGATCATGCGACCCTCGAGCGAGAGGCCGATGTCGACGTGGCTCACCCGCTGGGGCTGGGCCGCGACCAGGCCGGCGAGGCGAGCCAGCACCGCCTCGAAGCTGCGATAGTCCTGATGAAACGCGGGGTCGAGCCCCCCGAGCACGGGCGGCGCAGCGAGCAGTCGCGCGCGCTCGGCCTCGACCTGCGGGCCGAGGTCGGGGTCGATGACGACGTACTCGTAGCCCGAGACGTCGAGCAGCGCTCGCTGTTGCAAGCTGACGCGGGCGACCACGTTGGGCCCGCGGGGATCGTGCGTCCACACGTCCAAGCCCAAGCCCGCCACGTCGTCGGGCCACGCGTGCACCCGCACCAGCGCATCGCCGTGGTGGCTGCGCGGGGCGGCCACGGCCGACGTGCTGGTCCCCGCTGCGACCAGCGCAGCCACGACCACCCAAGAACCACCCCGAAGACCCGTCAAGATTCCCGACCGTAGCACGCGAGTGCGCGCGGGGGTGCAGGCCGGTCTCACGGATCGTCGCGTGCACGCGCCCAGTCGGGCAGCGGTGCCCGTAGCTCGATCGTCTCGCCCGTCTGCGGATGCTGCAGGCGCAGGCGATCGGCGTGCAGGAACAGCCGCGAGGGCCCGTCCTCACCCTCGTCGTTGGCTCCGTACTTGCGGTCGCCCAGCACGGGAAAGCCCAGCGTCTGCGCGTGCACGCGGATCTGGTGGGTGCGGCCGGTCTCG
>JBFIJN010000214.1:0-14624 GCA_041600735.1 Nannocystaceae bacterium
CTCTACCGCGGCGGCCAGCGCCGGCGCACCGCCGCCTCGCGCGGCTCGGGCGTGGTGGGCCTGGTCGCCGACCTCTGGTACGGCGTGGAGCTCAACCCCACCTGGCGCGGCGTGGACCTCAAGGTGTTCGCCTACCAGCCCTCGCTCATCGGCCTGTCGATCCTCAACGTGGCGTTCGCGTGGGCGCAGTGGGAGCAGCAAGGCAGCCTGTCGCCGCAGATGATCGCCTACCAGGCGTTCTGGTGGATGTACCTGACCACCCACTACTTCTACGAGGTGGGCGTGCTCTCGATGTGGGACGTGATCGCCGAGGAATTCGGCTTCATGCTCGTGTGGGGGGACCTCGTGCTGGTGCCGTTCTTCTACTGCATCGGCGGGTGGTGGCTGCTCGACGATCCGCGCCCGCCGATGGCTTGGCCGGCGCTCGTGGGTCTGGTGGGCCTGCACCTGCTGGGCCTGTGGATCTTCCGCGGCGCCAACGCGCAAAAGGATCGGTTCAAGCGCGATCGCAGCACCAAGATCTGGGGTCGCCCCGCGCAGACCTTGGGCGGGCGATTGCTCGTCTCGGGCTGGTGGGGCATCGGGCGCAAGATCAATTACACCGGCGAGATCATGGTCTACACCTCGTTCGCGCTGTGCACTGGGCTGCGCTCGATCGTGCCGTTCTTGCTGCCGCTGTGGCTGTGCGTGCTGCTGCCGCATCGAGCGTGGCGCGATGAGAAGCGCTGCCGTGCCAAGTACGGACCGCTCTGGGACCAATACTGCGCCCGCGCCAAGTTCCGCATGATCCCGTTCATCTACTGAGTGAGCCCTCGAGTGAGCTCATGAGTCGGCCCGGGCCGCGACCGCCGCCACCGTGCGGCGCCGCGGGGGGAGCTGCTATGCTCATGCCTGGTGTCGGCTCCTCCCCCTCAGCAACGGGTCATCGTCGCCAGCCCGCCCGAGCTGGTCGTCCACGACGCGCCGAGCCCTTGCCCCTACCTGCCCGACCAGATCTCTCGGCTCCCGCTGCGGCTGCCGATCCGTCGGCTCCAGCGCAGCGAGCTCCAGCATCGGCTGGCCACCGGCGACCGCCGCCAGGGGCTCATGCTCTACCGCACCGCCTGTCCCAGCTGCGTGGCGTGCGAGCCGATTCGCATCGACGTGCAGCGCTTCACCCCCGGACGCACGCAGCGTCGCATCGAACGCCACGGTGACCGCGAGATCGAGACCGAGATCGGGCCGCTCGAGCCCACGCTCGAGAAGGTGGCGCTCTACAACAAGCACAAGCGCGGTCGCGGCCTGAGCACGGGCGAGCGCGCCATCGATCTCGACGGCTACACCGCCTTCCTGGGCGAGAGCTGCTGCGACAGCTTCGAGCTGCGCTATCGCGTAGACGGCCAGCTCATGGGGGTGGCCGTGGTCGACCGCGCCGAGAGCTCGCTCTCCGCCGTCTATTTCTACTTCGACCCCGACCACGAGGCGCGCAGCCCCGGCGTGTACTCGGTGCTCAAGCAGCTCCAGCTGTGTCGCAGCTGGGGCCTGCCCCACCTCTACCTCGGCCTCTACATCGCCGAGTGCCGCTCGATGGCGTACAAGCGGCTCTACCTCCCGCACGAGCGCCTGCTCGACGGGCGCTGGGTC
Source organism: Nannocystaceae bacterium (assembly GCA_041600735.1). GTDB lineage: Bacteria > Myxococcota_A > Polyangia > Nannocystales > Nannocystaceae > Paraliomyxa. The sequence continues at coordinate 1,624 of JBFIJN010000214.1, forward strand.
GTTCACGATCGGGCAAGCCACGCGCGCTAGCCCTGCCCCTCTTTGGCAAGCTGCACCACCGCACCACCATGCACATCGGTATTGATAGTGAAATCGGCCGGCTCGAGCGCGTGCTCGTGCATCGGCCGGGCGAAGAGATCGTACGCATGACCCAGCACGAGCTGGACCTCATGCTGTTCGACGACATCCTCGCCCCCGACGAGACCGTGGCCGAGCACGACCTCATGACCGAGATCATGAGCGAGGCCGGGGCCACCGTGCAGCGCCTGTATCCGCTCCTCGTCGAGGCGCTGGCCGCCGCCCCTGCGGCCACCCGCGAGGCGCTGCTCGAGCGCGTGTGCGAGCAAGATGGAGCGTGGGGCGTGGCCGAGCACGTGGCCGACTGGTCCCCCGAGCGCCTCGCGTCCGGCCTCGTGCACGGCGTGTACTGGGACGACGTACCCGACCTGCCCAATAGCCTCGCCCGCATCCGCGCCGGTACCCCGCACCGCCACCGCTTTGCGCTCCCGCCCCTGCCCAATCTCATGTTCATGCGCGACCCGTGCATGGCCATCTACGATCGCGTGGTGGTGGGGCGCATGGCCTCGCTGGCGCGCCGGCGCGAGCCCTGGGTCGTCGGCTTCGCGCTCGGTCACGCGCCCACGGCCGGCGCCCCGCTGTGCTTCGAAGGCGACGACTCGCGCCGCGGCAGCCGCTTCCGCTCGCTCGAGGGCGGCGACGTGCTCGTGCTCTCGCCCACCGCGGTGATGATCGGGTGCTCGCAGCGGACCACCGCGCAGACGATCCAGCGCCTGGCCGAAGAGGCCCTGTTCCCGCTGCACCCCCGGCTCGAGCGCATCTACGCGGTGCTCATGCCCGAGGCGCGCTCGGTGATGCACCTCGACACGATCCTCACCCATGTCGATCGCGGGCTGTTCCTCGGCCACCAGCCGCTGCTGGCGGGGCACGGCACGCAGCCCGGACTCGCGGTGGCCAGGCTCCAGCGCGATCGCGTGCCCGAGGCCCTCGCCAACGCGACCACCATCGACGTGCTGCGCGAGGAGCTCGGCGCCGACACCCGGCTCGTGCCGTGCGGCGGCGACGATCCGCTGCACCAAGAGCGCGAGCAGTGGACCGACGGCGCGAATGCGGTCGCGGTGGGCCCGGGTCACATCATCCTCTACGCCCGCAATACCCACACGATCCGCACGCTGCGCGGGCACGGGTTCGAGGAGGTACGGGTGAGCGTGGCGCAGCCCGCAGCGCAGCGCAGAGCGCTCATCGCCGAGGGCCTCGCCCGACCGCGTACGGTATTCAGCTTCTCGGGCAGCGAGCTGTCGCGGGCCCGCGGCGGCGGTCGCTGTCTCACGATGCCGCTGTCTCGCGCCGCGCTCTCGAGCGCATCGACCCACCCATGAGCCCCGCACGCCCCAGCCCCACCGCCACCGCCTCGTCGTCGAGCCTCGATCTCCGCGCCACCACGCCCGCGAGCGCGCCCACCGTGGTCGTCGCGATGGGAGGTCATGCGTTCATCCAGCCCGGCGAGCGCGGCAACTACGACGACCATGCCCGCAATGCCCAGGCGATCTGCGCCGAGCTCATCACGCTGGTCGAGCGCGGCTACAAGGTGGTCATCACCCACGGCAACGGGCCGCAGGTGGGCGAGCTCTTGCAGCGCAGCGAGCTCACCCGCGATGTGTTGCCCGCCCTGCCGCTCGACATGCTCGTGGCGCAGACCGAGGGGAGCCTGGGCTATCTGCTGCAGCGCTCGCTGCTCAACGAGCTGCGGCCGCGCAACATCGAGCGCTTCGTGGTCACCATGATCACGCAGGTCCTGGTCGACGCCGACGACCCGGCGTTCTCGCGCCCCAGCAAGCCCGTGGGGCCGTTCTTCACCAAGGCCGACGCAGAGCGCGCGCGCGACGAGTTTGGCTGGGTCATCGGCGAGGACGCAGGTCGCGGCTGGCGACGGCTGGTGCCGAGCCCCAAGCCCCAGCGCATCATCCAGCGCGACACCATCCGCGAGGCCGCCGCCGCCGGCGACATCGTGATTGCGGCGGGCGGGGGCGGGATCCCGGTCGCGCTCGCCGAAGACGGCGGCTACACCGGCATCGAAGCGGTGATCGACAAAGACCTCACCTCGAGCGTGCTCGCGACCGACGTGAGCGCCGAGCTGCTCGTCATCCTCACCGCCGTCGACGGGGTCTACATCGACTGGGGTACCCCTCGCCAGCGCCGCCTGGGCGCGGTCACGATGGCGGAGTGCCGGCGCTACATCGACGACGAGCAGTTTCCGATGGGATCGATGGGCCCCAAGGTCGCAGCGATCTATGGTTTCTTGGAGCGCGGAGGGCGTCGCGGTCTCATCACGGATGCCGCGAGTCTCCGCGACGCGCTCGACGGGCTGACGGGCACTCACTTCGTTGGCAAGATCTGAGCTATCGTGGGCGGCGTGTCGCGGATCGCACTCGTCGAGGACAACGACGACAATCGGGCGCTCATCGCAGCGCTCCTCGAGGATGCCGTCCCGCCCTTCGTCCTCGAGGAGTACGTCGATGGAGCCGCGGCACTCGCTGGTATGAGCGCTCCCCACCGACCCGACCTGATCCTGCTCGACATCTCGCTGCCCGGGATGGACGGCACCGAGGTGCTCCAGGCGCTGCGCCAGCGCGAGCACCTGCGCGACGTGCCGATCGTCGCGCTCACCGCCCACGCCATGCGCGGTGACCGAGAGCGCTTCCTCGCGCTCGGCTTCGACGACTACGTCACCAAGCCCATCGTCGACGAGGAGATCCTCATCGGCGTGATTCGAAGGCGGCTGGGAGAACCCGTTGAGTCTGAGTGAGGAGGCACGCGCTCGCCTGCGCGCGCGCTTCGTCGAGGGCCTCGCGGGGCGGCTCGAGCGGCTGCAGAGCGTGCGCGCCGAGCTCGATGCGGCGAGTCCGGACGCGATGGCCAAGGCGCGGACCCTCGGTCACCAGCTCTCCGGAACCGGCGGCAGCTTTGGCTTTCCCGAGCTGTCGGAGCACGGACGGGCGCTCGAGCTCGCGCCCGAGGTCGAGCTCGTGCCCGCGTTGGAGGCGCTCCTCCATGCGGTCCGCCTGGTGGTGGACCAAGCAGAGCTCGAGGCAAAGGAAGCAGACCGGTAGTGCAGAGCCCCGGCACGCCCTCCGACGAAGCCGAGCGGCTGCGCGTGCTGCAGTCCTACGCAATCCTCGACTCGGCCCCCGAGTCCGCCTACGACGATCTCGTGCGCCTCGCCTCGCACCTGATGAACGTACCGATCGCGCTGATCTCACTGGTCGACTCCCGTCGCCAGTGGTTCAAGGCCCGCGTGGGGCTCGAGGCGACCGAGACGGCGCGCGAGATCTCGTTCTGCGCGCACTCCGTGTTTGCGCGCGAGATGCTGGTCGTCCCCGACGCCCACATCGACCCGCGCTTCGCCGACAACCCGCTGGTCGAGGGCGACCCGCACATTCGCTTCTACGCCGGCGCGCCGCTCCGTGCTCACGATGGCCACGTGCTGGGCACGCTGTGCGTCATCGACCACGAGCCTCGCACCGTCGACCCCGCGAAGCTCGAGCTGCTCGAGGCGCTCGCGCGCCAGGTCATGAAGCTGCTCGAGCTGCGCCGCCGAGCCGCCGAGGCCGAGCGCTTCTCGACCGAGCTGCGCGATGCAACCATGGTCCAGCACCGCTTCTTCGAGCTCTCGCTCGACATGCTGTGCATCGCCGGCTACGACGGCTACTTCAAGCGGCTCAATCCCGCGTGGTCCAAGGCGCTCGGCTTCTCCGACGAGGAGCTCACCAGCCGCCCGTACATGGACTTCGTGCACCCCGACGACCGCGAGACCACCATCCGCGAGGCGGCTCGGCTCGCGACCGGGCACGAGACATTCTCGTTCGAGAACCGCTACCGCACCCGCGACGGCAGCTACGTCAACCTGCTGTGGTCCGCCTCTCCCGACCCCGAGCACCAGCTGCTGATGGCGGTGGCGCGCGACATCACCCCGCTCAAGGAGGCCGAGCGGCACCTCCGCGAGGCCCATGTCGCCGCCGAGGCCGCAAACCTCGCCAAGAGCGAGTTCCTCGCCAACATGAGCCACGAGCTGCGCACCCCGCTCAACTCGGTGATCGGCTTCACCAACATTCTGCTCAAGAACAAGGGCGGCACCCTCGGCGCACGCGAGCTCGACTACCTGGGCCGGGTCGCCAACAACGGCAAGCACCTGCTGCGGCTCATCAACGATCTGCTCGATCTCTCGAAGATCGAGGCCGGTCGGCTCGAGCTCCAGTGTGTCGAGCTCGATCTGTGCGCGCACATCGACGCCGTAGTCATGCGACTCGAGGACCAGGCGCTCGGCGCCCGCACTCGACTCGGCGTCACACTCCCCGCCGAGCTGAGGCCGGTGCGCTCCGACCCCGATCGTCTCGATCAGGTCTTGATCAACCTGATCGGCAACGCGCTCAAGTTTGCCGCCGGGGGCACCGTGGAGATCCGCGTGCACGCGGACGACGAAGGACGACCGCTGCGCCTCGATGTGATCGACGACGGCGTGGGCGTCCCACCCGCCAAGCAGGCCCAGGTGTTCGACTCGTTCCGCCAGGCCGACGAGAGCACCCGCCGCCGCTTCGGAGGCTCCGGCCTCGGCCTCACGATCTCTCGCGCTCTGTGCGACATGCTGGGCTACCGCCTCGAGATCGCGAGCGAAGAAGGGCACGGCTCGCTCCTCGCGGTCTCGTTCACCGAGCACACGTTACCGCTGGCCTATGTCCCGCCCGAGGTCTCGCCCGCCACCGCGGCCGACCGCACGGAGCCACCGCCCGGGCCCACCCACGCGCGGCAGTCGGCCGAGAGCAAGACGGTGCTCGTCATCGACGACGACGCCGACGCGCGGGCCGTGCTCGAGAACTATCTACAAGACTACGGCTGCCAGATCATCGCGGCCGACTCGGGTGCACGAGGGATCGAGCTCGCCCGCCAGCTACGCCCCGACCTCATCACCCTCGACCTGATGATGCCGCACCTCGACGGCTGGGCCGTGCTCGACGCGCTGGGCAACGACCCCGTGATGCGGTCGATCCCCGTCATCATCTGCAGCATCGTGGCGGGCGAGAACCGAGCCAGCCTCGGGGGCGCAATCGCGGTGATCGACAAGCCCGTCGAGCGCGAGGGCTTCTACGCGGAGCTCCACCACCACCTCAGCGACCTCAGCGACCCCAGCGACCGCAGCCGCGGCTGCGTGCTCGTGGTCGAGCCCAACCCGGAGCGACGAGCGTCGCTCGAGCAGTGGATCGAGGCGGCCGGTGCAAAGCCCTGCGCCGTCGCGAGCGCAGACGCGGCGATCGAGCAGCTCCAAGCCGGTGTCCCGACGCTCGCCGTCGTGGCGATGGGGGAAGCCGCGAGCCTGCTGCCGCGCCTGCGATCGATGGAGGCCACGACCACCATGCCGATCCTCCTGCACGGCTCATGGGAGCCCACGCTCGAGCCCTTGCCGCGCAATGCTCTCGTCGTGGATCGAGAGCTGCTCGCGGGCGACATCGCGGAGCTGCTCGACCGCATCCTCGACCTCGTCTGGCCGGCCGCCTAGCACCGTCGTGAGCGTCGCGCGGCTCAGGACGCGGCCGAGTCCCCGGGCCCGAGCAGCACCCGTCGCACGACATCGTAGAGCATCCCGGGATCGACGGGCTTGACCAAGAAACGCACGGCCCCGACCTCGCGCAGCATGCTCCACTCGGAGGCTCCGCCTACCCCGGTGAGCACGATCACCGGGACCGCGCGCGTACTGGTGTTGCCGCGGAGGATCGCGGTCAGCTCCACGCCGTTGAGGCGCGGCATCTGGAGATCGGTGACCACGAGGTCGGGCGGGCGGCTCTCCACCACGGCCAGGGCAACCGCCGGGTCGCTGAAGGCAGCGACCTCGGGCTCGTCGAGCGCCTCGCGCACGACATCCACGACGAACTGCAGCGCGAGTGGGTCGTCGTCGATCACGACCACGAACGGCGAGTGTCGGTCGCGCTTCGAGTGCACCGCATCACGCGCCCGCGACAACGCGACGCGCAGCTCGGCCGTCGAGATGCGGGTCCGTGGGTCCGCGTCCAAGGCCCTCAGGATTGGCTCGTCGAGCTCCTTCGGGAGATGGGGAACGACCTCGCTCGGCAGTAGGATCGGTCCCAGCGAGTGCTGCGAGAGGATCTCGTGCAGGTCGGCGGAGGTGGGGAGCTTCCCGGTGAGGAGCCAGTAGGCCGTGACCCCGAGCGCGTAGACGTCTACCGCGGGAACCAGCTGATCGGGCCGGGCGCCACCGCGGAGCAGCTCGGGGGCCATGAAGCCAGGCGTGCCGAACAGCCCCCCGGGATGCACGTCCACGGTGGCGTAGTGCGTGAGCCCGAGATCGGCAATGACCACCTCGAACGAGCGCAGCACGAGGATGTTCTGGGGCTTGATGTCGCGGTGGACCAGCCCCACGTCGTGCATCGCCGCGATCCCGGCGCAGGCCTGGCCGAGGATCCCGATCGCCACATCGATGGGCATGGGCGGCCCGTGGCGGCGCTGACACCAAGCCTCGAGATCGGCGCCCTGCTCGTAGGGCATCACGAGGTAGGGACACGACCCGGTCTGCCCGATGTCGTAGATCTCGATCACGTTCGGATGCCGCAGCCTGGCCATCGACTCGGCCTCGCGCATGAACATCGCGCGCATGGTGCTCTGCTCCGCGACCTGCGGCCGCAGGATCTTGATCGCCACGTTGCGCTTGAGGCGAACGTCCGAGGCCAAGAACACGGAGGCCATCCCACCCTCACCGAGCTCGCGAGCGAGCCGGTACTTGCCGTCGACGAGCTGGCCCTCGCGGTGAGGACCGCTCTCGTCCGGCCCCCGCGAGAGTGCGGCCGTGGGCGCGCGCGGGTTGGGGAGCGGTCCATTCGGCATGGTCGATGCCTACGCAGGATATCAGGCTCCCGCGCACGCGCATCGTTCATTGTGGGTCGCGGGTCGGCGCAGTCCTTTCGCCGTCGTCCCGCGCGCGTGACGGGCTCGCTGCGGCTGATAGACTCGCAGTCGAGCCATGCGCCAGTTGATGGACCATGCCGAGCGAGCGAGCGCCGCGGCCCTCGCCGACCACCTGCTGGTCCACGGAATCGAGACGCTCGTGCGGGGCGAGGGCCCGTGGGAGCTGTGGGTGGTCGAGCATGACCAGCTCGAGGCCGCGCGCCGCCTGCAGGCCGCGTGGAGCGAGGCGCACCCGACGAGCGCGGACAGGCGCGGCGCCGAGCGCATCCGCCGAGATCGACGGCACGACGACGAGGCCGCCCAGCAACGCGCCATCGATCCGCGCCAGCGCTGGTCGGCCCCGGCGGCGCTCGGGTACGGCCCGATCACCGTGTTCTTGGCGGTCGCGTCGGGGCTGGTCGCGCTCGCCAGCGACTTCGGCGACCCCACCACGATCACGATCCAGAACCTCAGCATCGAGCCGTGGACCAGCACCGAGTTCCTCGGGCGCGTGCGCGCCGGCGAGGCCTGGCGACTGCTGACGCCGATGCTCATCCACTTCGGGGCGTTCCACCTCGTGTTCAACCTGATCTGGCTCTGGCGACTCGGCCGACAGATCGAGCACCACCACGGGAGCCTGGTGATGCTCGCGGTGGTCGTCGCGTCCGAGGTGCCCGGGTCGCTCGGCCAGTACTGGATCAGCGGTCCCAATTTCGGCGGCATGTCGGGCGTGGTCTACGGGGTATTCGGCTTCGTGTGGATGCACGCCCGCTACGACCGGCGTCACCATTACGCCCTTGGTGACAGCGACTCCGTGCTCATCATGCTGTGGTTCGTGGCCTGCGCGACCGGGCTGTTCGGGCCGATCGCCAATGTGGGACACGCGGGGGGCTTGCTCGCCGGCTTGCTGCTCGGCCTGCCGCCGTATCTGCGTCAGCTCCGCGCCCACGCGCGCTCGCGAAGTTCTCCCGGCAACGACTGGGGCAGCGTTCATGCGACTGGTCCGCGCCGAGCCTATCGGCGCTTCGTCGCGCCCTATGTTCCGCTGTGGTTCGTGTTGCTCGCAGCCGTGGTGATCTTGGCGGAGTGAGCGAGTCCGCGAACCCGCGACAACGGACAAGCCAGCGGTGAGCGCGTTACCCTACCCGCGCCCATGCTGCGCCCCCGCCTCCTCGTCCTCGCCCTCCCGCTGCTCGCCTGCAAGCCCGCGCCGTCGTCCCCGCCGCTCACGGCCCTGCCTGCGCCGCCCGCCGCCGACCCGGTCGCCGCTCCTCCGCAGGCCTTGCCACCGCCGCCCGTCGCGATCTACGGCTTCGTGCGCCTCCCCTCCCCGGTCGGCGCGCTCGCCCAGCTCCGCGCGCTCTTGCCCACCGCGCAGGGCTCGATGCTCGACGAGTCGCTGTTCCGCTCGCTGCTCGGCATGGCCCTCGGCACCCGCTCGGCCCTCGCCGAGCACGTCAGCCTCACGCGCCCGATGGGCTGCATCATCACCAGCCCCACGCGCAACGATCGCCCGTTTGCATGCGTGGTCGGCTATGCCGGCGGGTTCACCTCGCTGGTGCAGGACCTCGGGCCCGACGGCTACGTCTCGGGCGCCGACGAGTTCGCCAACTACCGCATCGATGGGCAGCCGGTGTTCCTCACCGCGATGGGAGACCACGTCGCGTTCGCGTTCGCGCCCGATCTCGTCGCCGCCACTCGCGAGCAGCTCCAGCGCGAGATCATCGATGCCCCCGTGGGCGAGAAGGAGCTCGTCGGCACCGCCTACCCCAGCGTGATCTTTGCTGACGCTCATGAGGAGATCGAGGGCATGCTCGCGATGATCGAGCGGGCCCAGCCTCCCGGCGCCTACGCCGAGGCCGCGACCGAGGCACAGCGCCGGCAGTGGCTCAGCTGGGCCGACCTCGAGCGCATGGATCTCTGGCTCGATCTCTCCGAGCAGCGCGCGCGCGTGGGCTACCGCGGCACCGCCCTCGCCGACACCGCGACCGCCACCGCGTATGCGTCCGCCGCCGCGCTGGGCCCGAGTCGCGAGCTGGTCGAGCGGCTGCCCGCGAGCGCGGTGATCGTGGGCGGCATGAGCCTCGACATGTCGACGCTGGCCGCAGATCCCATGCTCGGGGCCTATCTGCACGCGATCGGCTCGCTCGGCGGCAGCGAGGCCAACGAGACCCTCGCACAGCAGTACCGCGAGACCCTCGCGCTGTGGAGCGAGCAATCCACCGGGCAGGCCGCGATGGCCCTGCTCCACGAGCCCAGCACCAAGGGCGGCGTCGTGATCGCCTACCAGATGAAGCCCGGAGTGGATGCAATGCCGCGGCTGCGCGAGATCTTCGAGCGCTACCGCGAGCCCTCCGGGATCTCGCGTCACTACTCGATGAAGCTCCGCCCCGGCGCGTTCCGGGCCGGCAAGATCCGTGGCGATCTGCTGACGATGAAGCCAACCGCCGAGCTCATGGGCCAGCCCGGTGGGGCGGCGCTCACTCGCGTGCTCGGCGACCCGCCGCGCCTCGACATGGCCTACGCGCAGCGCGGCGAAGTGCTCTACATGGCGATGGTGCCGGGCGATGGCGTCGAGCGCTACCTCCGTCGGGCGCTCGGCGCCGCGACCAACAAGGGCCACCTGGGCGCGCGCAAGGACACGCGGTCGCTGCTCGACGAGCACCCGCGCGACAGCTGGGTGTTCGCCGCGGACGTCGACGCCCTCGTGGCGTGGCTGGTCGCAATCGACGTGATCCAGCCCCCGCGGCTCACCTTCGGCGGGCACCTCGACGACGTCGTGATGACCATGGGCCCCGGCGCAGAGCGCCAGCGCGAGGCCCAGCTCGATCTCTCCACCACCCTCGTTCGCAGGTTGTTCGAGCTCGCCATGTGACCCACGCGCGGTCCGACCGCGCTACCATCTCTCCAGTGGCCCCCGGCCTCTCACGCTCCGCAGCCCTGCTGATCCTCCTCGCGCTCCCCGGCTGCGTCGAGATCGACCCGGCCTACGCCGAGAGCTTCACCACGACGACGGCCGCTTCGGGCACGACCACCGACGACTCCGCCTCCGGCGAAGCCTCCACCACTGCGGCCGCCTGCGAGTGCGGCCCCTACGAGCTGTGCGAGGGCTCCGCTTGCATCGCGCCCACGAAGATCCTGTTCGTCAACCTCGACGGGGTCACGACCACGTTCGGCAACGCCGATGCCTCGCAGAACGTCCAGGGTCTCTACACCGAGCTCGCGGGCACCTGGGACCCCTACGGCGCCGACGCGAGCACGCGGGAGACGCTGCTCACCGCGCTCTCGCAGCACTGGGCCGCCTACCGCGTCCTCGTGACCGACACCCGACCGGACCCTGGCTCGGCGCCCTACGTGATGGCGGTCGTCACCGCGACCCCGCCCCCCGCCGGCTTCGAAGGCGTGGCCTACATCGCCTATCCCGACTGCGGGGACTTGATCCCCCAAGACGTGAGCTTCGTGTTCGCCAGCCCCACCGACGCCTTCGGCGTGCTCGAGCACGCCAAGTGGGCGAGCGGCTCCATGGGCCGCGGCATGGGCCTGCACTACAACGACGCCGCAGACGACCTCATGGGCCTCGGCGATCGCTTCAGGGAGACCTGCTATGCGATCACCGATCCGCCGCTCTGCTCGACGCACCACCCCGAGTACTGCGACGGCGATGCAACCCAGCAGAGCTCGCATCTCGAGCTCGAGGCACTGCTGGGCGCGCGCGGCTAGGCCCCGCGCTCGGTCACAGCTGCTGGGCGGTCCAGGTCCCCGCGCAGCCGATCGGGCATGACCACATCCCGGTCACCGCGCCCATCAAGTCGGTCTGCCCGTCGAACGGACACATCCCCGCGACCATCCCCGTTGCGATGGCCGTGACCAAGCCCATGTCGTCGACGTTGCCATCGAGCGGACCGCTGTCGGTGCCCGAGATCGAGCCCGTGAGCACGCCGTCGACCGCGACGTCGTACACCAGTGTGCCGTTGACCAGCCCGATCCCCGCGCACCGGCCATCCCACGTTCCCTCGTAGGTACCCTCGTACGCGTTGCCCATGCCGCCGCTCGACGAGCCTCCGCCCGACGAGCTCCCGCCAGACGAGCTCCCGCCCGACGAGCTCTCGCCCGACGAGCTCCCGCCCGACGAGCTCCCGCCAGACGAGCTCCCGCCCGACGAGCTCCCGCCCGACGAGCTCGCCCCCCCCGACGTGTCGACCGAGCTGCTCGTCCCGCCGGAGCTCGACGACGCGGTACCGGTTCCCTCCAGGCCGCCCATCGAATCCTCCATCGAACCACCCGGCGGGGAGGTTCCTCGTGTGGTGCTCGTCACCTGCGAGCCGCCGCTCTCCGCCTGCGGTGCATTCGAGAAACCGTCGTCACTGCAAGCCACGAGCACGAGCGACACGACCATCGATGCGACCACCGAATTCCTAGTCCGAGTGGGCTTCATGGCTTCCACGATAGCGTAGATCCTCGACGATGACCGCCCTGAAGCGCGTCAAAGTCCGAGCGCCGTGCGATGCTCGTCGCTCATGGTCTCTCGTTGTCGGTCTGCATCGGCTCTCCTCTCGCTCACCGCTTGCGTGCTGATCAACGTCGCCTAGCCCCCGCCGACGCCCAGCTCGACGCGTTCTTGCGCGAGGGAACCGCGACCAACCCCTGCGACGGCACGTGCAGCTTTCCCGCGCTCGGCGGCTGCGCCGGCGATCCCGAGCCCACCAACGTATGCGTGCCCTGAAGCCCCCGTCACTCTGCGGTGATCTCGGCCACGCGCTGGTGCACCCACGCCCGCTCCTCCTCCATCTCGAGCTCGGCATACAGCGCCTCGAGCTGCTCGTAGCGCACGACCGGATCGAAGCCCACGCTCGACATCAGCTTGCGCAGGCACACCGGGCACAGGTGCAGCGGGGTCGCGTCGACCTCCTCGCGATCCGCCATCCCGTTCATGATGCACGCGTAGTAGTCGCAGTGGCGCAGGCCAAAGGTGTGGGCGATCTCGTGGACCAAGACCTTGAGGCCGCGCCTGGGGATCCGCTCGCGCTCGTCGGGAGCCCGCCACTCACCCGAGAACTGGGGTTCGAAGCGCGCGAAGCTCATCACGGCGAGCCGCTCCTCATGGGTCGCGTAGCCGAACCCGTGGTCCTGGTCCTCGGTCACGAACAGATCGTGGTTGATGAGCACCGTCATCGAGTACGCGTGGTCGGGCAGCACCGCCTCGACTCCATCGAGCACACCCAGCGCATCGTACTGATCATGACCGCCGTGCTCCCGCAGCGGCAGCTCGAACTGCTCGATCGGGAGCGGCGTGACCACGTCGACGGGCAAGCCGAAGAAGCGCACGGCGAGCTCGCGCATCACCTCGAGGCGCGGGCTCTGCACCAGCACCACGTGATCGCGCTCCACGAGCAGCTCGGTGGGAAAGCTACCGAGCGGCAGCAGCACGAGCGTGTCGCGGAATTGGTCAGGAACGTTGGGGCGCGACCCGACGAACTCGGAGAAGCTCTGCGAGGGCTCGCGGACGAGACCGCGCCACGAGCCCTCGCGCGGGGGCGGCAGCGGCTCGAATGCGCTGGGGTCCAGCACCCGTCGCAGCCGCGGCGAGAGCTCCTCGATCGAACCGAGCGCTGCAACCCCGCGAGCGGCCGGCTCCTCCACGAAGCGCGCCCCGATCGAGAGATCGCTCGGCACAGCCTCGTCCTCGGCATGCGAGGACGTCTCGTGCGCGGATTGCCGCCACTGCGGATCGCTGCCACATCCCGCCACCGCGAGGCCCACCAGCAGGCTCACGCAGCGAGCGCCGGTCTCCGCGCGAGCGCCACACCCAGTGGACCTCCGTAGCACCAACCAGCTTGGACACCGCAGCCCCCGCGCGGGTTCGCTAGAACTTCACTCGAAGCCCGGTGCCGTGAATTCGCACGGCCACGCCGCTCGCGAGCTGACGCTTCTCCGTCCGCCGCCCCAGCACCACGAGCACCGCCCCCGCCACGACCGTGGCCACGCCCGCCCCGAGCAGCGCCCCCCCGACGGGCGCCGTGGTGTAGCGCAGC
>JBFIJN010000215.1:0-14591 GCA_041600735.1 Nannocystaceae bacterium
CCGTTCATGTCGTTCCGCTTCTGGACGTTCGGATCGGCATTCTTTGGCCTGTCGGGGGCCTTGCTCACCACCCTGACGGGGGCGGGCGGTCTCCTCGTGGGAGCGCTCAGCGCCACCACCGGGATCACCGTAGGCACGCTCAGCGCCGGTCTGGTCCGATGGCTGCGCAAGCCGGTCGGCGAGACGATCCGGCGCGGCGACTATTCCGGGCAAGCGGGCGAGCTGATGCTTCCCCTACGCGAGGGCGGGGTGACTCGCATTCGCTTGAGCCTTGGCGGCCGCGAGCGGCACCTGCTCGCCACGGCCATCGAGCCCATGGCTCTACCCGCGGGAACGCGGGTCGTCGTACTTGGATTGGACGAGAGCGGAAAGGCGCAAGTTGCACCCGAAGAGACCATCTACAGGTCGGAGGAATGAATGGACCCCGAGGTATTGATCGAAGTCGCCACATGGTCGAGCGCCGTGCTCGTACCACTCCTGTTCATCATCGTGATCATCAAGAAGTTCATGGTGATCGGGAGGCCCAACGAGGTGCTCGTGTTCTCAGGACGCAAGCACAAGCTCGCCGACGGCACCGAGGTGGGCTTTCGCGTGATCCGGGGCGGGCGCGCGTTTCGCATCCCCGTGTTCGAGAAGGTCGACTCGATGGACATGAAGGTGATGCCCATCGACATCCAGATCCGGGGTGCCTACGCCAAGGGCAACATCCCCATCAACGTCGACGCGGTAGCCAACGTCAAGATCACCAATGACGACGTGCTGGTGAACCACGCGGTCGAGCGCTTCTTGGGGCGCCCGCAGGATCAGCTGCGCTCGGTCGCCAAGGAGACCCTCGAGGGCACGCTGCGCGGCGTCCTGGCGCTGCTGACCCCCGAGGAGGTCAACCACGATCGGCAGAAGCTCGCCGACAACCTCAAGGCCGAGGTCGCCGACGATCTCGGTCAGATGGGCTTGTCGGTCGACACCTTCAAGATCCAGCACGTGACCGACGAGGTGCAGTACCTCAACTCGATCAGCCGCATCAAGATCGCCGAGGTGCACAAGACCGCCGAGATCGCGGAGTCCAACGCCAAGCGCGAGGCCGACCAAGTGGTGGCCGACGCGGACATGCGCGGGCGCGTCGCGCTCGAGCAGTCCGAGTCGCGGATCGTCGAGGAGAGCAACGATCTCGAGCGCTTCCGCGCCGAGCTCGAGGCCAAGGCGCGCTCCGAAGAGGAGAAGACCGTGGCCGCGGGGCTCGAGGCCCGGGCGATCGCCGAGCAGCAGCTGCAGGCGATCCGTGGTGAGCTCGAGAAGCTGCGCCTCGAGGCGGAGATCATCATCCCCGCCGACAAGAACCGCATGGCCACCGAGCTGCGCGCGGGCGGTGATGCGGCGATTCGCGCCGAGACGGGTCGTGCGCAGGGCGAGGCGCTCAATGCCCTGCACGGGGCCTGGAAGCTCGCCGGCAGCGAGGCCAGCGAGATCTTCCTGATCCAGCAGATCGACCACATCCTGGCCGACGTGGCCAAGGCCACCGAGGGGCTCGACATCAAGCACGTCAACCTCATCGATGGCGGTGACGGGCGCACGCTGGCCCGCTACGTGGGCGCTTACCCCGCGGTCGTCTCGGAGATCTTCGATCGCATCAAGGAGACCGTTGGGATCGACGTGGTCTCGATCCTCACCCAGGGCAATCGCGCCGGCAAGCGCGATGGGCTGCCGCCACCCAAGCGGTCGCTCACCCCCCCGTCCGCCGCTCGTGAAGGAGAGGTGCGCTGATGAACCCCATTCTCATCGTTGCAATCGTCCTGGCCGTCGCGCTGCTCTTCATCGGCCTGTCGATCAAGAGCCTGCTCGTGATCTGCCAGCCCTCGGAGGTCGTGATCTTCTCGGGGCCTCAGCGTCGCCCCGACCAGAAGGTCGGCTATCGAGCGATCCACGGTGGCCGCGGGATTCGCATCCCGCTGCTCGAGAAGGTCGACTCGATGGACCTCACCAACATGGTGGTCAACGTGGCGGTCCGTGGCGCGTACTCGCGCGACGGGATCCCGCTCAACATCGAGGGCGTGGCCAACATCAAGATCGACGGGAACCCTCCGGTCCTCGACAACGCGGTGGAGCGCCTGCTGGGCAAGACCAAGGAGCAGATCATCAAGCTCGGTCGCGAGACGCTCGAGGGCAACCTTCGCGGGGTGCTGGCCAAGCTCTCGCCCGAGGAGGTCAACGAGGACAAGGTGAAGTTCGCCGCCGAACTCATCGAGGAGGCCGAGGTCGATCTGCAGGCGCTGGGCCTGGCGCTCGACACCCTCAAGATCCAGACCGTCTCGGACGACGTGGGCTACCTCGAGGCCAGCGGCCGCGCGCGTAGCTCCGAGCTGATCCGCGATGCGCGCAAGGCCGAGGCCGAGCGCAAGGCCGAGTCGACGATCCAGGAGGCCGACAACCTGTCCCGCACGCAGATCGCCCAGCTCAAGGCGCAGCGGGGCATCGTGGAGGCCGAGGCGAGCAAGCGCATCGTGGCCGCACGCACCCGTCGCGCCGCCGAGGTGGCGCGCGAGCGCAGCGTGATCGAGGCTCAGATCGCACGCGCCGAGGCCGACATCCAGGTGCAGCGAGCTCGCATCGAGCAGGTCAAGCTCAAGCTCGACGCCGACGTGGTGGCCCCCGCGCTCGCGTACAAGGCCGAGATGGAGGCCGGCGCGAGGGCGCAGGTGGCCAACATCAAGGAGGACGGTGAGGCGACCGCCGAGGGTCTGCGGAAGCTCATCGAGGCATGGGTGGCCGCCGGAGGCCAGGCGCGCGAGATCATCGTGATGGACAAGCTGCGCACGCTCATCGGCATCATGGTGGGCACGGTCGACAACATGAAGATCGACCAGCTCACCGTGGTGGGCGACGGCAAGAGCGACGGCTCGAGCACGGCCGGTCAGGTGGCCAGCCTGATCGAGCAGCTCAAGGCGGCCGGCAACGTCGACGTGCCCGCGCTGATCAAGCGCATCGGCATCGGCGCGGCCGCGGTGCAGTCGCAGGCCCAGTAGCCGTAGACATGAGCCGACGATCGCCGGCGCTCGGGTGGGACGACCACTCGCTGCGCCGGCGCTCTCGTTTGGGCGCGCCGGCTACGGGAAGTAGCAGTCCTCGACCTCGATCTCGTTGCCGGCCGGCGTGCTCGTGACGTAGGCGACACGGTCGCCCTCGACCACCGCGCCGTAGGCGAGGGGGTACGTGGAGGGCTGCGTGGTGTAGCCGCCGAAGTCGAAGTCGACGACCACCGCGTGGCCGATGAAGCCTCCCGGCTTGGCGCCGATGGCTCGCGCGTGGCCGTTGCTCCCGAAAGCGTGCGAGAACCTCGCGTTCGTGACCGGCAGTGACGCCCAGGGCACTCCTGGTGGATTGGTCGCGAGCTCGACCTCGGTCACCCCCGGAGGATTGCGCCAGGTCGCGACGAACGGGCCCACCGCGTCGACGAACGAGGTCGTCCGCCACGGCAGCATGGTGCCCGCCGGATCGACCCACGACACGGCACTCGAGCCATGGCGGCTGATGAGCACGTCGCTGCCGCCGATGGGGTAGGGACGACGGGCCTCGAACGGGGCCGTGGGCAGCGGCAGGACCGCCACGCCCCCCGGCACGCACGGCGCGGCGGTGCCCGCCCGCCAGTCGCAGCGGTGCAGATCGGAGAGCCCGGTCGTGCTATCGGTGACGATCCACGCGACCTCGTCGTCGTTGGCGTCGGGAAACGACACATATCCGGTGCCGCTCTCGAACATCCAGGTTGCATCATCGGCGGTGCCCGGTAGCCCGTCGGGCCCGAACCAGATCGCGTGCATTTCGTGGACCTGGCTCGCCGGGAGGATCTGATAGACGACGATGTCGTCGGTGAGGAACACCGGCCGCTGCTCGACCGCCTGCGTAAACGTGGTGAGCCACGCGACCGCGGCCGTCTTGGTGTCGAGCACTCCGATGTTCGTGCCCACGCCGCTGCCGAAGATCGCCGCCGTGAACAACAACTGGGTATTGCGCAGCTCGGTCGGCACCGGCGAGTAGGGCGACGTCAGGGCCACGCGGTGGCGATGCGTGCACGCGGGCGCGGCATCGACGGCAGGTGGCGCAAAGGCAAGCGGTAGGAGTAGGGCGGAGGCGGAGAGCAGCATATGCCGACCATTGTCGTTGCTGCACCGAGCCCTCGCAACGCGCGTGAGTGGCCGTCGGCGAGCGGGAGCGGCCCTTGGCGAGCGTGAATGCGCGCGAGCGTGGGAGAACGCGCGAACTTGCGCATGAGTGGCCCTACTTGCGGCCGAAGTCGGCCGGAATCTCGCCCCAGGTCTTCGTGTGCCACTTGCACAGCTCGAGCTCCGGGTGTGCGGCCAGCTTCTGCCCGATGCGGCGCGCCATCGCCACGATCACGTCGCGCTCGTGCACCGTGGCGCCCACGCGGCCGCTCGCGATCCAGCCCATGGCGATCTTCGAGTCGGTCCACAGCTTGCGATGCCCGTGGGCGAGCGCGTAGTCGATCATCGCCGCGATGCCGGAGAGCTCCGCATAGTTGTTCGAATGCACCCCCAGGTGCTTGTGCACCAGCACGTTTCCGGCGAGGTCGGCGACCTGGTACTCGCAGGGCCCCGGGTTGCCGTGGGTGCCCGCGTCGGCGCAGATGCCCACGGTGGGGCGATCGAGCGGGACCGAGCGTCCGCCGCTCGCGGCCGGCTCGCCCGTGGCTCGTCGTTCGTGGTGACGCCCCTGCGCCCCGCGGCTGCGGGCGAGCTTGGCCAGCGCCTGCTCGCGATCGACCCCGCCCGCGAAGGGGTAGGGCGAGCCGTTCACCAGGGCCTGGCACGCGGGCCAGTTGTCGAACTCGCGGATGGTGCCACCCACGTCGACTACATAGACATTGTTCTTTGCGCGTGTGTAGGCCACGGGGAAGCTCGCGGGCGATCGTGCGCGCGTCGACGCAGGGGGTCAAGGGTGGCCGAGCGCGGCCGCGCGGGGACCAGGTCGCAGAGGCCGCCGCCTCATTTCCGGCAGCGGCTCGATCTCGACCGACAGCGTCGGCTCGATCAGCGCTTGGCACCGGGCTCGTCGAGGAGCTTCAGCGCGCGCTTGGGCGCGACCATTCGGTAGCCCTCGATCAGCAGCGCGCGAACCTCCGCCCAGTCGACCTTGCCCTCGAGTCGCAGCGCGACCCAGCCGCTGGGGCCGAGGTACTTCGGGCGATAGAAGCGCTCGGGATCCGCGGAGATCAGCGCTTCTTGGGCGCCGTCGGGCGCCTTGATCCACACGGCGCGGCGCCCTTCGTCGTAGCCGCCGGAGTGGAAGCACGCGAACGTCTTGCTGCCGCCCCACCAGGTCGGCGAGCCATGGGAGAGCTTCTCGGAGGTCTCGGGAAGCGACTCGATGATCTTGCGCAGGCGTGCGAGCGGGTCGTCGGCCACGCGAGCATGGTGCCGCGCGGCGACGCGTCTGGCCATCCATTTCCCTGCCCCGCGAAGCGCCGTGGCCCGCGTGATATCGTGGGTGCGCTCGCGATGCCCAAGAAGCCCGAGAAGGTCACGCTCGCCCGCGACTTCGCCTCCAGCGGCGACGCCGATCTCGACCAACAGGTGGCCGCGTTTCGGGTCGAGCACGAGGCCGAGAGCGGGCAGCGGCTCGCGATGGACGCCAAGCGCTCGCTCGGCCCCGGCAAGGTCCGCGTGACCTTCCGGGTGGTCGCCACGAAGGGCAAGCGGTGAGCTCGGCGTCGGCTAGAAGTAGTAGTGCAGGCTAGCCCCGCCGAACACGCCGACGCCGTTCGTGATCTGAAACCCGAAGCCCGGCCCCGAGTAGGGTCCGCCGGCGCCACCGAGGCCTAGGCTGGGCGCGATCTGATTGTCTGGCTTCCCCGTGCCGGGGTTGATGTCGCCGGTCTCGCGCGAGCCGGGCACGATGATGAAGTTGAAGCCGAACTCGGGCGAGAGCGTGAAGTGATCGCCAAAGCGAAGCTGCACGACCATCGGGATCTCGATGTCGAACTCGGTGGGATCGTCGTGGTTGTCGGGCACGTCGGCATCGTTGACGCCCTGGAAGAGGGTGAAGCGTCCGCCGAGGCCGAAATCGGCGCGGAACGGCAGCTGTCCGGCGGGGTTGCCCAGCTTCACGAAGTAGAGGCCCTCGACGCCAATGCCGAGGGCGGCGATGGTGCGCGTGTTCTCGAGCCGACAGTCGGGCCCGGGACAGGGATCGGTCGAGGCTGGGTCGTCCTCCTTGTAGGTGAACGTGCCGAGCCCAATGTTGAGACCGACCGAGAGGCGGTCGAGCACGAAGTAGCGGGCGTTGACCCCGGTGAGCCCGCTCAGCGTGCGGATCGCACCGACGCCGAAGGTCCCGCGCAGGCTGCCGCCATCCGCCGAGCCGGAGCCCGAGAAGCCGCTCTCGGTGGAGACCGCGGCCTCGCCCTCGACCTGACTTCCGCCGACCCGACTTCCCGCGGCGCTGCTGGGCTCGGGATCGGGCGTGGCCGTGTCGTCGGGCGTCGCGGTGTCGATGGGGGCGGATTGATCGGTCGGTGCGGTCTCGCCCTCGGGCGCGGCGTGGCCCGCCGCGGACAGAGCGAGGGTGAAGCAACCCGCGAACAGGGGAGCGAGCAGAGGAGTGGGGCGTGCCATGCCCCGACCATAGTCATCGTCGATCGCGCGCCGAAAAAACCTACGGAACAATGCTCGGGTGGCGCCGGAATTGCGCGCCCTAGCCGTCCGAGCCGCGCACCCGGCCACGCGCGCTCTTCTTCTCGGCGAGCTGCCGCTTGGCCCCCAGTCGCCGCTCCTTGGATCCCTTGGTGGGTCGGGTGGGGCGACGTCGCTTGGGGGGCACCAGTGCGGTGCGGATCAGCGCAGCGAGCTTGCTGCGCGCGTCTTCGAGGTTGTCGGCCTGCGAGCGGGTGGCTTGGCTCGTCATCACGAGCCAGCCATCGGCGTCGAGTCGCGGCCCCGCCAGCGTGCGCAGGCGGGCCTTCACGGCCGGGTACAGGGCGCTGGAGCCGGGCAGATCGAAGCGCAGGTCGACCTTGGTCGCGACCTTGTTGACGTTCTGGCCACCCGGGCCCCCCGCGCGGACGGCCGTCCACTGCAGCTCGGCGGCGGGGATGATGACCCGCCCGTCGATGTCGAGATCGTCGGCCATGACTGCACCTGGGGGCGAAAACTAGCAGCTACACCCGGTGTGTCCAGGGTATCCTCGACCACGATGCGGAGCTTTAATTCCAATCTCCTCGCTTGTTTGGCGCTGGCTGCCTGTACCCCCAACGATAGCGGTGTCGGCACGGCGTCGGCCACGGAGGGCCCGTCGACGGGGACGAGCACCGGCTCCGTTGCGACCTCGGCGGATTCCACGGCCGAGGGCACTACGCTGGGCAGCGGCAGCGCGGGCTCGAGCTCGAGCTCGAGCTCGAGCTCGAGCAGCAGCAGCGGCGCCGTCGACAGCTCGAGCACCGGGCCGGGGTGCCCGCTCGGCGAGGAGGGCTGCGCGTGCGACGAGGGGACCTGCAACGGCGACCTGGTGTGCATCGAGGACGAGTGCGTCGTGCTGTTGTGCGGCAACGGAGACGTGGATGAGGGCGAGGCGTGCGACGACGCCAACGCGATCAACAGCGACGGCTGCGACAACGATTGCTCGGTGTCGGCCGGGGCGGCCCAGATCATCGCGGGCAACGAGCACGTGTGCGCGCTGTTCCATACCGGTGACATCAAGTGCTGGGGTGCTCACGACGCGGGGCGCTTGGGCTACCTCGATCTCGTCGAGGACATCGGCGACGACGAGACCCCGGGCGACATGCCGTTCGTGAACGTGGGCGCGCCGGTGGAGCAGCTCGCGTTGGGCACCGACTTCACCTGCGCGCTGTTGGCCACCGAGGAGGTCAAGTGCTGGGGCAACGGCCAGCACGGACGCCTCGGCCAGGGGGCGGTGGCCGACCTCGGAACCGACGAAGAGCCGGCTGCGATCCCCGCGATCGATCTCGGCGGCACTCCGGTCCACATCGCGGCGGGCGGCGAGCATGCGTGCGCGGTGCTCCAGAGCGGCGAGCTGCGCTGCTGGGGTCGCAACGATCGCGGCCAGCTCGGCCTGCCCGGTGTGACGATGGTGGGCGACGACGAGCTCCCGGGCGCGATGCCTCCGGTCAACCTCGGGGAGGGCGTGGTCGCGCTGCAGGTGGCGGCGGGGACCGATCACACGTGTGTGCTGCTGGGCGGCGGTGACGTGCTGTGCTTTGGTCACGACGGGGCCGGGCAGCTCGGCACGCCCGGAGCCGCGGTGACGATCGGCGACGACGAAGAGCCGGCGGCCTCCACCACGGTGGCGCTGGCCGAGCTCGCGGTGTTGATCGCGGCGCGCTACGATCACACCTGCGTCGCCTACGACACCGGCACGATCCAGTGCTGGGGCGATGGTGGTGCGGGCCGGCTGGGCTACGGCAACACCGACAACGTGGGGGACAACGAGGACGTGCTGCTGATCCCGCCGGTCGATCCGGTCGGGAGCGATCCCACCCACTTTGGCATGGGCGCGGCCCACACCTGCGTGCGCCTGGCGACCACGCAGATCTATTGCTGGGGCGAGGGCAACAACGGCCGGCTGGGCTACGGCAACACGATGGACCTGTTCGCGCCGCTGGCGATGCAGGTCAACCTGGCGCTACCCCTGGCCCCACGCATGGTCACGGCCGGCAACGCGTTCTCGTGCGGCACGACCGAGGGCAGCCAGGTCAAGTGCTGGGGTCGCAACAACCGCGGCCAGCTCGGCTACGGGCTGGCGTGGACGACCGATCTCGCCGACAACGAGCCCATCGACTCGGTGGGCCCCGTGGTGATCGAGTAGGCTACGGGTGCGCGGGCTGGTCGGTCTTGATCGACAGCAGCTCCACGTCGAACACGAGCATCCCGGCCGGCTTGCCGGGCTTGTTCTCGTAGGCGAGCTCGACCGGGATCCAAAAGCGGGTCTTCTCGCCTTCGACCATGAGCTGCAGGCCCTCGGTCCAGCCCTTGATCACGCGGTTGAGCGGGAACGAGGTCGGCTTGCCGCGCGTGACCGAGGAGTCGAACATGTTGCCGTCGGTGGTCCAGCCCGAGTAGTGCACCTCGACCACCTGGGTGTCGGTGGGCTTCACGGTCCCGGTGCCCGGCTTCAACACCTTGTAGGCGAGGCCCGAAGCGGTCTTGGTGGCGTCAGCGGGCGGCGCGGCCACGTCGGCCGGCACCTCGGGAGGTGGCGGGGGCTCGGGCAGCTGCTCGATCTCGATGAGCTCCACATCGAACACGAGCATCCCGGGCGGCTTGCCCGGCGCGCCCGCGTAGGCGAGGTTCTCGGGCACCCAAAAGCGGGTCTTCTCGCCCTTCTGCATCAGCTGGAGACCCTCGGTCCAGCCCGGGACCACGCGGTCCACGGGGAACGTGGAGGGGCGGCCACGCGTGACCGAGGAGTCGAACATCTTTCCGTCGGTGTGCCAGCCCGTGTAGTGCACCTGCACCCGATCCCACTTGTGCGGCTTGATCTCGCCGCTGCCGGGGGTGAGGACCTTGTAGGCGAGGCCCGAGGACGTGGTGAGGGCGTCGGCCGGCGGCGCGGCGACATCGGGCGGCGTAGCCGGGGCGCGCAGGATCTCCTCGAGCTTGATCTCGTAGCAGATCGTGCCCTCGGGGGCGCCCTTGCGACCCTTGTAGGTGAGCTCGGCCGGGATCCAAAAGCGCATGGTCTCGCCGGGCTTCATCAGCGTGATCGCCTCGGCCAAGCCGGGGACGGGCGGCCGAGTCATGCGCACGAGCTTGGGGGTCTTGCGGCCCTCGGTGGTCTCGACGGTGACGCCGTCGGCCGTCCACGCGGTGAGCTGCACCTTCACGCTGTCGTTCGTGGTGGGGGGCTCGCCCTCGCCGGGGCTGATGCTGCGGTACGCGATCCCCGACGGGGTGGTGCTGGCATCACCCGGCGCGGCGGCCACGTCCGAGGGGGCGGGGACCTGCTTGCCTCGGGGCTTGCGCGGGGTGTCCTTGGCATCGCCGGCGACGGCGCTGGGACCTCCGGCTTCAGCGTTGGCCTTGGCATCGGCGTCGACCTTTGCGGGATCGACGGGCTGAGCGGTGCAGCCCAGCAGGGCCAGGGACATGACCAGGGCGAGGCTCGTAGTCTTCACGGCGGCGGAGACTAGCGCCGGGTCGGGCGGGTGTCACGAGGCTCCGGCCCCCCGGGGGCGCGTGCGCTTTCCCGCACGGGGCCGCCGGACGGGCGATCTAGTCGTCCGAGTCGGCGCGCTCTCGCTCTTGGGCCACGAGGCTGTCGAGCACGTCGGCGAGCTTGGTCAGCCGCTGGGCGAGCAGGCGGGTCTGATCGGCCGTGAGCTCGACCGGCTTGCCCTCGCGCGTGGCGGACTTCAAGGCGATGGTGGCGCGCTGGGTCTCGATCCAGGCGAAGGCCTCGCTGACCCTCACGACTTCGGCGGTGCTGTTCATGGCGACGGTACCCATGCACGTTTACCCTCGTTTGCGGAAGCGAGACACCTGCAGGCGGAAGTCGTTGATTCAGCGCCGGTTTTGGGCCGATATCGCGCCCCGGCCGTGGACCCCGGGCGGTGGCTTGCGGCACCATCGAAGCATGGAAGAGGAGCGGGCAGCGCTCGAGCAGCAGATCCGGGACTACTGTGACGCGGAGCGGTGGGGGCCAGCGGCGACCGTGGCCTTGCGCGGCTACGGACCCGAGGTGCTCGGCTACCTCTCGGCCATGTGCCGCACCGAGACTGATGCCGCCGAGGTGTTCTCGAGCTTCTGCGAGGACATGTGGAAGGGGCTGCCGCGCTTTCGCTGGCAATCGAGCTTTCGCACGTGGGCCTATACGCTGGCCCGCCACGCGCTCTACCGCATGGGTCGCGACCCGCAGCGTCGGCGCGAGCGCAACTTGGCGCTGTCCGACTCGCCCGAGGTGTTCGAGATGGCCGAGCAGGTGCGCACGACCACGATGATCCACCTGCGCACCGAGACGAAGAACAAGTTCACCGCGCTGCGTGATCAGCTCGAGCCCGACGATCGCACGCTGCTGATCCTGCGGGTCGATCGCAAGCTCGCGTGGAACGAGATCGCGGCGATCATGGCCGAAGAAGCCGAGCCAACCCCCGAGCAGGTGCGGCGCGGCGCGGCGACGCTGCGCAAGCGTTTCGAGCGGGCCAAGGAGCGACTGCGCAAGCTCGCGACCGACCAGCGACTGATCCCAGAGTGAGGCGCTTGCACGAATGGTGAGGCGGATCGCGCTTCGATCGAGCTCGTCGAGAAATCGCAGTGCCGCGAGACAACCCAGTCCGTCGCCGGACTCCCCCACGGGGAGAGATGATGCTCGACCAATCCAAGGGGCGCGCGGCGCTCATGGCCGTGGTGCTGGGGCTGCCCCTGGCCGGCTGCTACACCGGGTTCCAGGACTTCGACGGCGATCGCCCGGCCGATTCCAACGGCGACGATGCGGGCGACGCGGGCCAGGACGACGGCGCCGACGATGATGGCGGGGTCGAGGCGCAGTGCGTCGACGGCGAGCGCCAGATCGGCCCGACCTCGCTGCGGCGCCTCACGCAGAGCCAGTACCGCAGCACGATCCGCGATCTGCTGGGCCTCGAGGCCGAGATGGTCGAGGGCTTCACCGCCGACGAGAAGGTCGGTCCGTTCAAGAGCAACGCCGTCGCGCCCGTGGTCGACCTCCAGGTCGAGCTGTACATGGCGGCGGCGGAGATCCTGGCCGAAGAGTACGCGGCCGAGCTGCCCGCCCACCTGCCCTGCGACCCGGTGGCGGTGGGCGACGACGCGTGTGCCGAGCAGTGGCTGCGCGAGCTGCTGCCCCGCGCCTACCGCCAGCCCGTGAGCGAAGCCGACGTGGAGCGCCTGCTCGGCGTGTACGCGGCCGCAGCCGCAGCCGACGGGTTCGAGATGGGCGTGCAGGTGGCGCTACAGACGGTGCTGCAATCGCCGCTGTTCCTCTATCACGTGGAGCGCGGCGAGCCCTCGGCCTCCGCGGGGCCGCGACGACTGACCGACTACGAGCTGGCCGCGCGCTTGTCCTACTTCCTGTGGAACAGCATGCCCGACGCGCTGCTGACCCAGGCCGCGGCCGCCGGGGAGCTGTCGACCGACCTCGGCCTGCGCGCCCAGGTCGATCGCATGCTCATCGACCCCAAGGCCGACGCGGCGATCGCCGACTTCCACCTGCAGTGGCTGGGGCTCGACGAGCTCGAGGGGCTCGAGAAGAGCCCCGCCGCCTACCCCGAGTTCGATGCCAGCCTCGCGGTCGCCATGAAGGACGACACCGCGAGCTTCGTGCGCTGGGTGTTCAACGAGGGCGATGGGCGGCTGCCCACGCTGCTCACCGGGGCGTTCACGCTGTCCACCGATCCCGCACTGCTCGCGGTCTACGGGGTCGAGCGGCCCGCCGATCACGTGGCCGGCACGCCGCTGCCGCTGCCGGCCGACGAGCGCGCGGGGCTGCTGACCCAGCCCGCGATGATGGCCCGCCACGCGCACGCCGATCAGAGCTCCCCGGTGCATCGCGGCCAGATCGTGCGCGAGAGCCTGCTGTGTCAGCCGCTGCCGCCGCCGCCACCCGAGGTGGACAACGTGCCGCCCGACCCCGAGCCCGGCGCCACCACGCGCGAGCGCTTCGAGCAGCACACCCAGGATCCCAGCTGCGCCGGGTGCCACAAGCTCATCGACGGGATCGGCTTCGGCTTCGAGCACTACGACGGGACGGGGGCCTTCCGCACGCTGGACGAGGGACTCGCCGTCGATGCCTCGGGTGAGCTCGTCGCCACCGACGTCGATGGGACCTACGACGGTGCGATCGAGCTGAGCGAGCGCCTCGCAGGCTCGGCGGTGGTGCGCGAGTGCGTGGCGCGACAGTGGTTTCGCTACTCGCTGGGTCGCATGGATGCCGCCGCCGACGGCTGTGCCACCCAGCAGCTCACCGAGCGCTTCGAGGGCTCCGACGATCAGCTGCGCTCGCTGATCCACGAGGTCGTCCAGAGCGACGCTTTCCGCTACCGCCGCTCGCCCGACGAGTCGGCCGTGATCCCGGAGGGGAACTAGCCATGAGCACTCGCAAGCGCTTCTCTCGCGGCTCCTCCACGCTCCCGCACCCCAAGCCCATCAACCCGGCGAGCTCGCGGCGCCGGTTCCTGCAGGGGCTGGGCGCGGCGGGCGTGCTGCTGCCGTTCCTGCCCCCGCTCTCGCGCGAGACCGAGGCCGCGCCCGGTGACGGCCCTCGGCGCCTCGTGCTGCTGTTCACCGCCAACGGCACGCTCCACGAGAACTGGAAGCCGAGCGGCACCGAGACCGACTTCACGCTCGGGCCCATCCTCTCGCCGCTCGAGGCCTACAAGGATCGGATGCTCGTGCTCGACGGGATCTCGACCTCGCGCCTGGGCCCCGGCGACGGCCACCAGAAGGGCATGGGGATCCTGTGGACCGGCTCGCAGCTGCTGTCGGGCGGCGAGTTCCCCGGGGGCGATGGCGGCAGCGCCGGCTGGGGCGGCGGGATCTCCATCGATCAGCACATCGCCAACACCGTGGGCACCGAGACCGCCTACAAGTCGCTCGAGTTTGGCGTGCAGACCGGCGGGGCCAACATCTGGTCGCGCATGTGCTACGCAGGCTCGAATCAGCCGATCGCGCCCGAGGACAGCCCGAGCGCGATGTTCGAGCGACTGTTCGCCGACTTCGATCTCGACGCGACCGAGCTCGCCAAGCTCACCGCGCGGCGGCAGAGCGTGATCGACGTGGTCAAGGGCGACCTCGATCGGCTGATGGTCGACCACGGCTCGGCCGACGACAGGCTGAAGGTGGAGGCCCACCTCGGCTCGATCCGCGCGATCGAGCAGCGCATCAACTCCGAGATTCCCACCTGTGACCCGCCGCTTCCGCCGGGCGGGCTCGACGAGGGCGCCAACGACAACTTCCCCGAGGTCGCGCGCCGCCAGATGGATCTGCTGGCGATGTCGTTCGGCTGCGATCTCACCCGCGTGGCGAGCCTGCAGCTGTCGCGCTCGGTCAGCCAGACGCGCTTCCCCTGGATCGGCGTGCCCGATGCGCACCACGATCTCTCGCACCTCGGCAACGGCGATCCGGCGATGATCGACAAGATCACCGCGATCAACAACTGGTACGCCGAGCAGGTGAAGTACCTGCTCGATGCGCTCGCGGCGATCCCCGAGGGCGACGGCAGCGTGCTCGACAACACGCTGGTGGTGTGGGGCAACGAGCTCTCGCGCGGCAACAGCCACGGCAACGAGCCGGTGCCGTTCGTGCTGCTGGGCGGGGCCTCGGGTGCGCTCGAGATGGGCCGCTACCTGCAATACGACGGCACGGCCCACAACCGCCTGCTCGTCTCGCTGTGCCACGCGATGGGCATGGCCGGGCAGCAGAGCTTCGGCAACATCGACGGGGGCACCGGCGGCCTCCCCGGCCTCACCTGAGGGGCGCGGGGAAGGCCGAGACGAGCCGGCGTCGAGTCGCGCAGCCGCTCCCGCTCAGGAGGGCTGCTTGGTGATGCGCAGGTACGGCTTGATCTTGGTGAAGCCGGGGAACTTCTTCGCGGCATCCTCGTCGGACATGCTCGGC
>JBFIJN010000216.1:0-14584 GCA_041600735.1 Nannocystaceae bacterium
CCGGACGCTGCGGTCGATCGGATCATGGCGGTGCTGGCGGAGCGGTCCCGCCTTCGGTCAAACTAGCGGGCCGTGGCCACCACCGACGAGAAGACCCCCAAGAAGACCCCGGCCGCCAAGAAGACGGCCAAGAAGTCCACGCGCAGCAAGAAGGCGGCGCCCGAGCCAGGCTCGCGAGGTCTCGCGGCCAGCGCTACGGCGGTGGCGGTGGCCGACGTGCCCGAGGCGGTGGTGACCCTGCAAGGCGCCATCGCGGCCGACGGCGGGCAGGTGCTCGCGTGCTATCGCGAGCCGATCGGCGGGCACTACACGATCCTCGCGGCGCTGCCGATCGACAAGGTCGCGCCCACGCCATTTCAGCGCGATCTCTCGGCCACCCACGCCAAGAAGCTCACGGTGGTCATCGACAAGCTCGATCGCTTCCTCGATCCGATCATCGCCATGCGCGCGCCGGAGGGCGGCTACTGGACCCCCAACGGGAACCACCGGCTCACGGCGGTCAGGAACCTGGGCGGCGCGTCGATCATCGCGCTCGTGGTGCCCGAGGCCGAGGTCGCCTACAAGATCCTCGCGCTCAACACCGAGAAGGCCCACAACGTGCGCGAGAAGGCGCTCGAGGTGATCCGCATGGCGCGATCGTTGGCCGAGCTCGACCCGCGACCAGAGTCCGACTTCGCCCTCGAGTTCGAAGAGGCGCAGCTGCTCACGCTGGGCGCGTGCTACGAGCGCAAGGGTCGCTTCTCGGGCAGCGCGTACACCGTCGTGCTCAAGCGCGTCGAGGGGTTCCTCGAGCTGCCGCTGCCGCAGGCGCTCCCCGTGCGCGAGGCTCGGGCGACGGCCTTGCTCGCGCTCGACGAGGTGGTGAGCGAGATGGTCGCCGCGCTCAAGGCCAAGGGACTCGACAGCCCCTACCTCAAGACGTTCGTGGTGGCCCGCTGCAACCCGCTGCGCTTCATCAAGGGGGACGTGCCGTCGTGGGAAGAGGTGGTGGCCACCATGACCGAGCGCGCGCGGGCCTTCGACACGAGCAATGTCGACGCGGGGCAGCTCGCGAACACGAGCGGCCCCGCCGACGACTGAGCGGTGGGGGCCGCCCGAGCGCGAGGCTCGGCGTGGCTCAGTCGCGGCGGATCGGGCGAGCGCGGGTGGTCTCTTCCACGAACATCAGCACGTCGAAGCGATCGGGTACCGGCTCGATCACACGGGCGCTGAGATCGTCCTTGTCGAACGCCGCGCCGATCTGCCGCATGGGTCGGGGCGCGCGCAGCCACTGCGCCGCGGCTCCGGTGGCGGGGAGCTCGCGTAGCGGCAGGGCAAACAGTGACGGCCCGCCGTCGCGAAGCGCGGCCTCGATATCATCCTTGCCGGCGGAGCCCACCTGGTGCTCACGCAGCCCGTCCATCTGCTCGCCAGCGATCGCCAGCGCCTGGAAGCCCCCGCGATCGAAGGCGAAGCCGACCGATACATAGCGCTCGCCGAGGGCCTGACCGAGGTGCTTGCCCATCACGTCGATCTGCGACCACGCGCGCGCGACATGGCCGTTGTGCGCCCACAGCACGGCCTTGGTGTCCTTGCCGTAGCGGGCCGCGATGTGCAGCACGTTGTCGGCCATGGCGCGGTCGCGGACGGAGAAGCTCTCCAGCTCGGAGGCGCTGCGCATGGTGAGGACCTGGCGCACCTGCACGAGGTCCTCGAGCGCGTTGGCGAAGGCCTCCGCAGAGGTCGCCTCGATCCATGCCGCGCGATGCTCGTCGAAGCGGGCCGCGAGGCGGGTGAGGGCTACGTCGAGAGCCTCGCGGGCCCCGGGGGAGAGCTCGGCGAAGGCTTCCTCGTTCCATGGGCGGCCGAAGCTCGCGATCGCCTCGCGCTCGGGGACGTGGGGAACGAGCTCGTCGAGGTATGCGGTCACGTTGCGCGCAGCGACCTCGGGACTCTGCATGTCGAAGCCCACGAAGTGGAGCGCGGTGCGGTGGGTGGCGTTGTAGTGGCGCATCCACTCGATGAGATCGAGCACCTCTTCGGTGTTCCAGGTCCAGAAGTAGATCCCTTCCAGGGCCTCCTTGGGGTCGCCCTCGCCGGTCTGAATGTAGCGATCGATGGCACGGCACTCGGTACGGCTGGCCTCGATGCCAAATACCGTGAACCCGTGCCGCTCCACGAGGTACTCGAGCATTCGGTGCTTGAGCTGGAAGAACTCGCGGGTGCCGTGGGTGGCCTCGCCGAGCCCGACCACGGTGGCCTTGGCGACGGCCGCATCGAGGCCGGCGAGGTCCTCGATGCCGGACCTCGGCTCGGTCGTGCGTAGCGGGATGTGGTGGCGGCGGATCCACTCGATGGCGGCCTCGGACGCCCCGCCACCGCGGGGCAGCACGGCGCTGACCTCGGCGGCGGGGTCTTCGATGGGCTGCATCACGCGCTGCCCTGCCGGCCCCTCGAGCACGATCAGGGCCGGCACCGACGGTGGTAGCGCGAGCGAGAACCGACCCTCTGCGTCGGTGATCGCGGGGTAGATGCGCTCGTCGGCGGTCAACACCACCGCCAGTGCGCCGGCGAACGGGGCGCCGTGCTCATCGTGCACGCGGCCCTGGATGGGCAGTGAGCCGCGGGACACGCGGAGATCGAGCAGAGGGTTGGAGCCCGCGGCGAGCTCGACCATGGTGCTCGCGACCCCGGCCTCGCCGCTGACCCCGGCCGTGTGCGGGCCCGCAGCGGTCTCCAGTGCGAAGTGACCCGTAGCATCGGTAGTGAGCGTCGAGTGCTCGCCGCTCATCGTGAAGAACACCACGGTCGCACCCGCGACGGGGGCGCCCGCCTCGTCGCGGACCGTGCCCTCGGCGAGGGCAGGGGAGAGCGGAGGAGGGACATCGGCGAGCTCGAGCTCGACGGCGTCGAACCACGCGGTGCCGTTGCCGGAGTGCTCGAGCACCAAGCGAACATCTTGCGCCGCGGTGGGGACATCGAGCGCGAGCTCCACGGCGGTCCACTCGCTCGTGCCGCGGACCTGTGCGGGCGCCGGGGTCTGACGGCGCGCGAGCGTGTCCAGGCCACGCTCCGCGCTCAGCAGCACGCCCACGCCCCCTCGGCTGACGCCCTCGGTGCGCACGCGGACCCGCACGCGCACCTGACGACCACGCACCGCCTCGATCGGGAGTGACGTGCGCACGCGGCCGCGGGTGTGCACGCCATCGTGGACGAGCATCAGGCTGCGCGCGCCCTCGAACGCGTGGGTATCGTCGATCGTGGCCGGGTAGTCCGAGCGATCGAGCTGCCAGCCGCGCGACGCGGGGTCGTACTCGAAGCCGAGATCGAGCGCGGAGAACGGATCCGCGGGGGCTGCCACGCCCGCAGTCGTGGGTGGAGCGGAGCTCGCGGGCGCTGCATGGCATGCGGTCACGAGGGCGAGGGCCAGCAGCGCACCCATGCGGGCCACGGCGCAGCGAGAAGGGCTAGGAGTAAGTCTGGCGTGCATCCACTCGCCTACGACACCCCGCCCCGCGGGTGGGTTTCCGAGCGACTACGGCCGCAGCAACACCTTGCCTGTGTTGCGGCCGAGCGCGAGGTCATCGAAGGCCTCGCGGGCTTGGTCGAACCCGTGGATCGCATGCACGTGCGGGCGGATGGCGCCCTGCTCGTAGAGCTGGACGAGCGCATCGAGCTGCCGACGCAGCAGCGCCTTCTCGTCCCACAGGTGACCCATGTTGCAGCCCGAGACCGTGCGATTGTCGTCCATCAGCTTGAGCGGTGAGTACCTGGGGATCCGCACGAGCTGCTTGACCACGTTGACGATGCTGCGCTTGCCGCCCGAGTTGGTGTTGGCCAGCCCGAACGCGATGAGCATGCCGACCGGCCGCAGCAGCGCGTAGCCCTTGCGCCAGTCGCCGCCACCCAGCGCGTCGAGCACCAGATCCACGCCCTTCCCCTCGGTCAGGCGCATGATCTCGGCCGAGTAGTCCTTCGTGCGGTAGTCGATCGGGTGCGTGCAGCCGTGCTCGCGCACGTAGTCGTGCTTGGACGCGGACGCGGTGCCGTAGGTCGTGACGTCGGGGATCGTGCGGCACAGCTGTAGCGCGGCCGTGCCCACGCCGCCCGCCGCCATGTGCACCAGCACGTGGGCGCCCGCGCGAATCCGTGCGATCTCGAACAGCATGTGGTGGGCGGTGAGGTAGTTGACGGGCATCGCCGCCGCGTGCTCGAAGCTCATCGCGTCGGGGATCTTCACCACCTGGTCCGCGGGCGTGAGCACGTGGCTCGCGTGCCCGCCGAAGCGGCACATGTATGCGACGCGATCGCCGACCGCCACGCCCTTCGCTTGGGGCCCCAGCGCTTCCACCACTCCGCTCCCCTCATAGCCCACGATGCACGGCGGCTTGGGTGCATCCGGGTAGAGTCCCTGGCGAGCGGACAGCTCTGCGAAGTTGAGGCCGGCGAACGTCACCGCGACACGGACCTGGTCCGCCTGCGGCTCGGGGGTGGGTGTCTCACGGACCTCGAGGACGTCGGGTCCGCCGTGCTTGGTGATCCAAATCGCGTGCATGGGGGCTCTTGGCCCGTGTACATCCACGTAGGTCTGCGCCGCAAACCGCCTGGCGCCGAGCCAGAGCCCGCGCAAGCCGTGCCTTGCGACGGGGGGTGGATTCGGCTAGAAAACGCCCGCTTGCCCGGTCCTCTTCGCGACCCCATCGTCCAGGGGCCTAGGACGCTGGCCTTTCAAGCCGGTAACACGGGTTCGAATCCCGTTGGGGTCGCCGACCGGGCAAGCAACTCTCCGCGCCGACCAGCGCGGACGGGCTCATAGCTCAGTTGGTAGAGCAGCGGACTTTTAATCCGCGGGTCGCAGGTTCGAGTCCTGCTGGGCTCACCCGTTTGGTGGCGTTCTGCGGGGTCTTGGGTTCTTGAACCCCGACCGCCGGGCAACCACCGGGCAACCGCGAGGGAGCTGCACTTGGCGCGACGGTCGCCATCGACTCCCACGCCAGCCCCGCTCTGGTCGCTCCGCTGTGCACATGCCCAGGCTCGCGCTGCGCCAGCGGATCCCTGACCCTCGTGCCGTGCCCAAGAGTCCGGCCCCGCCCCAACCGTCCCCGACCAGCGACTCGAGGCCGATCATCCTAGCCATCGTGCTCGTCTTCCTCGGCGGGATCTACTGGACGGTGAAGGATGAGATCCCCGAGGATCCGCCGCCGGCTGTCCAAGCCAAACCAACGGCAACGCTTGAGCGCCCGCAGGCCGTCCCTTCGATTGCAACGGCGCGCAACACATGTGCCGCGGCGCTGCCGAGTCTACGGCGCCTATGCCCGCGAGCCGGCGACCTTCGGCTTGAGAGGTGCATCGCGACCGAACGTGCGGTCACGGCTCAACTCGATGCGCGGCAGATTGGCTTTCTGCAACCCGGCCAATACGTGACCTTCGGGGAGCCCGGCCCCGAGTGGTTCGTGCGCGATGACGGGACCGTGCTGACCAACAATGGCCTCGCAATGCAGGACTGCGATGGCGTGCCAAACGTCACCGACTTCATTGCAGATCAGGTTCGTTCAGCTGCGGAGTCTCGATCGAAGGGTGAGGAAGGCTGCACCGGGAAAGAGGTTCGAGCGGCCATCCTGTTCGCGCGTGAACTGGACGCGGCCAGCGGGAACATAGTCACCGCGGACGATCTCGATCGCGCTGAAAAAACCGCACAGCGCAAGGCCGCCAAGCGGCTAGGCATCAAGCGCTCGCAGCTCTTGGAGATCTGGTGGAAGGTCACCGAGGAATGCCCCGAGGTCGTGACCGGGCTGAATGATTGAATGCGCGAGAGGGCATCGCTCGCGAGCCGAACGATCCAACTACCTGGCCAGTGCGAC
The DNA here is from genome assembly GCA_041600735.1 of Nannocystaceae bacterium. Lineage (GTDB taxonomy): Bacteria > Myxococcota_A > Polyangia > Nannocystales > Nannocystaceae > Paraliomyxa. The sequence continues at coordinate 5,841 of JBFIJN010000216.1, forward strand.
CACGTTGCGCCGCAGAGCGGCCAAGTCGGCCTGCGCTACTACATCGAACGGTGCGGCATCATCCGCGGTGGAGAATGAAGGCGGGGCGAGGGGGTGTTGAGCCCGCCCGAGTGCCCAGATCCACGGGTCTCGCAATGAACCCGTGGCCACCACGAGGGAGAGGTTGAAGCCCGGCGCAGATCGGCAGTAGTCAAGCCAGCCCGCAAGGTCGGTGACTGGCTTGGCTACTTGGTAGTCGGGTGATGCCGCACTGTCTGCGAGTCGCAGCCATAGGGCGAACACCGTCTTGGGGTCTACGTCGGTGAGGATCCCATGGTGATGAATGTGACCGGCTCGATGCGGTGACTCTGGCACGAGCCAGAGCCCCCCGCTCCACAAGCTCACCCGCTGGGCCAACTCTTGCGTAATCGCAGCGCTTGGATAGCCCGAGGCCGTGGTGAGGGTGATGGCGCGCAAGCGGCTGCGCCGGCTTGCGAGCTGGTTGCCGAACGCCAACAACGCCGTCTGGCGCCCTCCCGGTTTCGAGCTTCGCGGGTGTCCATCAAGTAGAGAAGGGCTGTCGGTTCCCGTGCATTTCGAGGGCCTCCCGCCCGTGGTGTTTCGCTTGCCGTTGCGGCGCGCCTTCGCGGATTTGCGTGCTTGCGGCCCAGTTATCATCACCTCGCGCGCGCTCGGATCGTCGGGTGCGGTAGTCAGCATCTCCGAGTCGATTCCCATCATCTCCGGCCGGAGCCGCCACCATCGCGTCGGCACGCGCTCCCCCGGCTCACGTCGGGATTCGATATCGTATAGCTCGCGGCCGTGTCGCGTGATCGTCTGGCGTGCAGCTCCTGTGCGTCGCATGACTTCCGCGAGAGCATCTCGAGCGAGCACCGGTCCGCTCGCGAGTGCCTCGAGGATGGCGCGCCGCACTGGCTCGCGTTGTATGATCGGGCGGCCCATTCTGGGGGGGTTCGTTCGTACGAGTTCGTTCGAGGTGCAGTGGGCAAGGCCAGCGCCTCGCCAGCGCATCGATGCGAGGACGCGTCCGCGGAGGGCTCGCCCGCCACCGCGAGGCGAGGGATGTCCGCGGAGGCTCGCCAGCCACATCGAGGTGAGGCGCATCCGCGGAGGGCTCGCCCGCACAGCGAGGCGAGGTGATGTCCGCGGAGGGCTCGCCAGCCACATCGAGGTGAGGCGCATCCGTGGAGGGGTCGCCCGCACAGCGAGGCGAGGCGATGTCCGCGGAGGGGTCGGCAGCGAGGCGAGGGGCCGTTGCTACTGTGACAGCTCCCAAGGATGCTACCTAGCGAGCAACCATGGTTCGCGATTTTGGGGGTATCAGTCCGTGGTCGAGCGGCGAACCTGGCCGTTGAGCCACTCCTCGACAGCCGACGACCGATAGCGGACCCGGGCGCTCGCTCCTCTCCCGAGCTTCAGGTAGGCGGGTGTTGCCTCGCCGCCTTTGCGGCGTCGGCCTTCCCACGTGCGGCGGGATATGCCCGTCCGTTGGGCGAGTTCGGCCGTAGACAGCAGAGGATCGTCGAATTCAGCGTCTTTCGAGGTCATTTCGGGCTCATCCGATCGCCATCTAGCAGGCGCGAGGTCGCGGTCAAGGCCTTTCTACGCGCTTCTACTCGGAATGTTCGGCGCCGATCGTCTTCGAGCGTCCGATGGGGCGACCGGCCGTGAGCCTCGCCTTCGCCGAGCACCACGAGGCCCATCACGAGGCCCGCTCACCTCGCATCGAACGCCCATGCGCCCAGCGTGCCCGCGTTTCGCCGCGAGCACGCTGCTGGCCGCGTCACGCGATGGGGCGGGGATCGAGCATGCCACGCTCGGCGAGCGAGATCGTAGCCGTGCGCGTCACAACGATGTGATCGGCAACCAGGATCCCAAGCAAGCGGCCGGCCTCGACCATGCGGTGGGTGAGCAGCACATCCGCGTCGCTGGGGTCGGCCTCGCCGCTGGGGTGGTTGTGCGCGAGAATCACCGAATGCAGGCTCGCGCGCACGAGCGGGCGGAACACTTCGCGGGGGTGCACTTGCACGCTCGCCAGCGAGCCCACCGCGATTGTGCGGATGAGCTGCAAGCGGCACCGCACGTCGAGCCCTAGCGCGAGGAATAGCTCTTGCGGCACGGACCCGATCGAGGCTCGGAGAAACTCCGCGACATCATCAGGCCCCCGGATCTCGCGCGCGTAGGGAAGCGGGAGCCGGGCCACCCGCCGCCCGAGCTCCAAGGCGGCACCGATGGCCGTCGCGCCCACGAACCCCACACCCGGGGTGCGGGCCAGTTGCTGCGGGTCCGCGCGGTCGAGCCCCGAGAGCCCGCCCGCGTCGTGCAGCAACGCCAGCGCTCGATCGAGCCCGCGGTGGCCCCCCAGGATGATCGCGAGCAGTTCCACATCTGCGATCTGCTCGGGCCCGAGCAACATCATGCGTTGACGGGCTGGCTCGATGGCGGTGGCCCTCCGCGGCCTCATGCTGCGCTTGATGGTCATGGCGTGCTCACCGGGTCGCCGTTTCCGCGGAAGCCCAGGCCATGCACACGGCTCACCACGACCTCGGTGGAGAGGCGCTCGATCTTGTCCTCGCCCTGGTAGGCCCGGGTCTGCAAGGAGCCCTGCACGTGGATCCGCTGGCCCTTGGAGTAGTGAGCGCAGGCCCGCGCCAGCTCGCCCCACGCGATCACGCGGTGCCATTCAGTCGCTTCGGCCTCGCCGCGCTTGATGGTGGTGACCACGACCATGCGGCACACCACCACGCCGGCCATGGTGGTGGTCACCTCGGGATCGCGGTCCAGGCGGCCGCACAAGAACACCCGGTTGATGTTCATGGCGAACCCCCTTGGTGGCGCGCGGCCACGCTCGACCACGCCGCGCGGCTGGCCCTCGCGATCTCGGGCGAGACCGGATGCTCGCGCAACGCTCGCTCGATCGCCTCCGATCTCGTGGCGCCTTCGCGGAGGTGAGCCCTGGCCAGATCGAGCACGGGCCCGACGACATCGAGCCACGCCGCGAAGCGCTCCGCGGTCCGGTGTGCTCGTGCGGCCGTGCCTTCGGTGGGCATGACTCGCCACGGGTAGAGACCCGCGACCCGCAGGTTCTCGCGCAACACTTTGCGCGACGTCTTCAACATCATCGCGGCCGCGGAGATGTTGCCTTTGGCCCGCAGCATGGCGAGAGCCGCCGCGACGCGCTTGGACTCTTGGCGGATCGTCTCGAGCGCGGGGAAGCGCTCGCCGAAGATGACCAGGCCGACCAGACACCACGCGATCCACCCGCCCGCGTCGAGCCCCTGCACGAGCGTCGGCAGGTCGCGGCGGAGCGATGCGGCGGCTTCGCCGTCGGCCAGCTGCTCGGGCATCAAGCCCAGCATGCCCCGCAGGCGCTCGGCCACCTCGCTGGGTTCCACGTCGCGCCGTTCGAGCTCCCGCGAGGCTTGCTTCCCAACCGGTCGCGAAGCGTCGTCGGGCGTGGCGCTCCGCGGTCGTTGGGGCGGCCGGGCCCGGCCTTCGGGCGAGACGGTGAGCGCCTCCCCGGCAGGGCCATCGGAGACCACTGCCGAGGCCGCAGGGCCGGGCCCGGTGTCCTCGTTCAGATCGCGCCGAAAGGTGCCAATATCGCCCAAGGGCGGGCTTTCTGGGGTCTCCGTGCTCATGGCTCAATGGTCCCCAATACGGGGCCATCGTGTCTGTAAGCCCGGATCCTAAAACAGGGCCAGCGATAGGCTGTCGGGCGTGGATGCCGAAGAGGCGCACGCGCTCGTCGCAGCCCAGATCCGGGAGCGGGTCGCCGCTCGTGGTCTCTCGCTGCGCGCGCTGGCCGAGAAGGCGGAAACGAGCCGCAGCCACCTAGCCGCCGTGCTCGATGGCACGCGAAGCCCGACCGTCTCGTGGTTGTGTCGCATCGCCGCGGTGCTCGGATGCCAGCCCTACGATCTCATGCGACCCGCCAAAGCGCGGCCCGTGGGCAAGCCGTAGCGCGGCCTCGCGATCACCCGGCCGGCTTGGCGCCTGCCCGGCGAGCCTCGAGATCGATGACCCCCGCGCCGTTCCGGATCGGCTGTTCGATCCGGTCGCCGGTGCGGTCGATCGCGTCGCGCACTGTCGCATCGGTCAGGTGTGTGTAGCGGGCGGTGGTCGCAGTGCTCTTGTGCCCAAGCATCTTGCCGATGAGAGTCAGATCGTGGGTAGTCATGCGGCCGCCATCTAGCAGGCCTGGCACGACCCGCTACCTATTTCTGCACGCCTCAATGCGGAATGATCACCCGGCCGGCTTGCCGCCCGCCCGGCGAGCCTCGAGATCGATGACCCCCGCGCCGTCCCGGATCTGCTGTTCGATCCGGTCGCCGGTGCGGTCGATCGCGTTGCGCACCGTCGCATCGTTCAGGTGTGCGTAGCGGGCGGTGGTCGCAGTGCTCTTGTGCCCAAGCATCTTGCCGATGATCGGCAGCGAGGCACCCGAGGCGGCGGCATCGCTCGCCAGCGAGTGCCGCAAGTCGTGGAGCCGCACGTCATCGAGGCGGGCCCGACGGCGGAGGCTCCGCCACGCCCGTTGGAGGTTCTGCACCCCGCCGTTGCGCTCGCCAGCGCAGACCCACGGGACCCCAAGGTCGCGCGCAGCGTGGAGCTCCCGCAGCAGCTCGATCGCCTGCCGCGACAGCGGGATCACCTTCGCCCCCGTCTTGCTGTCGGGCAGCCGCAGGAAGCCGCGCTCGAGATCCACCATGGGCCACGTGAGCCCGGTGATCTCGCTGCACCGTGCCCCGGTGAGCGACAGCAGCCGCACCGCGGTGATCGAACCCCGGCAGACGTAGTCGGGGTGACCCTTCGATGCGAGCTGCGATGTCATGAGCGAGGCATCGAGGCGCGCCCGCTCATCCGCTGTCAGATACCTCTCCTTGGGGTTCTCTTTGAACCGCTTGATCCCCCGGCAAGGGTTGGACTGCCCCTCGCGAAAGCCCCAGCCCGCCGCGATGTTGAGAATGGACGAGGCGACGGCGAGGGCCCGATTCGCCGCTCCCTTCGCTGTCTTGCCGATCCGCGAGTGCAGCTGCTGCACGTCGGCCCGTCCGATGTCGTCCATGGGCATCGAGCCCAGGGCGGGCAGGATGTGATTGGTCAGCAGCGCCCGGTAGCTCTCGACCGTCCGCGGCTTCAACTGTGGCCCCGCGTGCTCGGCCATGTAGCGCTCGGCCACCTCCGCGAACGTGGCGGCCTGCCGCCGGCGCCGTCGATCGAGGGAAGGATCATCGCCCCCCTTGATCGCGCGGAGCTTTGCGGCGGCGTCTGCCTTCGCTTGGGTGAAGCTGTAGCCTTGGTGGATCTTGCCGATCGAGTAGCGCCGCTGCCGGTTGCCGGCGACGTAGCGGATCACCGCCGTCTTGGCCCCGCTCGAGTAGACCCGCACGTAGAAGCCGGGGAGGCTCTCGTCGGCCACTTCGTAGTCGCGCGCGGCGGGTTGCAGGCGATCGACGGCGGTCTTGGTGAGGCGCATGCGCTTGGCCATGGTGTTCTCGCGGTTCTGGTCGGCGCTCGGGTGCCGCCTGCTGGCGATCTACCGGGCAACCACCGGGCAACGGGTGCGGTCCGTTGGAGCGTAGACCCGCGTTCATGGACGTGCACAGTAGATGGCGTTTCTCGCCTGATTACGGCACATTGGCGCAAACTCGCGTAGGCGGGATGCCTACCGCGTAGACCGCGTCTTCGGACTTTTAATCCGCGGGTCGCAGGTTCGAGTCCTGCTGGGCTCACCCTCTAGGCCCCGTTCTACGGGGTTTTGGGTTTCGCGCGTTGGGCTGGGAGTCCACGGGGAGTCCAACGCGACCGCGGGCGCGTGATGGAGTCCCGGCGGTGCTGCGATCGACGGGTGGAGCTGGGCGGGGTGTCGAGGGCCGGCCGGCATGCGCAAGGCGCGGCCTGTTCTGCAGCTCGCCGATCGTCGCGCGCGCCGGCACGGGCCATGCTTCGCGCGCGTGGGACATTCGAAAGGGCCGCGCACCCCCGGAGGCCAGGCGCCTACGTCCCCCACGGTGGTCTGCCCCATGTTCCTCACCCGGGAGGGGTACGGCATCGAGGTCGAGGTCGAGCGCCGTCTCGATGCGGCGTAGCTCGCCTCACCGGTGGGCTCGATGAACCTCATCGAGCTCACGGTGAGGACCTCGAGAGCGGATCGAGCTGCGGGTCGGGGGGGCTGAAACGGTCCTCGGGTCTCGGGTGAACTATGGTTCAACCCAGATCCGCGGACACTGGTGTTCCTCATCCGGGATGGGTACGGCATCGAGGTCGAGGGAGGGCGGGGCTCGCCAACAGCGTGGCCCGTGCTGCGGCTGGCGGGTTGGAGTTGGCGACCGCATCGATCGGCGATCGGCGATCGGCGATCGGCGAGGGGGCCAAGGGGGCCAAGGTCCTCCGTGTCGCTTGGGTTCGGCGCACTGCGTTGCCCGTGCTCGCCCGTAGTCACACGCGCCAGTACGAGACAACGCCGCGATCCGTAGGGGCGTTGGCCCCCTTGGCGCTCTTGGCCTCCTTGGCCGTCAAGGTGGTGCGGCTCCGAGCCCCGCGGCTTCTTCGGGCTGGCTGGCGGGGGGCAGGGAGCTCACCCACGCGTCGCCGATCTTTCGCGACTGCACTCCGAGCTCGTCGCGAGCCCGCTTCACGGTCCGCTTGGAGTGCCCGGCTACGTCGGCCGCGGCATGCAGATCGGCCGAAGGCTTGGGCCCGTCCGCCAGCTCGCCGCGTAGGAAATCCACCGCCTTCTCGAGAGCCCCGCGCGACCCAGGATCGGCCGGGCCGGTGAGATCGTCCGCCCCGTAGCGAGACTCCCCTCGCCAGTCGATCCGTGGGACGTCGGGGCGATCGGGGCACCCGACCAGCGCGAAGCTGCGCGATGTCACCGGGGGCCCGAGGTTGCTTTTGGATCGGGCGAGCACGCGTGCTCGATCGTCATCGAGGTCCTTCGCGACCACGAACACGCTGCGGGCGGTTCCGCTGATACCGATCGACCCCTCGCCGCGTAGCAGGGCCGACCGTCCCTCGCCTTTGTTGAAGTGCCGCACGCCGATGATCGCTGCCCCGGTTCGCGCTGCGATCCGAGCAAGTGGAGTGAGGACGCGTCGCGCATCCTGTCCCTTGTGCATGTCCGTCCCTCCGGGCACCGCGGTGATCAAGGGATCGATGATCACGATCGACACGGCGTGCTCGCTGATCATCGACTCCAACGCGCAGCCCTTGCCCAAACTGAACGATTCTTCGGTCTCGGGATGATGCACGTGCACTCGAGGCAGGTCGGCACCCGCCGCTTCGAAGCGAGGTCGCAGGATCTCCGCGGCAGGGTCTTCGAAGCTGAGGAACAAGACCCCGCCCGAAGCTACGCCGGGCGAGCCGTCCGGCATCTCGCGACCCGTGCTCACACGCGCCGCAATGTCTATCAGCATCGTCGACTTGCCGTCGCCTGGTAGCCCGTCGCAGATCGATAGCATCCCTGCGGGGATCCATCCTCGCCACAACCAGACGATTGGTTTGGATTCCACCTCATCGAGGGAGATCAGCACCGGCACCTTGGGCTTCGCGGAGCCCCGGATGCTCGCCGCGTCATCCTGCTTGCGGCGAGTCATGAACCCCTCCGCCTCTCTCGAGCGACGAGAATCGCAACTCCGAGATCCACAAGATCGAGGGACTGGTCGAATCCCTCGATATCGGAGGCCTGGTCGAACCCGTCGATATCGGGGGACTGGTCGAACGTCGCTTCTTCTAGCGTGTCAGCGATGCGGCGGAAGAAAGCCTCACGTGGGTCATGGCGCGATGCTAGGCTCCCCGCTGGGCTTGCTTCGGTGGGCCCAGCCGATCGCCGGGCTGTCGGGTCGGGCATCTGCAGGCGGGGGGTGGGCCGGGGCTTGTGAGAGGGTTCCCGGTTCCATCGTCCGCTGTTCTCATGCGGTGGTAGAGGTTTCTTGCGGTGCATCGGTCCCTCACCCCTGTGCCGTGGTGGACTGCCGCACGAGGCTATCGAGCCACGCATCAAGATCAACGCGTCTGTAGACCACGCGAGCCGATCGTCCCTCCCCATATTTCACGAAGGGAGGGCCGCCACCACGCGTTCGTTTGGTCTCCAGCGTTCGGTGCGACAGGTTCAAGTACTTGGCGGCCTCCTTCGGTGAGAGCACGGCGGATGGCGACGCGGGATGAGAAGGGGGAGAGTGCTTCGGAATGCTCATGCCGCGGTCGGTAGCAGGAGTCACGACGGCTTCAAGCTGTTTCTTGCGCTGCTCGACGCTTTTCCTTCGGACTCTCGCCAAACTCCACGGGCTCTCCCCCTACACCACGGGGGCTCGGAGCCGCACCACGTTGACGGCCAAGGGGGCCAAGAGTGCCAAGGGGGCCAACGCCGCTACGGATTGCGGCGTTGGTCTCGTGCTGGCGCGTGTGACTGCGGGCGAGCACGGGCAACGCAGTACGCCGAACCCAAGCGACACCGGGGACCTTGACCCCCTTGGCCCCCTTGCCGATGGTGGTGCTCATGCGGTCGCCGCACCACCGGGACATGTACCGGACACCACCGGGACATGCACGGGAGAGGGCCATCGGCCGCGCCGTTGGGGCCGGCCATCGAGGTCAACGCGGCGAGCTCCATCAGACGGCCGGCGGGGACGCGTCGCAACCTCACCTCGGCGGGGTCGGTTGAAGCATCCCACGCTCCGACAGCGAAACCGTCGCGGTGCGGGTGACCACGATGTGATCGAGCACCGGGATCCCGAGCAAGC
>JBFIJN010000217.1:0-14579 GCA_041600735.1 Nannocystaceae bacterium
CAGCTCGACGGGGCCGGGGCAGACCCAGGGCTCGACGAGCGAGTCGGGCTCGACCGACACCGATGTGGCAAGCTCGGGTGGCCTCCCCGATTGCGCCGAGCTCGGCAACACCTGCCTGCAGGCCGCGCCCGCCGATTTCAACGGTCCGGTGGCGGTGCTCACCGAGCCCGCCGATGGGCGCCCAAGCTCCTGCGCCGAGCCGTTCGGGGAGCTCGCGACCGAGGCCTTCAGCGAGCTGGTGGCGCCCGACGCCACCTGCCCGTGCGCGTGCGGGACGCTCATGGGGGGTGCGTGCGGCAATGCTCAGGTGCGGCGCTACTCGGCCGCGGGCTGCGTCGGCACGCCCACGAACACGCTCAACCCAGTCGCGGGCTGCAACAACTTTCCGGGCACGTGGTCGGTCGCGAGCGGCTCGTTCTACTTCCAAGCCCCCAGCTTCACCGCGGGCTCCTGCGATGCGGAGTCGTCGGTCGAGCTGGAGCCGGCCACGTACGTCAGTCGGCACCGCGTTTGCCAAGGCAGCTTCGAGCAGATGACCTGCGCGAGCGGAGAGCTGTGCATGCCTTCGCCAGGGGGCGACTTCGCTCCGCAGTGGTGCGTGTGGCAGGACGGTGAGCACGAGTGTCCTGCGGATAGCGTGTACACGGCGCAGACGGTGCTGTACCGCGACACCGTCGACGGGCGCGGCTGCGAGGCCTGCATGTGCGATCTGCCCGAGGGGCCGTGCACGGGCACCGGGGCGACGCTGGCCGTGGAGACCAACTGCATGGGCTCGGCGGCGGGCACCCTGAGCCCGAATGCGTGCGTTGCCGCCATCGGTGCGGGTCCGCCCGCCGAGGCCGTCTCGGTGAACATGGGCTTGCCGCTCGGGGCGTGTGTTCCAAGCGAGCCGGCACCCACCGGAGAGGCAACGCCGGCCGATCCCGTGACGCTCTGCTGCACGCGCTGACCCTCCGGACGGATTGGCCCAAGCGACTCTGCCGATGCACTCCCGAGCTCCGATGGTGACCCCCTCCACCGTCGACGCCCGCCGCCGCCCGCTCGGCCCGGTCGAGCGTCTCGATACGATCGCAACCGTCGACTCGCCCGAGCAGGTGCGCTTCGTGTATCGCGTCGCAGGCCCCGGCCGCCGAGCCCTGGCCTACCTGATCGACCTGCTCATCAAGACGGCGGTGCTGGTGGGCCTGGGCCTGCTGTTGCTCATCGGCGGCTATCACTACGTCCGGCTCACGGGGTGGAGCGTGGGGATCTTCACCCTAGTGGTGTTCGCGATCGAGTGGGCCTACAACGTGCTGTTCGAGTCGCTCACCAGCGGTCGCACCCCGGGCAAGCGCGCGCTGCGGCTGCGTGTGGTCAAGGACGGCGGCTACCCCATTGGCTTCGTCGACGCGCTGCTGCGCAACCTGCTGCGGGCGGCCGATTTCCTGCCCAGCGGCTATGCCCTTGGCGTGGTGGTGATGGGCCTCGACCCGCGCTTCCGCCGGCTTGGCGATCTGGTGGCCGGCACGATGGTGGTGGTGGAGGAGCGCTCGCACCTCGGCGTCGCCGTGCGACTGTTGCCGCCGCCGACCGCGGAGGAGCTCGCGGCGATGCCGATGGCCGCGCGCCTCGAGGCGGCGGAGCGCGAGGCTCTCGATCTGTTCGTGCGCCGGCTCGAGCGGCTGGGTCGCGCGCGCGCCGACGAGCTGGCGGGCATGGTGCTCCCGCGCTTCGCCGATCGCCTGCCCGCCGCCGCGAGTGATGCTCCCGCGCGCTGGCTCGCGCTGCTCTACTTCCACGCCACCGTGCGCCGACCCGCCGCTGCTGCCTAGCGCCATGGACCTGCAGGACCACTTCGTGGCCGCGCGCAAGGCCGACTGGCAGCAGCTCGACGGGTTGCTGGGGGAGGCGAGCGCGCTGCACGAGCTTGCGCCGGCCTCGATCTCGCGGGCGGGCGCGCTCTATCGCAGCGTGTGCTCCGACCTCATGCGGGCGCGCTCGGCCGGCTATGACACGACGCTGCTGGCCTACCTCGACGGGCTGGCCGCGCGCGCCCACAACATGCTCTACGGAGCCCGCGCGGTGCGACTGCGAGCGCTGGGCGAGTTCCTGATCCGAGCGTTCCCTCGCACGCTGCGCCGCTACGGCCGCTTCTTCGGGGTCGCCACCCTGCTGTTCGTCGTCCCGCTGGTGCTGGCGCTGGTCGCCACCCTGGTGCACCCCGAGTTCGCGCCCTCGGTGCTTCCCCGGGAGGCCCTCGACGCCTCGGCCGACGCGTACGCCAAGGGCCTCGAGGGCCGCGACTCCGGCAGCGACGCGAGCATGGCCGGCTTCTACGTCTACAACAATGTCGGCATCGCGTTCCGCTGCTTCGCCACCGGGATCTTCTTCGGTCTGGGGAGCGTGTTCTTCCTGGTCTACAACGGCGTGGTCATCGGCGCGGTGCTCGGCTGGGTGATCGTGCAGGGCCACGGGACCAACATCCTCACCTTCGTGTGTGGCCACGGGGCGTTCGAGCTCACCGCGATCTGCATCGCTGGCGGGGCCGGGCTGCAGATGGGCTACGCCCTGGTCTGCACCGGGGGCCTCACCCGGCTGGCCTCGTTGCGGGCGCAGGCGCCCGCCGTGGGCACGATCGTCGGCGGCGCGGCGATCATGCTGATGGTCGCCGCGGCGATCGAGGGGTTCTGGTCGCCGTCTGCCGCGGCGGCCCCGATCAAGTGGGCGGTCGCGGGAGTGCTGTGGGTCTCGGTCGTCGTCTACCTCGCGCTCGCGGGTCGGGGGAGCGAAGCATGAACCTCGCGGATGCGCGCGTGGTGCTGCGGCCCCGCAGTCTCGGCGAGATCCTCGATCTCGCCGCCCGCTGGTGCTTCAACGCCGATCGCGTGCTCTATGCTCGCCTCGCCGGGGCGGTGCTGTTGCCCTCGCTGCTGGTCTGCGTGCTCGCGCGCTGGGGGTGGCAGTGGTCGTGGATCGAGGTGTGGCTGCTGGCGGCGGGGCTGGCCACGCTCACCCAGGGCGTGTTCACGGTGGCCACCAGTCGGGCGTTGTTCGAGCGCAACGTGGGTGCGCGGACCGTGCTGCGTCAGTGGCTTCGTCGGCTGCCCGCGTACCGGCGGCCCTCGTGCTCACCCGCTTGATCCTCGCGGCAGGGGCGCTCACGCTCGTGGCCTTGCCTTGGGCATGGGTCCGCGTGGCCATGGTGCACGAGGCCAGCCTGCTCGAGGGCAGCAACGCGTTCGCCGCGACCACGCGCGCGTGGCAGCTGGCGCGCGGGCGCGGCCTCGACCTCGCGCAGATGCTCGGTGGCCTGGGCCTGGCGATGGTCGGGGGGATTGCGGTCGCCGAGCTGCTTGGCCATGGCTTGGTCGAGGTGGTGCTCCAGCTCGGTCGTCCGCTGGGCGAGCTGCTCGAGGACGGTGGCTCGCTCTACGCGCTGGTCGGATTTCACGCGGTGATCCCCTATGTGGCCGTAGCCCGCTTCCTCTCCTATGTGGATCAGCGCACCCGCGGCGACGGCTGGGACATCCAGCTGCGGTTCATGGCGCTGGCGGCCGAGGCCGAGGCCGACGCCGTGCGGAGGGCCTCGTGAAGCAGTGCTCGACGAGCGTGCTGCTCGTGATCTTCGTGTGGCTGGCGGGCATGGGCGCGGCCGCTGCTGCGCCGCTGGGCGCTCGGCAAGTGCTCGCCAACGAGGCCTTTGGCTTCTGTCACGACGAGCGCTACCCGCTCACGGTCGAAGAAGCGCAGTGGTGCCCGCTCCTGCCCCCGCGAGATCCACCGTGCCCCACGTTCCAGGCCGCATGCGGGGCCCCGCGTGCGGCGAAGGGGTCGGGGGGTCCGCAGTGGCGCCGTAGCGCCGAGGAGGGCGAGGAGCACGAGCGGACCCGCGGTCCCGACGACTTCCACCGCGATCGCGAGTCCGAAGAGCCCAACGCTTCGCTCCCACCCGAGGACGCAGGCGTCGGCGTGTTCGCGCACGTGCTCGTGTGGGTGATCGTGGCCGGGATGCTGGCCGCGGTGCTCGTGCAGCTGCGTGGCCCGAGCGCGCGGAGGCCTCGCGAGCCGTCCGACGAGCCCGAGCCCAGCGAGTCGGAGCCCGGCGATTTCCCGGCCGCGCTCGCCCCGTCCGAGACCGATGTGGAGCGCCTGCTGGCCCGGGCGGTGACGCGAGCGGAGCGAGGCGAGCTCGACGCGGCGGTGGCCGACGGGCATGCCGCGTTGGTGCGTGGCCTGTCCGAGCGCGGTCACATTCGTCTGCACGCCTCGCGTACCAACGGGGATCACGTCCGCGATCTCCGGGATGCGCCCACGCTCTACGAGCCCACCCGGCAGGCCATGCGGATCGTCGAGCGCGTGCAGTTCGGCCACGCCGCGATCACCCGCGCCGACGTGGATCACCTGATCGCACGGGTCCGCGAGGTGCTCGGGACGCTGGCGGGAGTGCTGCTGCTGCTGTGGACCACGCTGGCCTGCACCGCGGACGAGCCCCATCGCTACCCGTGGTCGCACTCGCCCTCGGGCACGGCGGGGGTGATCGAGCTGCTGCACGGTCATGGCCTCGAGCTGGAGTACCGCAGGACCACGCTCGATCACCCCAACGGCATCCAGGGGATCACGCCGATCGTGCTCGACGGATCGCACATGAGCGACGAAGAGTGGTCGGCGCTCATGGCCCACGTCCGTCGCGGCGGCAACGCGGTGCTGGCCACCCGCGAGCCGCTCCCCCTCGAGCTCGGCGTGGGGCGGGTGACTCGCGAGGGGCACGCGCTGGTGCGCTGGGGCGGTGCGAGCGAGGGTGGTCGACCCGCCGTTCCCGGCGATGCGGGGCTCTCGTCCGCTGGGCCCGAAGGCATCCCGGTGTACGTCGATGCGCGGGGCACCCCGTATGCGCTGCGGCGGTCGCTGGGGCAGGGCACGGTGCTGGTGCTCGCCGACGATCGGCTGCTGCGCAACGGTGCGCTGGCGGTGCCCGACAACGATGTGGCCCTCGTGGCGCTCCTGCGAGAGTTCGGCCCGCGCTTGGAGCTGATCGACGGTGGCGTGCGCTCGTTCGGGCTCTCCGCCGAGGGCGGGGCCAGCGACCCGTTCCACGCGATCAGCCGGGCCCACCTCACGCCGGTCATCCTGCAGCTGCTGTTGTTCGTGCTGCTGCTGTACTTGTGGCGAGGCGTGCACTTCGGCCGCCCTCGCGATCCCGGGCCGCCCTCGCGCCGACGCTTCGTCGAGCACGTGGACGCGCTGGCCCAGCACTACCATCGCGCGGGCGCGCGGGGTCACGCGCTGCGGCTCTACGCGGGCTGGGCGCTCGAGCGGATCGCAGAGCGCTTCGGGGGCCGACGCCGTGGGCTGCAGTCGCTCGCGAGTCGCATCGCCGCCCGCACCGGTCGCGACGAGACCGAGATCATGCGAACCCTGGCCGAGGCGCACCACGCCCGAGACGCACGCGACGATCACGACGCGCACGGCAGCGAGGACGACCTGCGAGTGCTTCGCGAGCTCGGCCAGCTCATCGACACCACGCGAGCCAACCCCCCACGAACCCAAGGACCGACAGGATGAACCCGGAAGCCTTCAGCGAGATCTGCGATGGAATCAAGCGCGAGGTCGCCCGCGTGCTGGTGGGTCAGGACGAGCTGGTCGAGCAGGTGCTCACCGCGATCCTGGCCCGCGGCCACGTGCTCATCGAGGGGGTGCCGGGCCTCGGCAAGACGCTGCTGGTGCGCACGCTGGCGCGGGTGCTGGGCTGCGAGTCCAAGCGCATCCAGTTCACGCCCGACCTCATGCCCGCCGACGTGACCGGCGGCAACGTGTTCAACCAGGGCACGCGGGCCTTCGACTTCATGGAGGGGCCCGTGTTCGCGCAGCTGCTGCTCGGCGACGAGATCAATCGCGCCCCCGCCAAGACCCAGTCGGCGCTGCTCGAGGCCATGCAAGAGCACTGTGTCACCACCGATGGCGTCACCCGTCCGCTGCCGCGCCCATTCTGCGTGATCGCGACGCAGAACCCAGTGGAGTCGCAGGGCACCTACCCGCTGCCCGAGGCGCAGCTCGATCGCTTCCTCATGAAGGTCGAGGTGGGGCACCCCAGCCGCGAGGTCGAGAAGCAGATCCTGCGCAACCATGTGGAGGGCTTCGATGCTGCGGCGCTCGACGCCGCGGGCCTGCGAGCGCTCGTCAGCGCCGACGACGTGGTCTCGATGCAGCAGGCGCTGCACGAGATCCGCGTGGACGAGGGCCTGCTCGACTACATCACGGACATCGTGGCGCGCACTCGGGCCCATCGCTCGATCGATCTGGGGGCCTCGCCGCGGGCCTCGATTGCGCTGTTGTGTGGAGCACGGGCTACCGCCGCCATGCGGGGTCGCGACTTCGTGACCCCCGACGACGTCAAGGCGCTGTGCCCGGCGGTGCTGCGCCACCGCATCATCCTGGTCCCCGATGCCGAGTTCGAGGGCATCACCGCCGACGAGTGCATCCGCGAGATCCTCGCCGAGGCCATCGTGCCCAAGAGCGCCGCATGATCCCCTCCCGCCTGTTGGTGCTGCTGATGCTCGGGCCGCTGGGGCTCGCGCTGTTGACCTTGCTCGACGAGTCGCTGCTGGCGGCGATGCTGCTGGTCGACGCGGCGGTCGCGGGCCTGGCCGGGGTGGATGTGCTCTTGGCCCTGCCGCGCAGGGTGGAGGTGCGCCGCGAGGTGCGATCGGTGCTGTCCGTCGGGCGCGACAACCCGGTGACCTTGCACCTGCGCTCGCGGGCAGGGCGAGCGCTAGAGGTGGAGCTCACCGACGAAGCCTTCGCGACCGCGGTGGTCGAGGGCCTGCCCGCGCGAGTCGCCCTGCGCGCGCGCGGGACCGCGGTCGTTCGCTATCAGCTCCGGCCCACGCGGCGCGGGGCCTACCGCCTGGGGGCGCACACGGTGCGGCATGCCAGCCCGCTGCGGCTGTGGATCCGTCAGCTGCGGCTGCCCGCGAGCGACGAGGTCCACGTGTACCCCGACGTGCAGGCGGTGCGTGCCTACGAGCTGCTCGCCCGCCAAGACCGCGCCAACGCCATGACCCGGGCCACGCGGCGCCCGGGCGGCGAGAACGAGTTCGAGCGGCTCCGCGACTACACGCGCGACGACGAGTTCCGCGCGATCGACTGGAAGGCCACCGCGCGTCGACAGAAGCTGATCGCCCGCCAGTACCAGCTCGAGCGCAACCAGACCCTCGCGCTGGTGATCGATGCCGGGCGGCTGATGACGGTGGAGTCGCAGGGGCTGCCGCTGTTCGATCATGCCCTCAACGCGGCGCTCTTGCTCACGCACGTGGCCACCCGCGGCGGTGATCGGGTAGGGCTGCTCGCATTCTCCGATCGCATCCGGGCCTCGCTCGCGCCCGCGGGCGGGCGCTCGACCACGGTGAAGCTGGTGCGCGCCACCTACGACCTGCACCCGGAGCTGGTCGAGCCCGACTACGGCGCCGCCTTCCTGCGGCTGGGCCGAGACCTGCGCCAGCGTACCCTGGTGGTCGTGCTCACGCGGGTGAGCGACGACGTCTCGGCCGAGGCGCTGGTCCGCTGCACCCGCGGGCTGCTGCCGCGGCACCTGCCGCTGGTGATCCTGCTGCGCGACCCCGAGCTCGAGAGCACCGCCTTGGTCGATCCGCTCGACGACGAGGCGGCGCTGTTTCGCCGCGCCGCCGCGGCCGAGGTGCTGGGCTGGCACGATCGCCTGGTGCGACGGATGCGGCAGCTCGGCGCCCACGTGCTCGACGTGGCGCCGCGGCAGCTCACGGTCGATCTGGTCAACCGCTACCTCGAGATCAAGGTGCGGCACCTGCTCTAGCCG
Organism: Nannocystaceae bacterium; assembly: GCA_041600735.1. Lineage (GTDB taxonomy): Bacteria > Myxococcota_A > Polyangia > Nannocystales > Nannocystaceae > Paraliomyxa. The sequence continues at coordinate 7,811 of JBFIJN010000217.1, forward strand.
GGGCCCGCTCGCGGGCCCCGTGGGTGGTGGGTCACCGCCCCAGTATGCTGGCCGCGAAGAGCATGAAGAAGATCGAGAGGCCGATGGCAGCGAGGATCACGATGACCTGCACCATGAAGTAGCCGCGCAGGTGGCGGAACCCGGCGAGCAGGTGGGCTTGGTCGGCCTCGTCGGTGTGGGCCACCTTGCGAAACGCGAGGCTCGCCTGCAGGAGCCACACGTTGACGAGCACCGTGACCGCGGCTTGGCCGAGCGGGAACAACGCGACGATGCCCTTGCGCTCGACCATGACGAGGAGATCGTAGAGACCGCTGCTCTGCATCAGCAGCGAGATGACCGCCGTGGCGATCGAGGTGACCGCGATGATGATGCCCCAAGTGGAGGCGCTGGCGATGCGGCGCTCGTCTTCTTCGGTGAATGGGATTCGTCGAGTGTCCATGGTGTCACGTGCTCACGCCGAGGATGGTGAAGCCGAAGGCGAGGATGCTGAAGATCCCCGTGAGGATGAGGTAGGCCCGCAGGCTGCGAAAACCCTGGCCCAGCGTGATCTCGTCGTCGCTGAGGACCCCGCGTTCGAAGCCGCCGGCGGCCGAGCGCAGCCAAGTGGCGACGACACCCAGCCAGAGGACCACTGCCAAGATGATCCCGAGGATCACCCCTTTCGCAGCGCCCGGGGCAGGAGCGAGCATCGTGCACGAGAGCAGCAGGACGATGCCTCCCAGGCCGACGTAGTAGAGCGTGGAGAGGCCACGCATCCACGCGGCGAGGCTCGAGACCACGAGGGCGCCTTCTTCGGAGAACACGAGGCCGCGGCCCTCGGGCGGATCCGCCGTGGGGGATGGAGGGGCATATGGATTGTGGTCTTGCATGGGGGTGGCGTGAGCGTAGCCTCGCAGTTGGGCGCCAGCTACCGCTAGGGCTCGAATTGGCCAGTTCGGGACGCGTGGGCGTATCGTGGCTTCAGACCATGTCCGATCCGGGTGCTTCGACCTCGGTGGCCACCATGCGTACGCCCGGCTTCGACGTGGCGCGCGCGCTCGCCGTGCTCGGCATGGTGATGGTGAACTTTCGCGGGAAGATGGCCGAGCTTCACGAGGGCATCCCGGCGCTCGTGTGGATCGGCGATCGCATCGAGGGCAAGGCGGGGGCCCTGTTCGTGTTGCTGGCCGGCGTGGGCATCTCGCTGCGGACCCATCGGCTGAGCGGCATCGCGGAGCTACGGATCGAGCGACGGGCGCTGCTCGAGCGCGCGACCATCTTGATGGTGATGGGCTTGTTGCTCATGCACCTGTGGGTCTGGGACATCCTGCACTTCTATGGTGTGTACCTGCTGCTCGCGGTCCCGCTGCTGCGCGCGCGCGACCAGACCCTGTGGCTGCTCGCGGCCATGCTCGTGGGGATGAGCGTAGGGCTCCAGCAGCAGCTCGAGTGGGCGCTGCGGCCCAGCTTGCTCACGATCCACGGCGCCTTGCGACATGCGCTCTTCAACGGGCTCTACCCGGTGTTCCCGTGGATGGCGTTCTTGCTCGTGGGCATGGCGGTGGGGCGGCTGGACCTGCGCAGCTCGGGAGTAAGGCGGCGGGCGCTGGTCGTGGCGCTGATCGTGGTGGGGCTGACGGAGGGGATCGACACGCTGGCACGGCTGGAGCTAGAGACCGAGTGGCTCGGCCTCGAGGAGCGTGCGCGGTGGCTTCGCACGTGGCCGCGCGCGCCGCGACCGTTGTTCGTCGCCTCCGGGTGCGCGATCGGGGTGGCGGTGATCTGCGGGTGCATCGAGGTCACGCAGACGCGAGCCGAGCGACGCTGGGTGCAGGCGCTGGTGGCCACGGGACAGCTCGCGTTCACGCTCTACGTGGGCCACGTGGTCGCGATCCTCGTGCCGATGGACCACGGGCTGCTGCGCGGCATGCCGCTCGAGGTCGCGTTCGCCTACGGCATCGGCTTCTACGTGGTCGCGATCGCGTTTGCGGTGTGGTGGCGGCGGCGCTGGGAGTATGGGCCGCTCGAGGGGCTGATCCGGCAGGTCACGGGGCGAGCGCGGCCAGGCCCTTGGGGCGGCTCGCGATTGCGCGGGCGCTAACGCGGCGGCTCGGGTACTTCCGGCGTCGCTGATGGATCCGAGCCCGGCCCGCGCGGGGTCGGCGAGCGCTGGATCCCGCGCGAACGGCCGCATTCGCGAGCCCGCGGGCGGAAGACGCTCGGGTGTGGAAAAGCCCCCGGGCAAGGGTGTCCAATGGGTTCCGCGATGTCCCGCTTCACTGAAAAACCCATGGCCCGCGCCGCCGAGCACCTGGCCTCGGCCCGCTACGCCGAGGCTGCGGGCGCGTTCCGGGCGGTGCTCCGCATCGATCCCACCGAGTTCCAAGCGCACTTTGGCCTGGCCGATGCGCTGGTCGCCCGCGGGCAGCGGTCGGAGGCGGTCGAGGGCCTCGTGGGTGCGGCCGAGGCGTGTTCGGGCCAAGACGATCACGCGGCTGCGCTCACGCTCTACGGCAAGGCCCTGTCGATCGAGCCTGGCCGGCTCGAGCTGCACCTCGATGTGGCGATGGCCGAGGCGGCGCTCGGGCGCATGGAGGCGGCGCAGAGTCGGCTCGAGAACCTGGCCGAGGTCTACATGCAAGCGGGGCGCACCGACGAGGCAGCCGAGGTGTACCGCTGCCTGGCCGGGTGGGAGGAAGACGACGAGGAGCAAGAGGAGGTCGAGGCGCCGCCGGTCCACACGCCCGCCCGCGTCACGCACGTTCCTACTGCGCCTGCAGGGGCGCCGAGCGGCCAGGGCGTGCCGATGATGATGACCAGCACCGAGACGGTGGTGATCTCCACGATCCTCGTGACGCCCGATGGTCAGCTCATGCAGATGCCGATCGATCGGAACTACGGCGCACCCACGCCGATGAAGACGGGCGACACGGTGCCGCCGATTCCGGTGGAGCTGCTCGAGGCGGCTCACTCGGCGCCGATCGATCTGGCCGAGGGCGAGGCGATGGACGACGTGGAGCGCACGGTGGTCGCGTTTCCGCCGCCTCCGCCGACGCTGCCCGAGCACTACGAGTCGGCGCCGCACACGATCGACCGCGCTGCGCTCGAGGCCGCCGTGGTCGCGGCGATGGACAACCTCGCGCAGCTCGAGGAGGAGGACATGACGCTCATCATGCAGCGCCTCCCGCCGCAGCCGAAGGTGATGGCCCCGCGCACGCGCAGCGGCGAGACGCGGCTGCCGGAGTTCATCGTCAAGTCCAAGCCACCGGTGGCGCAGCGCGAGCGCGAGCAACAGCGCGAGCAAGACCGGGCAGCGGCCGAGAGCAAGCTGCGGCTGCGGCCCGCCCCGCGTCCCCCGACGCCCAAGGCCGCGGCCGCGCCCGCAGCCAAGCAAGCTGCGCCGGGTCCCCGAGCGGGCACGCCCAAGGTGGTCTCGCGGGGCGCCGCGCCCCCGACTCGTGCGGCGGCGATCAAGCCCAGCCCCGCGCCCGCCCGCGCGAGCGTGCCCGCCAAGCCGCCGGTGCGGGCGAGCGTGGGCGCGAAGCCTGCGGCGGCTCCGGCGCGAGCGAGCGCGAGCGCGAGGCCTGCGGCGGCCCCGGTGCGTGCGGGCGCGGGCGCGAAGCCTGCGACGGCTCCGGCCCGTGCGGGCGCGGGGGCCAAGCCCCCGGCCAAGGGCGCGGCCCCGGTGGCTCGTGGGAGCGCGGCCAAGCCTTCCGCCGCTCCTGCGCGTGCGGGTGGACCGAGCGCGGCCGCGCGGCCTGCTGCGCCTCCGCCGGGCGGCAAGTCAGCGCCGAGCCGCCCGCTCGCGGCCGAGCCCGCGAGCCCACCGAAGGCGACGCGGCCCAACAACCCGCTGGCCGATCGGCTGCGGCGGCGGGCGGGGCTCTCACGGCCCGATGCGGCCCCCGGTTCGACCGATCCTCGGGCCACCGAGCCGATCGCCGTACGCCGCGGCAACCCCCCCAACAAGAAATAGCGGGGCTACCATCCGGCGATGTCCAGCCGCCCCCTACTCGCCGAAGACCACATCACCGATCGAGCTCGCGAGGCCCAGGCCGCATTCGGGCGCGAGATCGTCGGCGAAGTCCGAGCCGCGGTCGAGCGCGATGCGATCGTCGTCGTCGGCATGGCGCAGAATCCGGTCGTCAAGCGAGTCCGTCGCGCGCTCACCGATGCGGGCCTCACGTTCACGTATCTCGAGTACGGCAGCTACCTCAGCGAGTGGCGTCGGCGGCTGGCCATCAAGCTGTGGAGCGGCTGGCCCACGTTCCCCCAGGTGTTCGTGAAGGGCATGCTCTTCGGTGGCCACGACGAGACGGCGGCCGCCCTCGCCGACGGCTCGCTGCGCGAGCGACTCGACGGCGACGGCTGAGCCGCGAGCGACCCCCTAGGGCAGCGCGTACTCCGTGCCGCCGACGGTGGTCACCGCCGTCGGCATCGCCTGGGTGCGGTAGCCCAGCTCGATCCACTCGTCACTGCGCGCGACGTTGGAGAAGCGATACTCGTCGATCGCACCGCTCCAGGTGCGGCTGGCGCCCGCGATGTCCCAGTTGCCGAAGTAGAGGTTGGGGTGCCCGGTCTCGACGGCATCGGCGAAGGTGGTGCTCTGCACGCGGACGCCATCGACGAACAGGGCCACGTCGTTCCCGGGGCCCCCGGCCACCGCCGCATAGTGGTGCCACTGACCCAACGCGAACTCGGGGATGGGGTAGAGCAGCTCCACGTAGTCGATGGGGTCTTCGTAGTTGACGGCGAACACGGCCTGGCCCAGCCCGACGGTGGTGTCGCCGACCCACAGCGATAGCGGGCGGTTGAGCACGCCGCCCTTGTTGAACAGCCGCTGGAACCCGTTGCTCGCGAGCGAGCCATCCATGCGGCCCCAGCCTTCGAACGTGAGCGGTCCCGGGAGGTCGAGGACCCCTCCCGCGAACCAAACCGCCGCGTTGGGTCCGGTGAAGCTGAGACCCTGGCCCACGCGGCCGGCGACGGAGTTGGCCGCGGCGAGATCGACGGCGGTGCCGTGGGTCGCGAGCGGGCCGCTGTCGAGGATCATGCCGCCGTCGACGACCGTGTCTTCGAAGTGCCACACGCCCACGTAGTCGTCGTTCCAGGCATCCACTTGCGAGAGGTTCACGAGCGAGGGCGCGCCGTAGTCGAGATAGAGCGTGGTGTCGGCATCGGCCGCGATCTCGGGGACCCGCACCCAGACCGACAAGCGCCCCGTGGCCGGGCCGTAGGACACGAGCTGGCGCGCCAGCGGCTGCAGGTTGGCGTCGCGGAACACCAGGTCGGCCGCATCGAGCTCGAGCACGTGACCACCGGAGTCCACATGGCTCAGCCCGGTGTCCCCCGCGAATGTGATCAGCACGGTGAAGTCGAGCAGGGGCTCGTCGCCGGGGACTTGGTTGCCGTGGATCACCACCTCGCGGCGGAAGAACGCCTCGGGCTCGCCGCTCTCGGACCCGCTCGACGTCTCGGCCGCGGTGGTGGATCCGACGCCGACCGATGTGGTCGTGTCATCGACCGCGGTGGTCGTGGCGGTGGTCCCGGGACCGGTGCTGGTGAGCGCACCGCTGGTGCTCCCGCTCCCGCCGGTGTCCTCGCCCGTGCCCAGACCGCCAGTGAACGGCGTACAGCCGCTCGTCGAAAGTAACACCCACCCAAGCCAGAGCGCGCTCCTCATCTCGGGGATGGTATCGCGGACGCGCCGGCTCGTGGCGATGGAGGGCGCGGCGCGAAGCCGCGCCCTCCGTGCGGGCCCTCCGTGCGGGCCCTCGGCTCTGGCCTACGGCTCGCGCACGGTCACCGCCAGGCGGTAGATGAACTGCCCCGCCGGGCTGGCCTGCGCGAACGTCGACGCGCGAACCTGCACGTAGTACGTGCCGGCCGCGAGGTTGTGCGCGCCGGCGTCCAAGGGGACGGTGCCGGTGCCATCGATGAGCGAGCAGAACCCGCGGCTCGAGTCGTCGTCGTCTTCGAGCTGCACGCCCGCCGAGTTGTACAGCGTGACGCGTGAGTCGACGCCGTTGCTCTCGCAGGTCTCGATGGCGCGGTCGCCCTCGATGACCTCCACCCGAATCGAGCTCCCGGACACCGGCACGTCGATCGCGTAGTAGTCGGAGTCCACCTCCATGGAGTGATCGCCAAACACGTACAGCTCGGATCCGCCGCCCGCGAGGTTGAGGTCGGCGCTCAGCAGGTCCTCGTTGGGCTCCGTCTCCACCCCCGTATCGGTCTGGACCGCGATCTCGAGCAGGTACGTGGGAATCGCGGAGTTGTTCCCCGTCTCCTCGACCTGCACGTAGTAGGTACCCGCCGGCAGCGGGAACATGATCGCCGAGCAGTTCGCGATCCCCGAGTTGTTGTCGGTGGCCAGCTGGGCTCCGGCCGCGTTGAAGATGCGCAGCGTGGTGGTGATGCCGTTCAGGCACACGCCGACCGCCGAGAACGTCTCGAAGCGGATGACCTGTGGCGCCGCCAGATCGAGCCGGAAGCGGTCCTGGTCACCGATGTTCCCGATCACTCCGCCGAACAGTGCGTTGCCGGTGGCTACGATACCCGTCGCATCGGCCTGCGCGCTCGTTCCGTTGGGCTCGATCTCCTGGATCGCGTCCTCGGCCACGCAGGTGGCGCTGCACCCGTCGCCAGGGGCGACGTTGCCGTCGTCGCACTGCTCCCCCGGCCCGGCCAGCCCGTCGCCACACACGACCGGGTCGATGCGGATGTGGAGGTGGTAGGCCGGGATCACCGAGTTGTCGCCGAAGTCGATCACGCGCACGTAGACCGTGAA
>JBFIJN010000218.1:0-14544 GCA_041600735.1 Nannocystaceae bacterium
CCCGGCCCGATCCCGCGACCGCCAGCCCTCGTCGGGCCAAGTCGCGGACGCGTCGTGGCTAGCCCCGCTCGAAGGGACTACTCGTCGCAGCTCACGCGAAACGAGTCGTCGAGATCGAGCGGCAGCATCAGCGTGCGGGTGCTGGCCTCGGCCGCCCGCGCACACACGCTCTCGCGCTTGGCGAGCGCGGCGCTCTCGCTGCCGGGATACTCGGCGTTGAGGATCGGCTTGCCCGCCGCGGTGAACGGCGCGAGCTGACCGCACTCGGCGTACTCGTGGCACTGCTCGTTCACGCTGAGATCGAAGTACTCGACGAGCGGGGTGGCCTGGTCGCCGTCGTTCTTGAGCGCGATCGTGAGCCCGCGCAGGTGGGCCTCGTTGGCCAGCCGCCGGTTGTAGCCGAGCTGGTCCTCGGCGGTGAGGCGAAAGCCGCTGCGGTTGGCGAAGCCGTCCATGTTGTCGGGCTCGACCCCGTCGCAGCCCTTGTCCGCGGCCAGCTCGAGGCGGTCGAGCATCACCTGCAAGACGTTTGGGGAGCGGATGTCGAGCCAGCGCTCACCCGCCCAGCCGTCGAGCTTCCACCCGCGATCGCTGGGCTCGAGTCGGTCGTAGTCGGGCCGCCAGTTCTCCGACGAGCCGCCCGAGAAGTAGCAGATCACGCGGCGGCCGTCGGCCTGCAGCGCGGCGATCGTGGCCTCGTCGGTCTCGAACAGATCGATGTCGTAGACGTCCACGTCGTAGCGCGTGTCGATCGTACCGGTGAGCTGCCACTGCCAGGTGGTCTCGACCGCGGGGCGGTACCAGTCGCCCTCGGTCACGGGATCGATGTTGGGATCGAGACCCTCCGCTCCGCAGCCTGGTGCGCCGAGCGAGCCGAGGAGCGCGAGGCAGGCGAGTCGGTAGCTCAGTCCCACAAGATCTCCTCGAGCCGGGCCGCGCTGATCAGGTAGCTGGCCAAGAGCGCCTTACGGTCCGAGGCCTCGGCCACGTCGAGGTCGGCGACCCACTTGGCGAGCTCGGCGTCGTCCTGCGCGCTGCGAGCGAGGATGGCGTTGGCGAGGGTCACGAGCATGCGCCCGCGCACGGCGGTGTCGGTGGGCACGCGGGTGAACACGGCCAGCGAGTCGCCCGCGACCGCGGCGACCTGGAGCCCCTTGGGGCGCGGCAGCACGGCCTCCAGCATCGCGCGAACCGAGCGGCGCTCCATGTTGCCGAACCCCAGCTCGCGCAGCGCCGCTTGGTTGAGCGCGAGGAACATCCCGGTGTCGCGCGGCATCGCGTTCACCAAGCGCTCGAGCTCGACGTTCATGCGACGCTTGCGCTTGCGCCGGGCTTCTTCGATGGGCCCCAAGAGCGCGGTGGGAGCGGCGAGCAGCTCGTCCTTGTCGAGGGAGACCAGGCGCACCTCGTGGGTGCCGTACTCGAGCTCGGGGAGTCGCCAGCGCCCGGGGCCATCGGCCACGAGACGCCCCGCCGCGACGGCGCTCGCGAGGCGCTCGTCGAGGCCTTCGAGCTGGAAGATCGCCGCGGTCTGGCCGGGCTCGCGGTGGTGGGAGACCGCGGTCATGCGGCGCCAGCCGCCGTTGTCGGGCACCTCGAGCGCACGCCCGAGCGGGCAGGCGATCTCGAACATCAGCGGCGGGAGATCGGGCTCCGCCTTGCGCTCTTGCTCCTCGGCGCGTCGGGCCTCGCGCTTGCGGTCGCGCTCGCGCTCCTGGTCGGCGTGCTCGTAGTAGACCTCCCAGGTCTGCCGCCCCTTGGTGGCGGCCTCCCGCTCGGCGCGGCGCCAGCGTTGCTCGAGCTCGATGTCGTTGCGCCGGATCTCGTCGCACGTGAACAAGTAGTCGCGCAGGTTGGGGCCACCGCGCTCGAGCAGGGTCGAGGCGAGCATTCGTGGCGGGTCGATGTTGATCATCACGTCGAGCTCGCTGGGCAGGAACCGCGCCGAGTAGGGCACGTGACCCGTCGCCCGCCGTCCACCGCCCGCATCCCAGAACTGGCGCAGCCGCGGTGCGATATCCGCGGTGCGGCCGGTGCGGCGGTAGAGCACCAGCAGCCGCAGCAAGCCATCGGTCACCAGCTCGCGCTGCCGGGTGTCCTCGTCGAGCAGCGCCTCGAAGCTCTCGATCGCGCACTCCGGCCGCTCGATCTCCTCCATGCAGTGCACGCCCTTGCGATGCAGGCGCTCGGCTGCGGTCTCATCGCGCGGCGGGGTGGTCGTGGCCTCGACGGTGAGGCTCGCGAAGATCAAGCCGAGCGCGGGGAGCCAGGGCATGGGCACCTATTGTCGCATCCGGCGGCGTTGGGCCAGGAAAAACGCGCCGGGCGAGTGGATGGCGTCAGGGGCGGCGCGGTGGCCAGGGCAGGAAGGCGCTGGTGCGGCGCGCGTACTCGGCATACCCGGGTTTCTGCGAGCCCATCGAGCGCTCGAGCAGCGCCACCCCCGAGATCTTGATGATGAGCCCGGTCATCAGCACCGCGCCCAGGGCGGAGACATAGCCGCCCGCGGCGATCGACAGGATCGCGAAGCCCCACCAGCACGCCGCATCGCCGAAGTAGTTGGGGTGCCGGGTGTAGCGCCAGAACCCGCTCACGAGCAGCTCATCGGGGCTGCTGCGCCGGGCCCGAAAGCGGGCGAGCTGGATGTCGGCACCGGCCTCGAACACGAAGCCCACCACCCATACGCCCACGCCGATCGCATCGAGCCAGCCGAGCGGGCCGCCGCCGTACTGCGCGCCAAGCAGCGGCGCGCCCACGAGCCACGAGAGCGTGCCTTGCAGTACGAACACCTGGAAGAAGCTCACCCACCAGTAGCGCTCGGGGCCATAGTTGCGGCGGAACGCTTGATAGCGGTGATCTTCGGGCTGCCCCCAGTTGCGCCACAGCAAGTAGATCGACAGTCGCGCGCCCCATACGGTGACCAGCGCCACGACCAGCAGCTTGCGGCCCGGATCGCCGTCGGCGGTGCGCAAGAAGTACCACCACCCGGCGATCACGAAGGTGGTGCCCCAGAAGATGTCGACGATGCTGGCATTGCGCCGCCACACGCTCACGACCCACAGCAGGGCCATCGCGGCCAGCAGCACGCCGTAGGCCTCCAGGTAGATCGCGACTTGGCTCATGACGGTCCGCGATCGAGCCTGACGTGCCAAGTCGATCGCGTCAACGCCGGGCGCTCCACTCGCGTTCCGTGGCCTCTTCCGGGGGCCGCTGATCTCGCGCGTGCGGTGGCGCGCGAGACCTGGTACGCCAATGACTGTGATGCGCCATCGCTGGCTCCGCCGGATCTCGATGGTCTCGGTCTACGCGATCGCATGGAGCGTGATCCAGGCGCTGTCGCCGGTGCTCGTGCTGGGCCTCGGCCTCCACGATCTCGTGCGGCGCAACGGGATGGCCAGCCTGCGCCTGCTGGGCCTGCTGTGGGTGTTCCTGCTGGCCGAGCTCTTGGGCGTGGGCATGGCGATCGTGCTGTGGCTACGGCACGTGGCCCAGCCCGGTCGCGACCCCGATGCGTTCCTCGAGGGCAACTACCGCCTGCAGCGCTGGTGGGCGCAGCTGCTGCTCGGCGCGGGCGTACGCCTGCTCAAGCTGCGCATGCGCATCGAGGGCGACGCGACGGCAGTGCCCGGCCCCGTGGTCGTGCTGATGCGCCACACCAGCATCCTCGACACGATCTTGCCGGTGGTGTTCTTGGGCGCGCGTCATGGCCTGCGCCTACGCTACGTGCTCAAGACCGAGCTGCAGATCGACCCCTGCCTCGACATCGTGGGCCACCGCCTCCCCAACTGCTTCGTGAACCGAGCCGGCGAGACCGAGCGCGAGGTGGCGGCCGTGGGGCGCATGGCCGATGGCCTCGGTGCTCGCGATGGCGCGCTGATCTACCCCGAGGGCACGCGCTTCTCCCCGGGCAAGCTCGCGCGCGCGCAGGCCAAGCTCGCCGAGATCGACCCCGAGCTCCACGCGATGTCGCTGCGACTACGACGCGTGCTGCCCCCACGACTCGGCGGCACGCTGGCGATCCTCGAGCACGCGCTGCCGCAGGGCGCCGACGTGGTGATCTTCGCCCACCGCGGTCTCGAGCGCCTCGTGCGATTGCACGACGTACTCTCCGGAGCCGCGACGGGCACCGAGGTGAGCCTGCGACTGTGGCGGATTCCGGGCACCGAGGTGCCGGAGGGGCGGGAGGCGCGGCTGCGGTGGTTGTTCGAACGCTGGGAAGAGGTCGATGCATTCGCGGGCGGTGGCGAGGCGACGATCGGTGGCGGGGCGGTGGCGAGAGAGCAGCTCGCCGCACCGCCGCCGTCCTAGCGGGCTTCGGCGAGCGAATACCCGCTCTCCTCCCCGCTGTAGCCGGTGCTATGATCGAGCGGAAGATGGGCCCGCCAACGAACGACGCTCTGGCTAGCGATGAGCAGGAGCTCGGGCGAGAGGTTTCCGACAGCGGGCCGATACTCGATCGCCTTCGCAAGGCAGAGCTCGAGCTGACGCACATCGAGCGAGGTGATGGTCCTCGGCGCGTAGCTCCGTGGCTCCTTCACGCGCGGCCCGCCCAGCACCTGATTCGGGCCTTCGAGCTCGCCCCCGAGATCCTCGTCTTGCTCGCGCCCGCGCGCGAGATGCAGGTCCGTGACATCGAGCAAGCCGAGGCCGCCCTGGCCAAGGGTCTGCGCCTCGATCGCAGTCTCGTGCTGGTGGTCACGGTCGATTCAGGCGCGGGTCTACGCCTCGAGCGTGTGGTGCGTGCAACTCACCGCCAGTATCTGTTCGTGACGATGGAAGAGCTCGGCGCAGTGGCGGACCCGCAGCTGTGGCTGCGCCGGTTCCTGCGCGAGCAGCTCGCCACCGCCGACTTGTTCGCCTCGGGTCGACCGGTAGTCGGCTGGGACTTCTTCGGTCGCGTTGCCGAGCTCGACCGCCTTCGCCAACACCTCGTGGCCGGACGCCCGGTGGGTCTGTATGGCCTGCGCAAGATCGGAAAGACATCTCTTGCTCTGCGGGAGCTCGCTCGGCTCGCCGACGAGACCCGACGCGCCACGGCAGCCGGAGTCGACGGGGAGGAGACGCTCTCGTTCCACATCGACATGCAGTCGCTGGCCCTGGAGTCGAACGTTGCGGGCTTCATGCGTCGGCTCGTGAAGAGCGTGTTCGAAGGCCTGGAACAGGCCGGGATCCCGGCGGAGTCAGTGGGGCTCGATCCGAGCCTTGCCAGCGCCGCGAGCCTGCGTCGGTACGACGACGCGGGGATCAAGCGGCTGGGTCCCGAGATCCTCGAGTCGGCGATCGACTGGGCCCGTCGCGGGAGTCGTCGACGCATCGTGGCGTTCATCGACGAGTACGAGCGGTTCTTCGAGCCCGAGATCTTCTCTGCGCTCGACGCGCTGACCATTCTCGACTTCTTGCGAGGGCTGGTCCAGGCGAACGCGGGCCGCTTCAATTTCATCATCGCAGGCCTCACGCGTCGCTACGCCTCGCAGTCGATGATCGGCCGGCGGCAGAATCCATTGTTCAATTTCATGGTCGACTTCCCGCTCGCCGGATTGGCCCGGGACGAGCTGAGGTCACTGCTTCGCAAGATCGGGGGGCGGCTTGGCCTCGATTTCGAGCCTGGCGCAGTCGACGAGATCTGGGAGCAAACTGGTGGCCATCCGGCGCTCGCACGTGACTACGGGCGGGTCATCGACCAACACGTCGAGCGAGCTGCGCGGGTCGACGGAGTGATCGTGGATCGAGCCCTGGTCAGGAAGCACTACCCGGCGTATGCCCGCCAGGTCGAGATGACCATGCAGGAGATCTCGCGAGCGGTCCTGGAGCTCGACCCGCAGGGACCGTACGCGCTGAGCGATCTCGCGGCTACATCGAGCAACTCGCTAGACTCGAGCTCCGTGTCGACGGAAGCCGTGGAGCAGCTGCGGCGCCTCGGCATCCTGGCGCGAGACGGGCACGATTCAGGCTCGCGGATCGCGATCAAGAGCTTTGCGGCTTGGCTGGTCGACAACTACCCGAGTCCCCCAGTGGCCGGCTTGGTCGGCTGAGCTCCGATGACGAATCCCTACGCTGCGGCGCGCAAGGCCTTCTTCGGGCGCGAGCTGGAGCTCGCCACGCTGGAGCGCGAGCTGACCCGGGGCGCCAGCGCGCTCGCTGCGGTCATGGCTGGCCGTGGCATGGGCAAGACCAGCTTGGCCCGCGAGCTCGAGCAGCGGCTGGCGAGTCGCAACGACTGCAAGGTCCATCGCTGGTCCAGCACCCCGGCCTCGCGGGGTGACTTCTTGCGCAAGCTTGGGGAGAGCCTGGCTTGCGAGCTCACCGGCAAGCTCTTCGACGATGAGCTGAAGAACGCCATCGAGCGCCAGCCAACGCGCTCGACCGTGCTGTTGCTCGACGAGGTGGACGACCTCTTGGAAGACGCATCGGGTCGGGTTCTCCTCGAGAGCTTGCGGATCGCCTGGGAGGAGCTCGAGGGGCGTCTTGGTGTCGTGATCTTTGGAGGCAGCCGTATCTACGACTTGCTAGAGACCAAGGTCTCGCCGTTCTTGCGCAACGCCGAGTTCGTGTTCCTACCGGGGCTCTCGCGCGAGGATACGGGACGTCTCGTGCGCGAGCCGTGCGGGCTGGAGATCTCGGACGAGCAGGTCGAGCTCTTGTGGCAAGAGACGGCCGGACATCCTGCGCTGCTCACCGAGATCATGAAGGCGGTGATCGATGAGCGCGTCGACCCTGCTCGGGGTCTCTTGTCGGTCATCGATCAGCGACTGGTCGAGCAGCTAGAGACCAGGTTCTTCTCGATCTGGTGGAAGAACCTGCGACCACGCGGCCAGACGATCTACCGGCAGTTGGTCGAGCACGGCAGGCCAGTGCCCAGGGCCTCGTTGGCTGCGCTCGTGGGCGGAGCCGCCGGACAGTGGATTCAGGTGCTCGAGACCACCGGAGTCGTGCGCTCCGCTGGCGACGAGCTCCTGCCGCGCGGGGAGCTGTTCGTGCGGTGGGCCCGGCGTGAGCACTTTGGCGCGAATGAGCGCTCGCGCGCCATTCCAGAGCAGCTTGAAGCGCTGCTTGCTTCCGCCGATGGCTTCGCGCGCGAGCTCGTCGTGGCGGTGGGACGCTGGGCGCGTGGCACCATCGAGTACGCCGGGCTCGGGCTGCTGCTCAAGGGGAAGAAGCACGCCAATGCTCGGGGCAACCACCGCTTCATGCCCGAGGCACACTTCCAGCTCGGTCTCTTGCTGGCGCTGCAGCAGCACGGTTGGAGTGTAGAGGCCGAAGGGTGGTCCATCGATGGTCGCAGCGACCTCAAGGTGCGAGCCCCCGGCGACTCTGCTGCACGTGTCTGCATCGAGCTGAAGATCTGGGGCCGCAACGAACACTTGGCCGTCGTGGAGCAGGTGCGTGGCTACGCCCTTCCCTCGGATCACATCGCGTGCGTCGTGATGATGGATCGCTCCGCGCGCCCGTTGCTCGACGAGTATCGAGCGCAGCTGATCGAGGCGAAGGGCTACGTAGTGGTCCATGATGCCGCCGATCGCACCGTGCTGCCTCAGCTCGTCACCGAGCACCCGCGCAACGAAGCCGAGCCGTTGCGCGTGTGTCACTTCATGCTGCAGTTCCCTAGCGACTACCCCTCACCACCAAGCCTCGCCGACCATCCACGCGCCGATCCCCAGCAAGGTCCACGCGATCAACCTCCGCAGCGTGGCCTTGTCGATCTTCCCCGTGGTGCTCGCGCCCCAGTAGGCGCCGATCATCGTGGCCGGGGTGATCACCCCGAAGGCCCAGGCGTCGACGTTGCCCTCCATCAGCGCGGCGGTGCCGGCGAGCAAGCCGGTCATGCTGCCGATCGCCATGTTGGTGCCCACGGCTCGGGCCGGGTGCACGCCGAGCTTCATCATCGCGGGCAGGCGCAGGGTGCCGAGCAGCAGGCCCACGATGCCGGCCACCGCACCCAAGATCACGCCGACGATCACCTCGAACAGGAGCCGCGCCCGCGTGACGGTGTCGGACTCGAGGTGCGAGGCCGAGGCGCTGGGATCGGTGGGGGCGGGTGCGTCGGGGCTCGACGGGCTCGACGGGCTCGAGGGGCTCGCGCGGCCGCTGGTGTCGGTCTTGGCCAGCGCGGCAGCCCGCGAGGCTCGGCGTGACCACAGCATCGTCCCGCCGGTGAGCACCAATGCGGCGCCGATGCTGCCCTTGACCAGGGCCGGATCGAGCTTCACGGCCATGCGCGTGGACAGCCACGCGGCCACGGCCGAGGGCAGCCCGATGGTGAGCATGAGGCGCAGATCGACTCGCCCCGCCCGTGCGTGGCGGGCCGCGCCAACGAGCGCGGCCACGGCCGAGATCGCGAGGCTGGTGGCTGCCCCGACGGCCGGCGAGCCCAGCCAGTAGACGAGGATCGGCAGCCGCAGCTGGCCGAACACCAGGCCCACCGAGGCACCGAGGTAGCTCAGCCCGAACGACAGGAGGGCGACCAAGCCCAGCACGAGGAAATCGGGGTTGGGCATGGTAGCGGTGCCCGAGTGCGGCGAGCGTAACACGGGCTTCGCGGTGGCCCCATGCGAGGCCCCGACGCGTGACCGGCACCCTCCGATCGCTTGACCCGTGGCCACGATCGGGGGCATCGTGACGTGCTTGGGCGAGCTGACAGAGCTGCGCTACGCCCCCATGGTGATCATCAATTGGTCACCCGCCGCGATGGGTCTGGTGCGCGCGCTGGCCAAGGTGGCGCCCGCTCCCTCCGCTGCGGGGCCCCCGGTGATCTGCGTGGGCTCGGAGCCCGCGGCCGCGATCGAGGCCGCGCTCCAGGACAGCTCGGCGCGCGCGCTGCTGCGCTACGTGGAGGCGCCGCGGCTCGCCGAGGGGCTCGAAGCACTGGCCGCGGTGCTCGCGGATGCGGTGGACATCGCGGCCGCGTGCTCGGTGATCGTGCTGCCCGACGACAACACCGAGGAGCCCGACGCAGCCTCGCGCCTCACGTGCGCCGCCGTCGTGCGGGCGTGCGCGCCCAAGCCGGTGCCCAACATCTTGGTGGAGGTCGAGGACCCCGACGCGGCCTACGAGTTCGCCGGGCTCGGTGTGGCCACGGTGTTCTATCCCGGGTACCTGCGCGCCGCGCTGCTGGCCCACGCGTGCGTCGATCTCGGGGTGTTCCAGTTCGTCTACGGGCTGCTGCGCGGGCGCTATCGCGTACGGCTGCGACCCGTGCCCGAAGAGCTGCGCGGGGCGACGTTCTTCGAGGTGGCGCGCGACCTCGAGGTCGACGAAGACGATCGTCCCATCACGCTCATCGGTCTGCAGCTCCCCGCGGAGGCGGGCGGCGAGCATGAGAGCGCGGGTCACCCGGAGACCGCGCTGGTCATCAACCCCGGCCCCCGTCGCTCGGTACGCGACGCGGTGGGCCTACTGGTGCTGGTGGAGGCATGAAGCTGCTGTTGCGCGCGTTGTTGGTGCTGCTGGTGCTCGCGTGGCCGCTCGGTGCGGCTGCCGAGCCCCCCTCCTATCGCTGGGGCGCGGGCAGCAAGAGCGGCGGCTTCACCAAGATCTCCGTCGCCCTCGCCGATGGTCTCGCGGCGACCGGCGACGAGATCCGCCTCTCGATCGAGCACACCAATGGCTCGTGCGACAACATCCGCCAGCTGCTCACGGGCGAGCTCGACTTCGCCTTGGTGCAGTACGACGTGGCCGCCGAGGCGTTCAAGGCCGGCCGCGCGCTCGAGGTGGCGGCGGCCAGCGACGATGAAGACGACGACGAAGCCGCGGGCCCGGGCGCCGGCGGCTTCATGTGCAAGATCACCTCCGCCGACGCGCAGGGGGCCGAGCTGCGGCTCGTGGCCGCGCTCACCGATGGGGCCGTGCACGTGCTCGTGCGTCGCCCGCTGCGGCTCGACTCGTTCGTCGATCTCGGCCGGCACCCGGTCTACATCGGCAACTTGGGCTCGGGCAGCTTCGAGACGGCCAAGGTCATCGTCGGCGCCGCGGGTCTCACCGTCGAAGAGCTCAACCGCAGCGAGACCAGCGGCCGCAAGGCGTTCGCCGCGATGGACGAGGGCAGCCTGCTGGTGATGCTGCGGACCACCGAGGCCGGCGATCCCGAGATCGCCGCCGCCGTGGGCAGCGGCCTGGCCACGGTCAACCCGCTGCCCGACGAGGTGCTCAATCGGCTGATCGACGGCTATCCCTACTATCGGGTGTGCCAGATCGAGGCCAACAGCTATCCGGGCCTCGACTACGCGGTGCCCACGGTGTGCGTGAGCACGGTGTTGCTCACCGCGCTGCCCGAGGGGGAGGACACCGCGGCCTTCGACCACGCCGTGGGCGCGCTGCTCGACGCGGTGGAGTGGGTCGAGGACAACCCCGAGCACCAAGATCTGCACCTGCAGCGGCGCTGGCGGGACTTCGCCGAGCAAGAGCCGATCGCGCTGCACCGGATCTCGGCCGCGCAAGAGCAGCACGAGCAGCGCAGCCGCTGGCTGAGCATGTCGGCGATGGTGCTCGGCGCGGGCTTCTTGCTGTTCTTGCTGCGCTACGTGGCCAAGCGCCGCGGGCTGCTCAAGGACCCGCTCGAGTCCAACCTCGAGGGCCAGCTGTCCAACCCGCTGATCCCGTTCGCCGGATTCGTGACCATCGTGATGCTGGCCACGTTCCTCGTGTGGACGCTCGAGCACGATTCCAACGCCCGCGTGCGCACCCTGAACGACTCGTTCTGGGAGATGAACATGTTCGCCACGGGCAACTTCTCGACCGACTCGCTCAAGACCTCGACGGCGCGCTTCATCGGGGCCACCGCCACCATCGCGGGCCTGGGGCTGCTGGCGTGGTTCACCGCGGCGCTCACCAACATCTTTGCGCGCGATCAGACGCGGCTGTTTCGCCGGCTGCGCAATCACATCGTGATCCTCAACTTCCGCGAGGACATGCTCCAGCTCATTCGCATGCTGCGCAGCCCCGGGCCGATGCGCTCGCGGCCGATCCACGTGGTGGTCTCGGACACGCTGCCGCGACGCGTGCGGCTACAGCTGGCGCGGGTGAAGGGGCTGACCATCTACCACCAGAACCCGGAGGTCCCCGAGGACCTCGCGGCCCTGCGCATTCCTCGAGCGGCGCGCGTGATCGTGCTCCAGAGCACCCCCAATGGCGACGGCGGTCCGCGCTACCACCCGCTTCGCATCGCTCGCGCGGTGCACCAAGCGTGCAACAAGTTCGGTCAGCAGCTGGGCGCGCACGGCCCGGAGCTCGGCAAGACGGGCTTCTCGGTGGCGCCGCCGCTGCAGCACCCCGCGATCGCGGGCGACGACGCCGGGCGCGGCCCCTCGCTGCCGGTGACCCTGGCCGAGGCGACCGATGATGATCCCGAGGAGATCTTCGACCCGTTCCGCCGCTGGCTGATCCCCGTGCAGGGTCGCGAGCTCGCCAACAGCTGGATGGCCACCGCGAGCGTCGACCCGGGCTTCGCCGAGATCTTCAACGGCGCGGTCTCGTTCCGCGACGAGAACTCCGAGATCTACACCGTGCCGCTGCCGGAGTGGTTCCACGGGCACTCGTGGAGGATGGTGCGCCGCACGCTCTACGGCCTGGAGTCGCGCGCGGGGGTGGTGCCGCTGGGGCTCTACCGCTCGAGCGACGCGGTGCACGCCTACGACGCGCGCTCGATGGGCTCCTCGCCGCAGGGCGAGCTGCAGAAGCGCTTGCTGGTGAACCCCGCGCTCGATCTGCTGATCCAGCCGGGTGATCGCCTGGTGGCATTTGCCGAGGACGAGGCCGACCTGGTGCGCGTGGTCAAGCACAGCCGCCGCGCCGCGGCCGATGTCGAGCGGGGTCGCGGCGCCCCGCACAAGGTGTAGGGTGTACTGTAAGTAGGTAACGCGCGCGGGCGACGGCGCGTTCGGAAGCCGATGAGCGACGACGGCAAGGTCCATCTGGTGTGGCACAAGGCGCTCGACCCCGAGGAGCTGCCGGACGGCCGCGTCAAGGCGGTCGCTTGCGGTCTCGCCACCGTGTGCATGACCCGCTACCAGGGTCGCTACGCCGCGCTCGACAACCGCTGCCCGCACCAGGGCGGGCCGCTCGGCGAGGGCTCGATCGAGAACGGGCTGCTGCGCTGTCCGTGGCATGGCTGGGACTACGACCCGCTCACTGGGCGCTCGCCCGGCAGCTTCGAGGATGGCGTGGACACGTTTCCGGTCGAGGTGCGTGACGACGGGATCTACGTGGCCGTGCCGGCCGAGGCACCCCACGAGCGCACCGTGAGCGACCTGATGGTCGAGACCATGGTCGGCTGGGGCGTGAGCGCGGTGTTCGGCATGGTCGGACACTCCAACCTCGGCCTCGCCGATGCCATGCGCCGTCAAGAAGAGGCGGGGGCGCTGCGCTTCTTCGGCATTCGCCACGAGGGTGCGGCCTCGTTTGCGGCCTCGGCCTACGGCAAGCTCACCGGGCGGCCGGCGGCGTGCCTGTCGATCGCGGGCCCTGGCGCGACCAACCTGCTCACGGGGCTGTGGGACGCCAACGTCGATCGCTCGCCCGTGCTCGCGCTCACCGGCCAGGTCGACACGCAGGTGCTCGGCCCCGGCGCGTTCCAAGAGGTGGATCTCGTGGCCGCGTTCGGCAAGGTCGCGCAGTGGTCACAGCCGGTGCTGCACACCAGCCGCCACGCCGAGCTGATGAACCTCGCGTGCAAGACCGCGATCCTCCAGCGCGGCGTCTCGCACCTCATCTTCCCCGACGAGGTCCAGAACCTGCGCCCGCCCGCGAGCGCGAAGGTCGGCAGCCCGCGAGGGCGGCTCACGCCTCGCACCATTGCTCCGCCCCCCGAGGCGCTCGCGGCCGCCGTCGAGCGCCTGCGAGGCAGCCGGCGCCCGGTGATCATCGTGGGTCACGGCGCGCGCTTCGACATGCCCGCCGTGCTCGAGCTCGCCGACCAGCTGCGCTGCCCGGTGATCACCACGTTCAAGGCCAAGGGCCTCGTCGCCGACGACCACCCGCTCGGCTGCGGCGTGCTGGGCCGCAGCGGCACGCCCGTGGCGAGCTGGGTGATGAACGAGGCCGATTGCCTGCTGGTGCTCGGCGCGAGCTTCAGCAATCACACCGGGATCACCCCCAAGATCCCCACCATTCAGGTCGACTTCGATCCGATGATGCTGGGCAAGTTCCATGCGGTCGACGTGCCCGTGTGGGGGGAGATCTCGGTCACCGTCACTGCGCTGCGCGAGGCGCTGGCCGGCAGCGATCACACCGAGGACCAGCGCCCGCAGCTCGCCGAGCGCTGGGCGATCTGGCGCGCCGAGAAGGCCCGCCGTCGCGGTGAGGAGCGCGGCTGCGGGGTCAGCTCGGCCGCGGTCTTCGATGCGATGAGCCGGCACGTGCCCGCCAACGCGATCCTCGCGGTCGACGTGGGCAACAACGCCTACTCGTTTGGCCGCTACTTCGAGTGCAAGCAGCAGTCCGTGCTGATGTCGGGCTACCTCGGCTCGATCGGCTTTGGCTACCCCGCGGCGATGGGCGCGTGGGCGGCCACGCAAGAGGGCGACCCGCGCTTCGCGGGGCGTGCGGTGGTGGCCGTGACCGGCGACGGAGGCTTTGGCCAGTACATGGGAGAGCTGCTCACCGCGGTGAAGTACGGCATGAACATCACCCATGTGCTGCTCAACAACGACGAGCTCGGCAAGATCAGCAAGGAGCAGCGCGCGGGTAGCTGGCACGTGTGGCAGACCTCGCTGCACAACCCGAGCTTCGCCCGCTACGCGGAGATCTGTGGGGCGCTGGGCGTTCGCGTGGAGCGAGCCGAGCAGCTCGACGAGGCGCTGCGCTCGGCGCTCGCGCATCCGGGCCCGGCGTTGGTCGAGGTCGTCGCCGACGTGCAGCTGATCTGAGCCCGTGCGCGTGGCGTGGCGTGGCTAGCGATCGAGCTGGCGCAAGAAGTCGTAGTCACCCGGGAGCGCCGGCTCGAGCGCCTCGGCGTCGAGAACCGTGAGCAGCAGCGTCTGCGTGCGGCCGTCGGTGAGCTCGCGGATCTGCTGTAGCAGTGCCGCGCTGTCCGGGTGTCGCGGGCGGTCGACCACGACCAGCGCGTCGCTGGGGCTCTCGCCGGTGAAGTCGAGCGCCTGCAGCCGCGAGGCGGCCTCGCCGACCAGCTCGCGCGTCGAGGCTCGCAGCGCTTCGTTGGACGGATTGGCCACGTAGATCGAGCACAGGTCCGCTTCGCGATCGAGCACGGCCTGCAGCGCCCGGCCGTACGATCCGGCAAAGGTCTGCTCGCCGAGCAGCAGGTCCGTGTCGTAGCCTCGCTGATGCAGGAAGGCCACGGGCAGCAGGTAGCCGGCCGCCGACAGGCGATCGACCCAGGCCGCGCGAGCCCCGTTCAGATCGTCGAGCGTGGTCGCTTCGCCCGCGCGCACGACCAGCGCGGCGCCATAAGACGAGCTGTGTCGGCGCACCGCCTTGAGGATGGCGAGGCTCGACGACTGCACGGCCGCGCACACCACCGGGGGCGCCCACGCGAGATCGACCTCGCGTCGCTCGATGGCCGTGCGCAGCGCCGCGTAGGTGGGTGCCACC
>JBFIJN010000219.1:0-14519 GCA_041600735.1 Nannocystaceae bacterium
GGCGTGCCCCCACCGCCGAGACCGCGAGGAATCGGGCCGGATCCGCTCGACCCGGGATGCACCGGATAGACGGACTGCGAGCTCGGAGCGCAGGGCTGGCCGTCGTCGTCGAGCGACAGCAGCAGCTGCTCCACCGCCGCCATGTCTTGCGGTCGTGTCGCCGGGTCCTTCTGCAGGAGATGGTGAACCAGCTCGACGACCTTCGCGGGCAGCTGCGGCACCAAGCCCTGCAGCGGGGGCGGGGCCTGGGTGGCATGCTGGAGCAGCACGTCGAACGCGTTGTTGCCGTCGAAGGGCACCTGCCCACCCAGCATGCGGTAGGCGAGCACCCCCACCGAGTAGACCTCGGAGCGAGCGTCGGCCGTGATTCCCCGCGCCATCTCCGGGGCCATGTAGCTCGGGGTGCCGAGGATCTCGGAGGTGCCGGTGAGCGCGCGATCGCCCTCCTCGAGGTGATTGAGCTTGGCGATGCCGAAGTCGAGCACCTTCACCAGCTCTTGGCCCTCGACCGAGCCGATCAGGAAGCAGTTCGCGGGCTTGATGTCGCGATGGATGATGCCCTGCGTGTGTGCGGCGTAGAGCGCCCGCACGATCTGGACCAAGATCCAGCGCGCCTGCGACCACTGCAATCGCCCCTGCCGCTTGAGCCGACGACTGAGGTCCTCCCCGACCAGCAGCTCCATCACCGTGTATGCGGTGCCGTCGGACATGTTCCCGTAGTCGATGATCTCGACCACGTTGGGATGGCGGATGTTGGAGGCCGACCTCGCCTCGCGCTTGAACCGCTCGACGTAGTCGTCGCGGTGCATGAGCGTGGGCTTGAGCACCTTCATCGCCACGCGTCGGCCAAGCCGCAGGTGCTGCGCCTCGAACACTGCCCCCATGCCACCGGTGCCGAGGATCTGGCCGATCTGATAGCGGCCGTCGACGATGGTCCCGGTGAGGTTCGGTATGCCGCGGGGCAGGACGTCGTCGGCGTCCGACGAATTGTAGCTGGGGTCGCTCACGAGCTTGGGGGATTGATGCTAGCGCAGTTGCAGCGCCGGCGAACGCCCCGCCGGCAGATCGAGGAGCAAGTAGGGTACGTGGTGTGCGTGCCTGTCGGTTCGATCGGGGGGCGACGGCCCCAGAGGATGTCCAGAGCATGCCCAAGACATGCCCAAGACATGCCCAAGACATGTACGGACATTCAGGGGCGCAACGTAGGAGGTTGCGCGCGGCCGCGTCTCCACGACCTTGCGACCGACCAAGCGGTGGACGTCGGCGAAGCCGTGCTCCATGGGTTGGTCGTGCCGTCCTCTGCTAGCATGAAGGGGATGACGGTGGACACGCAGCGAGTGCTAGCGGAGGCGAGGAAGCTGTCCCCCGCCGACCGCGCCGAGCTGTTCGAGCGTCTCGGCGCCGAGCTCGAGGCCGAGGCGGCCGACGACGGGCTTCTATCGCAGGCGTGGCGCGACGAGATCCACCAGCGCATCGCACGAATCGATGCCGGAGAGACGCAGCTCATCGACGCGGACGAGCTCGAGAGCGCGCTGTGGACGGAGCAGGTGGCCGATGAGAAGTCGGCTCGGCGTTGAGTCGTGCGCGTAGTCCTCGACCCCGAGGCCGCGAACGAGCTGCGTGGCGCGAGGCGCTGGTTTGCCGAGGAAGCCTCTGTTCCCGTCGCTGCGCGCTTCCTGGCCGAGTTTCAGCGCCTGCGACAGATTCTCTCCCAGCAGCCTCTGCGGTCTCCCGAGATCGAGCCCGGGATCCGGCGGCTGCTCTTTCAGGATCACTTTCCCTACGCCCTCATCTACATCATCCGACGACAGCAGGTGATCATCGTGGCGGTGATGCATCAGCACCGCCAGCCGGGGTACTGGCGCGAGCGGATCGAAGGTGCGTGACGGACATTCAGGGGCGCAACGTAGGAGGTTGCGCGCGGCCGCGTCGGTTGACGTAGTGCCAGGTCTCCACGACCTTGCGACCGACCAAGCGGTGGACGTCGGCGAAGCCGTGCTCCATGGGTTGTCCGTCCGCATTCTTGCTGCGACCGTCGATGACGCCGACCATCACCACGAAGGACTCGCCGGCCTCGAGCTGCGAGACCTTCAGATGCCCGGCTTCGCCCAGTAGCTCGCGAAAGCCGGCGAGGTAGCCCTCGGGTCCGCGTCGGGTGCGGCGGGCGACCACGTCGTGCAGCACGACGCCCTCGTCGAGGAGCGCCCGCGCGGCTGCTTCGTCGCGGCCATCGAGGGCATCGCGCAGGCGCCCGACCGCGTCGGCGTGGGCCACACTGGGCGCACCGCCCTCGACCACGAGCGCCACGGGCCCGAGATCCAGCGGCTCCTCCGCGCTCGGACCCACGCGCACGGGGCCCAGCGGATCGCCATAGTGGTGCACCGCGGCGATCCGATCGCCGCGCACGTCGATCATCAAGGCCAGCTCGTAGCGCAGCTCCGGTTGCTCGCGATCGGCGACGCTCAGCTGCGCGAACACGGGGCTCGCACCGAGGTCGATCACCCGACGCAGCTCCACGTCCAAGGTGTGGCTGCTCCACGGACCCATCGCGCGGCGCAGGTCGGCGCCGGTGCCCACCGACTCCTCGGGGCTCCCGGGCGGGAACCAGCGCCCGCCGTCCACCATCACGCGACCCATCGCATCGGCATCACCCGCATCGACGCCCTCGAGCGCTCGCCACAGCGACTGCACCACGGGGCGCACGTCGGGGGCCGCGAGCGCGGGCGGAAGCTCGAGCGCGCTCGGGTCGGCCTCGGGCTCGACCGCGGGCTCGACCGCGGGGGCCGTCGGCACCACGGCAGGCACGGGCGTGGCCGGGGGCTCGACGCGCGCTGCGGCCTGCACGGGCGCCCCGCGGCTGCCGGTGGCATCGGGGTGCGGCGTGGCGGCCGGACACGCGCAGAGCAGGCCGGCCGCCGCACACAGCGGGGACCAGTGCCAGGCAAGGGAACGAACGACGTAGGGCATGGCGGCTCGGGGCAACGCGCTCATGCTACAACGCGCTGCATGCGGGCGCTGGCCCTCGATGTTGGCACCCGAACCATCGGGCTGGCGGTGAGTGATCCCGACGGGATCCTGGCGACCGCGTGGGAGACCATCGCGCGCCGCGGCGAGGTCGCCGACGTGACGGAGCTGCTCGTGCGCATCGAAGCGCGCGAGGTCGGCCGCGTGGTGGTCGGCCTGCCGCTCGAGCTCGATGGGCGCGAGGGCCATCGCGCCCGCCGCGTGCTGCGACTGGTCGACGCGCTGCGCGAGCGCCTGCTCGCGCGACCCGCAGCGGAGCCGATCGAGGTCGTCACCTGGGACGAGCGCTTCTCCACCGCGGCGGCCGAGCGCGCGCTCATCGAGGCCGACGTGTCTCGCAAGCGCCGCAAGCAGAAGATCGATGCGGTCGCGGCCCAGGTGATCTTGCAGGGCTGGCTCGACGCGCAGCGCCCGGGGGAGGCGCACTGGTGAGCGCACGCCGTCGCCCCTCGTGGATGCCCCGACGCTCGCGCAGCGCCCAGCGCTGGGCGCTGCTGATCGTGGTGGTGAGCCTGGCGGTGGCCGGCTGGGCGCTCTACGGCGCATACACCCGCTTGGTCGCGTATCCCGACCGACCCGGGTCGGGCGGCGCCGAGATCATCGAGGTCGAGATCCCGAGCGGCGCCTCGTTCCCGCAGGTGCTCGAGCGCTTGGTGGCCAGCGGCGTGATCGCGGAGGAAGAGGCCGGCTACTTCAAGATCTACGTGCTGCACGAGGGCGCGGCCCGCCGGACCACGGCCGGACTCCATCGCTTTCGCGGCGACATGACCCCCGCCGAGATCGTCGAAGAGCTCGCGCGCAAGCAGAAGACCCAGGAGCTCAGCGCCACCGTTCCGGAGGGCAAGAACATCCTCGAGGTGGCCGCGATCTTGTCTGCGGCCGGCCTCGGCGAGCCGGCTGCGCTCGAGGCTGCGATGCGTGATCCCGAGCTGCTCGCCGAGCTCGGCATCGAGGGTCCCACCGCCGAGGGCTACCTGTTCCCCGATACCTACAAGTTCCGCGCCGACGCCACGCCGCGCCAGGTGATCACGCGCATGGTGCAGCGCCACCGCGAGGTGTTCGCCGACCTGCGTCGTCGCTACCGCAGCGAGGCCAAGACGCTCGAGAGCCAGCTCGGCTGGGGCGATCACCAGATCGTGATCCTCGCGTCGATCGTCGAGAAGGAGACCGGGGCCCGCCACGAGCGACCGATCATCGCCGGCGTGTTCCTCAACCGCCTGCGCTTCCCCAGCTTCTCGCCCAAGCTGCTGCAGACCGATCCCACCATCGTCTACGGCTGCACCGTGCCCGCCGAGAAGTCCAAGGCCTGCCAAGAGTTCGCGGGCCGCATCCGCGGGGCCCAGCTACGCGACAAGGACAATCCCTACAGCACCTATGCGCACGAGGGGCTGCCGCCGGGGCCGATCGCCAACCCCGGTCGTGATGCGCTCGAGGCCGTGCTCGCGCCCAAGACCTCGCGCTTCCTCTACTTCGTCTCGCGCAACGACGGCACCCATCAGTTCAGCAAGACGGTGGCCGAGCACGAGAAGTGGGTCGACCTCTACCAGCGCAAGGGCGCGGTGGGGGATGGCTCGGCCGCAGGCGCCGAGGATCCGTAGCGTCGTCGGGCTCTGCGGCTCACGACCGCTCGAGCGTGGAGATCGCCCAGCCCTCGCTCTTGCGCTGGAGCTCGAGCGTGGCCGTTCCGTCCGCGAGCGTCAGCGTCGCGCGAGCGCGGCGGTCGGCCAGACGCTCCACCCCGAGCTGCGGGGGCGCCGGATCGAGCAGCTCGGCGACCTCCCAGATCGCGTCGCGCTCGAACACCAAGCCGTCGTCGAGGGCCCGCACCACGCTCGCGGCCGCGTGCACCCGTACCCGCGGCTCGAGCGTGGCGTCGTCGAGCGCGGCGAGGTCCTTGGACAGCTGCTCCAGCAGCGCGGCGGGCTCGGCCACGGGCAGCCCCACCGGTCGGGTCAGCACCACCCGCGGCGCGGCTAGATCGCGCCGGAGATCGCCGAGCTGCGGATGGCGCGCGCCCGCGCGCAGGCGCACCAGCGCTTGGCCGCCCTCTACGAGCACCAACGACTCTCCGTCGGGACTCTGCGTGAACGTCCAGCGCTCGAGCTCGACATGCTCGGCCTCGGCGCGCAGCACTGCCGCCACGATCACCACGCTGCGCTGCCGTGGTTGCGACAGCTCGAGCACGGGCTCGGCCACCGCACCCGCAGGCATGTGCGCCTCGAGGGTGGCGACGAACCGCCAAGGCGAAGCCGGGGTCGCGGTCTCGCTCGCCGCCGATGGGCTGGGCACCGACTGGGTGGGCTCGGGGGTCGACCCACAAGCCCATGCCGATCCGATCACCAGCACCCCCACGCTCCGCCAACCCATGCGTCTGGCAGCCTTGCGTGGTGGTGGCATCGTGGTCAAGCGTGATACCGTGTGCCGAGATGCCCATCGGGCTGCTTCGCCTCTCTTGGTCGGCCAGGCTGGTCGCTACGTACACCACGCTCGCTCTGAGCGTGGCCACCGTGCCTGCCACGGTGGTCGCCAGAACGGCCGAGCCCGACGACGCGCCGGCCGCCGCGGCCAAGGCCAGGCCCATTCGCACGGCCATCTTGCCGGTCGCGATCGAGGGCGACGAGCTCCCCGAGGCCGATCGTGCCCAGCTCAACGAGCGCCTCGTCGAAGGGCTCCGTCGCAGCAATGTCGACCTGGTCACCCCCTCGGAGGTCGAGCAGGCCAGTCCGGGCGCCGCGAGCTGCCGCGACGCGGCTTGCTACACCGCCATCGCGAGCGCGACCGGGGCCACGCATGTCGTGCGTGCCGTGGTCCAGGCGCAAGACCGCGACTATGAGGTCGAGGTGTTCCTCGTCGACGGCCGCGATGGCGCCCAAGTGGCCGCTTCCGCCGACCGCTGTCGGATCTGCGGCGTCGCCGAGGTCGCCGATCTCCTCGACGCGGCCGCGGCCACGCTGCGCACCAAGCTCGACAATCTCGCCCAAGGCCCGGCCACGCTGGTCGTTGCCAGCAATCCGGTGGGCGCCCGCGTGAACATCGACGGCGAGCTCAAGGGCACCACGCCGTTCAACGCACCGGTGCTCGCGGGCAAGCACGTGCTGCGCATCAGCCTCGAGGGCTACATCACCGTCGAGCGCGAGGTGACCTTCGTCGAGGGCATCGAAGAGACGCAGTCCTTCGAGCTCGAGAAGGTGCCCTCGCGGCTACCCCCGCGCCCCTGGGGCTGGGTCTCGCTCGGCATTGGCATCGCGGGCCTCGGCGCCGCGGCGGCCTTCACCGTGCTCGACGATCGTCCCTACAGAGTGGGCGGCGCCTGCAGCGAGCCCGATCGCGCAGGCGAGTGCCCACGGCTGTGGGACACCGACTGGATCATCTTCGGGACCGCCGTCGCCGGTGCAGGCCTGGCCACGCTCGGCGTCGCGATCCTGCTCAACTCGGCCAAGCGCGGCAAGAAGTCGAGCGTCGAGGCCGGCAAGCCAAGCGCGGGGCGTCGCCCTCACTTTGGCATCGGCCCCGGAAGCGTGGGCCTCCGGGGTCGCTTCTGAGCGCTCGGCTGCGCGGCGGCTAGGCCGGCGGCCAGAAGCAAAGGCCGCCCGCGCACTCCATGCCGTCGGGGCAGGTCTGGCCCGAGCTGCAATCGAGGCCGCACGCCGTCTCGCCGTCGGCCAGGATCGCTGCACACACGACCTCGGCCGTGCCCGTGGTCGGCGGATTGAAGCAGTCGCACGTGTCCTCGCACCCACGGATGATGCACACGTTCCCGCCCTCGAGC
Source organism: Nannocystaceae bacterium (assembly GCA_041600735.1). Classification (GTDB taxonomy): domain Bacteria; phylum Myxococcota_A; class Polyangia; order Nannocystales; family Nannocystaceae; genus Paraliomyxa. The sequence continues at coordinate 6,794 of JBFIJN010000219.1, forward strand.
TCCGAGGCGCTCAGGCAGGTGAGGAACCCGGTGCCGTCCGAGTTGCCGATCCAGTTGCACTGGGTGTTGTCGATCTGGCCGTTCTCGTCCATGCACGAGTTCCACTCGCCCACGACTGGCGGATCGCACGCCGGCCCGCCGCTGCTCGAGCCATCCACCGCGCTGCTGCTCGAGCCCTCGACCGCGCTGGTGCTGCCCGGCCCCGAGCTGCCGCTCTCTTCGCCGACCCCCGTGCTCGTGTTCGCGAGACCCGTGCTCGTCGCCATCGTGCCGGTGGAGGACACGCTCCCCGTCTCGCCGCTGCCATCGTCGCCCGGGCAGCCCAAGAGCCCCGCGAGCACCACCATCAATCCAACCGAGTGCCTCATGCCCCCACTTTGGCGCAGAACGCCGGCGAAGTCACCTTTGGGGTTTGACGTCGTCGTCGCGTTTTGTCAGGTTGCCCCCGCCGATGGCCAAGCTCTACTTCCGCTACGGAACGATGGACAGCGCCAAGACGCTGAACCTGCTCGCCGTGGCCCACAACTACCGCAAGCAGGGCAAGCGCGTGGTGCTGGCCAAGCCCGCGCTCGACGATCGCTTTGGCGACCGCAAGGTGGCCTCGCGCGCGGGGCTGCACGAGCAGGCCGATCTCCTGCTCGAGCCCGGCACCGCGATCTCGCACGACGCGCTGCGCGACGTCGATTGCGTGCTCGTCGATGAGGCCCAGTTCCTCTCGCCCGCCGTGGTCGATCAGCTGCGCATGATCACGCTGACCCTCGACATCCCGGTGATCTGCTACGGCCTGCGCACCGACTTCCAGACGCGCGGCTTCCCCGGGGCGCTGCGCCTGCTCGAGGTGGCCGACAGCATCGAGGAGGTCAAGGTCACCTGCCAGCACTGCGGGCGCAAGGCCGTGTTCAACCTACGCACCGCGGGCGGCCAGGCCGTGGTCGAGGGCGATCAGATCAGCCTCGGCGACGAAGAGTACGTGCCCGTGTGCTGGCGCCACTACGTGGAGCGCGTGGGCGAGGCCGGGCTCCAGCGGATCGGGATCCTGCCGGCCCCGAGCTCCGCCGAGCCTCGCTAGACCACGATCCCCTCCCACCGCGACACCCACTTCTTGGGGGTGAACTCGGGGATCGGGAGCGCCTCGAGCAGCGGGGTGCCGTCCTGCCAGAACGACATCATCGGGCGCTTCTCGCCCGTGCGATAGAAGTGCATCAGGTAGGCCAGATCGCAGCTCGAGAAGTCGCTCAGCCACTGATCGAGGTCGTGCACGCCGGCCTCGTGGAACAGCTGGATGCTGTACTGACACGCCACCAGCTCGTACTCGGTGAGCGCGCGCAGCTCCTCCTCGGTCGCGTTCTCGTACAGCCGATACCCGATCTCGCGCGCCTTGGGGCAGGTGTTCCACTGCACCGTGTGCCCGAACAAGTGCGCGATGATGAACACCGCACCCTCCACGTCTTGGTCGTGATCCACCTGGATCTCCGCGCCGTCGAGGTCGCCGGTGAACGGGTTGGGCACGTCGGTGATGCGCACCGGGATCCCGTAGCGGCGCTCGATGTACGGCTCCACGCGATCGAACACCGCGCGCAGCCGCTCTTCGCTCGGGCGGCTCATTTCATCGCCGCCTGCACGCGACCCGCGGTCAGCTCGTGCAGCGTCTGCATGATGTTGAACGCGGTCAGCTCCACCAGCAGCTGCGTGACCTTGGCGTGCTGGTCATCGCTGAGCTCGTCTTGCACCGCCTTGATCGCAGCCACCACCGCCTCGCTCTGCTTGGCCAGCTCCTCGGCATCCACGATCCCATCGGCCAGCGAATTGGTGAAGTGCTCGAGCTGCTGCACGTGCTCATCGAGCGCCGGCACGTTGGTCTGGTCGTCGAGCCAATTGATCCTTGCCATGTTGCTTCCGCTTCCTTCACGCGCCGTCTACGACGGCCTTGAGTTGGTTGAGCCGCTCCTGAACCTTGCCGCGCCCGCCGAGCTCGCGGGTGCGAGCCTCGATGGCCTCGGGCAGGAACTCTCGATCGGTGCACTCGATGATCGCCGCCAGCGTCTGCAGCTCGCGCTCGAGGCTCTGCGCCATGGGAATGAACCCATCGAGCACCACGCGCAGCGCCTCGGCCGTGATGTGGTCGTGCCCGGCCAGCAGCGCGCTGCGCCAGGCCCGGCCCACGATGCCTTCGATGTCGGCGCCCGACAGCTGTCCGCGCTTGTCCTCGGCCATCGGCGGCACATCGGCCTCGGCGAGCCGCGCCCCCACCTTGCGCGCGAGCACCACGAACGTCTTGCGGATCTCGTCCTCGTCGGTGGGGTAGAACAGCGGAATGTGCACCTCGGCCCGCCCCTGGCGCTTGAGGTCGATCGGCAGGAAGTCGGGGCGCGTGGTGAGCAGCATCCACAGGATCTTGCCGCGGTAGCGCGTGTCGCCCATCTGCTGCGCGATCATCCCGAAGATGCGGCTCGAGACCCCCGCGTCGCCGCCCGACTGCCGGTCGCCCAGCATCGCGTCGGCCTCGTCCACGACCACCATCACCGGGCCCATGCTGCGCAGCACGCCGAGCACGCGCTCGAGGTTGCCCTCGGTCTCGCCCACGTACTTGCTGCGGAAGTTCTTGAGCTCCACGCACGGCATGCCGAGGCTCCCCGCCGCGCACTGGGCCAAGAAGCTCTTGCCGGTGCCAACGGGGCCGCACACGAGGTAGCCCATGGGTACGCAGTCGAGCGCGCCGCGGGCCAGCAGCCCCGCGTCGTCGAGCAGGCGCCGCTTGGCCGCGTCGTGCCCGATCACCATGTCGAGCCCCCAGCGCGGCTCGATGAACTCGAGCAGCCCCGAGGCCTGGCGCTCGATCAGCGTCTTCTTGAGATCGCGAAAGCGGTTGGCGTCGAGGCGGCGGCCGGCCTCGATCGACGAGGTCACCAGCACGCGCACGTCGGTGAGCGCGATGCCAGCGGTCAGATCGGCCAGCTCCGGCAGCCCGTAGTCGGAGAAGCTCTGCGAGTCGCGGTCACCCACCAGCGTCTCGAGAAAGGCCAGCCGCGCGGCGGCATCGGGCAGCGGGACATCGATCGCCGCCACGTGGGGGTTGTGCACCAGCCGCTCGTTGATCTCCGAGGCCACGCTGTCGATCATCACGAACGCGGTGTTGAGCCGCTTCACGTAGGGGCTCGTGGCCCAGTTGAGCAGCGTGACCACGTGGGTCGACGTCTTGAGGCTCTTGTCGCCGCGCGGGGCCAGGTACGAGGCGTGGCCCAGGATCACCGCCACCGACAGGCGCTCCTTGCCCTCGGCCATCACGTTCTTGTGGATGAAGCGATCGAGCACGTGCAGGACCGCCGAGGGATCCTTGGGCACCGACTCCAGCGCGCCGATGCGCCGGGCAGCGAGCGCCGCCATGTCCTTCTGGCGCGTCGCATCGGGGCCCGCCACCACGCGCAGGCCCGTAGAGAGATCGTAGTAGAGCACCAGGTCCCAGCGCCCGAACAGCTGGGTGGCCACCAGCTCCGCCAGCGGCACGAACCGCACCTCGCCCGCGGGGCCCGCCGTGCGCGTGAGGTCGTCGGTGTTGCCGTGCAGCACGAACATGCTGGTGGTGCCCGAGAAGTACAGCTCGGCCAGCTTTCGCCCCCACCCGGGGAACCACGCGGGCAGCCCCGACGAGCCCGTGGCCGCCTCGCCCTCACTGGTGACGGCGACGGACTTGGGCGTGGACGTGGGCTGCGCGGGCTCGCTCATGTTCGATCTCTACTCTCACGAGCTCACGAATTGTGCTCGAAGCCCTCGAGGATCGACGGCGCGACCTCGTCGGTCTGGCCGTGCAGGCCGGGGATGAACGTCATCTCGCGCATCGCCTGCTCGGTGTGCGAGATGCTCTCGGCCACCGAGTCGACCTGCGTGCTGATGAAGTCCGGGTCCTCGTGCCCTACCCCCATCTCGACCAGCGCCTGGATCTTGCCCTCGATGCGGTCGAGCTCGATGTCGACGAACTCGGCGTTGCGCGCCGCCTTCTGGTAGTTGTCGAGCCGCAGCTGCGCCGTGGCCAGGCTGTCGATCAGCGCGCGCATGATCTTCTCGTCGTCGCGCGCCTTCGCGTCGTTCACCTTGCCCTCGAGCTCCACGATGCGGGCTTCCATGGCCTCGTGATCGGTAGAGTCGACGAAGCGCGCGAGCGCCTGCTGCGACCACAGCAGCCGCACGAACGCCCACAGCATCCGATCGATCGCGGGCGTGGGCAGCGAGCCCGTGCCGGGGTTGCCGCTGTGGCCGCGCACGCCGGCCGCGATCCGCTTCATGTCGAGGCAGCGCGTGAGCAGCCGCTGGAACCGATCGCGGCGCGCCGGCGCCAGCCCGCTCAGCAGCTGGCCGAGGGTCTTCTGCGCGCGCTCGGCCTGCTCGGCGGGCGCGTTGAGGGCATGCAGATCGGCCTCCACCGAAGCGCGGAATTTGGGCGCGGCCGTGAGGCCCCCCAGGTACACCAGCTCGGCCGCCACCAGCAGCGGCAGCGCCACGTCGGGCGCCCCGCTCAGCAGCGCTGCCACGATCCCGCCGCCGAACACGAGCATGTTCCAGCGCCAGCGAAACGCCTTGCCCACGTAGTGCCACCACTGCGGGGTCGCGGCGCCCGCCTTGGCCATCGGCGACGCCGGGGCGGGGATCGTGCGGCGCTTGGCGGCCACTAGTCGTCACCCGCCCGCGTGGACGACTCGAGCGTCTCGATCGTGTCGCGAATGTCGAACACGTACTCGAGGAACTTGGCCTCGCGCTGCATGTCCTTGGCCGGCCGATCGGGGGGCGGCACGTCGATCTCGCGCAGCAATGTGCCGGGCGAGGCCGACAGCAAGTAGATCCGATCGCCGAGGAACACCGCCTCTTCGATCGAGTGGGTGATGAAGAACACCGTGGCCTCGAGCTCGCGCCACAGCCCCACCAGCAGGTTCTGCATGTGCATGCGCGTGCTGGGGTCGAGCGCACCGAACGGCTCGTCCATGAGGATGATGCGCGGCTGGAGCGCGAGCGTGCGCGCAATGGCCACGCGCTGGCGCATGCCGCCCGAGAGCTGGTGCGGGTACTTGTCCGCGTCCTGGCGCACGTCGAGCCCGACCTTGCCGATCCACTCGCGCGCCTGATCCTCCCGCTCCTTGCGCGGGATCCCGCGGCACTCCAGCCCAAACGCCACGTTGTCGAGCACCGTGCGGTGATCGAACGAGGTGTAGTCCTGGAACACCATCCCGCGGTCGGCCCCCGGCCCCGTGACGGGCTTGCCGTCGACGAGCACCTTGCCGCGCGTGGGCGGGTGCTGGGGCTCGAGCCCCGCGATGAGTCGCAGGATCGTCGACTTGCCGCAGCCCGAGGGGCCGAGGATGGTGACGAACTCGCCGTGATCGGGGCGGTCTTCCACCCTGAACGAGACATCCTTGATCGCCGTGAACGCCGAGGCCCCCTCACCGTAGGTCTTGGTGACGTCGACGAACTCGACGACGGGGACGTCGGAGACCGGCTTCTTGGGCTTGGCCACGACCTCGACCTTGGCCGCGGCCGGCTTGGAGTCGGCCTTCGCTGCGGGCTCGGCCTTCGCGGCAGGCTTCGCCTCGGCCTGCGCCGCGGGCTCCGACGCCTCGGGCGGGGGAATCATCGCTTCGGGCGGGGCCACGATCGCTTCGGGCGGGGCCGCGATCGCTTCGGGCGGGGCCGCGATCGCGTCGGGCTCGGCGGCCTCGCGGGGCTTGGCGTCGTCCTCCATCTAGAGGTCCTTTCGGTACGGGAACACGCCGCGCTGGAACCACGCCAGCCCGCGATCGATGACCACCGCGAGCAGCGTGATGATGAACAGGATCAGGAAGATGTGCTCGGTCTGCCCGCGGCGCTGGCTCATGCGCAGCAGGAACCCGAGCCCGCTGTCGGTGTTGATGAGCTCGGCCAGCATGATGTAGCCGAACGCCAGCCCGAACATGTGGCGCAGCTTGGTGAAGATGTTGGGCAGCGCGAGCGGCACCAGGATCTTGGCGAAGATCTGCCACGCACTCGCGCCGAGCGTCTGCCCGGTCTCGACATAGCGCTCGTGGATCCCGTTCACCTCGGCGGCGGCGTCGGAGAACATGAACGGGAACGTGGCCAAGAAGATGAACATCACCTTCTGGCCCTCCTCGAGACCGAACCACACCATCGTGAGGGGGATGAGCGCGGCGATGGGGATGTTGCGCCCGAACATGATGACCGGCGCCAGCGTGGCCGAGATCGGCCTCCAGGCGCCCGCCGCCATCCCGAGCGGCACCCCGACCAGCACCGCGAGCCCAAAGCCCAAGAACACGCGCCGCAGCGTGGCGAAGATGCTCTTGATGAGCCCGCGGTCCTCGAGCAGCGACTGAAAGCCGCCCACCACCTCGCCGGGGCTCGGCAGGATCGTGGGCGACACCGTGCGCTGCTCGGCCGCGTCGCCGGCCGTGACCATCATCCACAGCAGCAGCAGCGCGAGCATGAGCCCGCCGCCGAGGACCACCTGGGCCCATAGCGGGAGCTCCTTGCGCAAGGTGAACCAGCCCATGATCTCCTCAACGACCCTTCGCGTGGCTCGCCAACGGGCTCACTGCGCCACGGCCTCGGCGGGGTAGACCTTGATCTCCACGCGTCGGTTCTTGGCGTGGTTCTCGGGATCGCTGGCATCGGCCGGCCGGTCCCAGCCCACCCCGTTGGTGCTGAACTGATTGGCCTGCAGCGTGGGGAACGCCCGCACGAGCGCCTCCTTGACCGCATTGGCGCGGTTGTTGGCCAGCTCCTTGACCACGTCGGGCGGGGTGCGGCCCCGCATCGACGAGTCGGTGTGCCCCTCGATCACCACGCGCGCGGCCCCGTACTGCCCGGCGAGCTTGCCCACTTCCTCGACGACGAAATCGGCATTGGGGTCGTAGCGCACCTCGACGTCCTTGCCGTTCTCGTTCTTGATGATCATCTTCTGCATGTCCCAAGAGTTTGGGTAGAAGTGGATCACTACGGTCTTGGTGAGGATCTCCTCGCTCTCGGCCTGGATCGCCGCCGCGGTGGTGGGCGCGAACCTCACCTCGTACTCGTTCTTCTGCGCGGCGTAGGCCGGCTCCTTGGCCAGCGACTGGAGCACCGAGAAGTCGACCAGCTGATCGAACGGAACCTTGGTGTCGACCACCCGGATCTTCTTGTAGAGGAAGAACGCGGTGTCGTAGGTGCGCTCGAAGTTGGTGGGGTTGTTCTGGTTGAGGAAGAACTCGCGGTTCTCGGCGTAGTTCGTCCAGTGCGCATCACCCAGCATCCCGAGGGTCTCGCTCTCGGGGATCGAGTAGCCCTCGGACATCCACTTGGCGACCTCGACCTTGGCCGGCTGCTCCTTGAGCTTGACCATCGAGTCGAAGATTCCGCGCACCAGGCCGGCGCACACGTCGTGGTGGTCCTTGGCGAAGTCGGCCCGCGCGAACCACACGTCGGCGATCAGCTTGTTGGCCGTCAGCGTCGACACGATGAGCTTGTTGCCCGGCACCTTCTCGAGGTTGTAGATGTCGGGCGCCCAGCTCACCACGCCCGAGAGCGAGCGGTCGGCATTGAACGCCGCCGCGGCCTCGAACGCATCGGACGTGTACTTGAAGTTGACCTCGGCCGGCTGCACGCCCGCGTTGATGAGCGCGTTGAGGATGAAGAACTGCGAGGGCGAGTTCTGGGCCAGCACGACCGTCTTGCCGCGAAGATCGCTCATCGTCTTCACGTCGTTGCGCAC
>JBFIJN010000220.1:0-14475 GCA_041600735.1 Nannocystaceae bacterium
CACCGGGCCCGAGGGGCACGGGTGCATCTCGCTCAAGAAGAGCCCCACCGAGAACGTGCGCGCGCTGGCGGCGGCCAAGGGCCGCAAGACGACCGACATCACGGTGGTGGTGCTCGAGCGCGATCGCCACGAGGGCCTCGTGGGCGAGCTGCGGCAGGCGGGCGCGCGGGTGTTCCTCGTCTCCGACGGCGACGTGGCCCCCGCGATCGCCACCTGCATGCCCGATAGCGGCATCGACATGGTCTACGGCACCGGCGGCGCCCCCGAGGGCGTGCTGGCTGCGGCGGCGCTGCACTGCCTGGGCGGCTGCTTCAAGGGGCGGCTCAACTGGCGCAGCGCGGCCGAGCGCGCGCGTGCGGTCGAGATGGGCATGAAGGACCCCGACCAGTTCCTCGAGCTCGACGACCTCGTGCGCGGCGAGGTGATCTTCGTGGCCACCGGGGTGACGACGGGCGCGCTGCTCAAGGGCGTGCGTCGCGTGGGCGATCGCCTGTTCCTCCAGACGCTGGCGATGCGCAGCAACACGAGCACGGTGCGCTGGGTGGAGACCTCGGTCCGCGCCAACCGCTTCGACATGTACGATCGCGACGCCGATATCTGAGGCGCGGCTAGGGCATCGCGACCGAGAGGTCGTCGAACAGCGTGGCCGCGTCGGACTTGGTCCACAGCCCGAGCATGCCCGGCTCGGGCAGGGCGCTGTCATCCACGCTGAGCAGCGGCTTGTCGTCGATGTAGAGCTCGATGTGCGAGCCCTCGGCCACGACGCGCAGCGCATGCCATGCGTCGTGGTCGAGCTCGATGTCGACCTTCGCGAGCGCGGTGCGATTGCCGGCCTGGACCACGTAGAGGTAGGCGTTGTCCTCGACCGGGTCCCAGCGCGCGATGTAGTAGTTGAGCTCGTCCTTCACCCGCCAGATCGGCCCGCCGCCTTGGTTGAGCACGCCGCTGGTCGCCTTGACCATCACCTGGAGATCGACGTCGGCGTAGGAGGTGCCCTCGATGATCGCGAGGTTGTAGGTCTTCTTGGTGTTGCGGGACTCGACGATCCCGAACGCATGGGGCTGGGTGGGCGCGGAGGAATCGGCCACCACGGCCCACTTGGCGGGCGTGCCCGTGCCCCCCGCTTCGGTCAGGCGAAAGCCCGCGGGGACCTGGCCCACCACCGCGTCGTCGAACGTCCACGTGCGTGCCCGGGGCGCGGTGTTGTCGGGCTGCGGAGGCGTCTTGCTCTCGGGGGCCTTGCCTGCGCCGGGCGCCCGGCCCTGCGCGGCCTGGGCGGTCTGGCCCGACGACTCCCCGCCGCACGCGACCAGCCACGAGCAGGGGAGGATGACGACGAGGCTGAGCCGAAGCGCACGCATGGGCCCGACGATCGTCGTCGAGCGAGCCTCCCTCGATCAAGGGTGGCTCGACGATTGACGCGGGAGGGGCGCGCGCGCGACCGTTCGGGCATGCGGATCGGGGTCGACCTGGGCGGCACCAAGATCGAGATCGTCGCGCTCGATCGCCACGGGGTCGAGGCGCTGCGCCGCCGCATCCCCACGCCGCAGGACGACTACGCCGAGATCGTGGCGGCGATCGCAGGGCTGGTGCGAGCGGCCGACGCCGAGCTCGGCACGCGCGCGAGCGTGGGCGTCGGGACCCCCGGGGCGGTCTCCGCGGCGACGGGGCGGATCAAGAATTCCAACAGCACGTGTCTCGTGGGGCAGCCGCTGCGCGAGGACCTCGAGCGCGCCCTCGGCCGCGCGGTGCGGCTGTGCAACGACGCGAATTGCTTTGCGCTCTCCGAGGCGAACGACGGCGCGGCGACCGGCGCGGAGGTGGTGTTTGGCGTGATCCTGGGCACCGGCGTGGGCGGGGGCATCGTGGTGGCGGGCCGTCCGCTGGTGGGCCCCAACGCGATCGCGGGCGAGTGGGGGCACAACCCGCTGCCGTGGGCGGGCGACGACGAGCGCCCCGGTCCGGCGTGCTACTGCGGGCAGCACGGGTGCATCGAGACGTTCTTGTCGGGGCCGGGGCTCGCGCGAGACCACCGGGTCCACGTCGGCGAGGTGACGAGCGCGGCCGAGCTCGCTGTGGCGGCCGCGGCGGGCGATGCCGAAGCTCGCGCCACGCTCGCGCGCTACGCCGACCGCCTCGCGCGGGCGCTGGCCTCGGTGATCAACGTGCTCGACCCCGACGTGATCGTGCTCGGCGGCGGCGTCTCCAACATCGCGTGGCTGTACGAGGCGGTGCCGGAGCGCTGGGGGTCGTGGGTGTTCTCCGATCGCGTCGACACGCTGCTGCGCCCCGCGGTGCACGGCGACTCGAGCGGCGTGCGCGGGGCCGCGTGGCTGTGGCCTCGCTAGCCGCGGCCCGTGCCTCAGAAGCGCAGCTGCAGGCCCTGCGGGCCCACCTGCAGGCGTGTCTGACTCGAGCCCGCGGCCTTCTCGGCCATCATGCGACGCTCGCGACTGCCGAGCCCGTAGAGCGTGGCGCCGGCGATCAGCCCCCCCAAGAGCGCGACCCCGCCAACCGTGAGCATGGCGATCCCCGCCCCGTCGGTCCCCGGGGCGTCGCTGCCGATGAGCGCCTGTCCGCCGAGGAACAGGCCGAAGCCCAGGCCCGCGGTGCCCCACATCCACGTGCCGGTCACGTACTTCTTGCGCCACGGGGCGCCCACCGCAAAGCGGCCCTTGCCGACATACGCGGCCGCCTCCGCCGCCCCGGGATCGGGCAGCGGGACGACCTCGATGCGCATGATCGCGCCGCAGCGATCGGGCGGCGCGGTGTCACCCGGCGCGGCCATCTGGCACGAGACCACCTCACCATCGGTGCTCAGCTCCTCGCGCTCGGCACGGCTCGAGCGGCCCGCCTCGCCGACCTGACCGACCTCGAGGCTCGCCTCCATCGAGGCCTTGGATCCGGTGTGGAAGCGAAAGGCACCGACGGTCAGCCCAGTGATCGCATGGGTGGCCGTCTTGCACGTGCCATGGAACTGCTCGCGCTCGACCCGAATCGAGGGGGCTTCGTGTCGCCCGACCACCATCATCTCGACCGAGAGGCTGCCCGCGCGCTCGAGCTCGGCCTCGAGCCGCACCGCGCCGCGCGGGAAGCGGGTGTAGAGCTCGTCGGCGTCGTGGACCTCGACCGACTCTTCCTTGGGCGTGAGCGCAACGTAGTCGTAGGCGAGCTCGGCGTTGCAGGCCGGGAGCAGCTCGACCTCGCAGCCCTGGTAGCGCACGGCCACCACTCCGCGACGGATCGCGGCTTCGAGCCGCGCCCGATCGGTACCGTCCCACTCGACGATGAATGGATTGTCTGCCCCTCGCTTCACCGAGCAGCGGCTCCCGCCTAGATCGACCTCGGGGGTGCGGGTGACCGGCACCGCCGTGCGAGGGGTGCAGCCCAGCGCGAGGCCGCATGCAGCGAGTTGGAGCCAGGTTCGGGGCCGAGACATGAGCAGTGGCACCGCACGACGACTCTAGCATCTGCACGATGCGGCGAGTTAGTCTGTTTGCGTGGGGTTGTCCCGAGCCACGCTCAGCGCGTGGATGGCCGTGTCGCTGGTCCTCCCGCTGTGGGGTGGTTGCTCGCGGGGTCGCTCGAGCGTGCAGGGCACCGCGCCACCGCAGCTCGACCTAGGAGATGCGCGGTGCTCGGTGGCGGCCGGCAACCGCACACCGTTCGTCGTGGAGTGGGCGGGCAGCGATCGGGCGCGGCTCGAGTCGGCGATCCGCCGCGGAGTGGTGGCCGTGCGCTACCAAGGCTGCGAGATCGAGGTGTTGTCGGACTGCACCGCGCCCGCGACCTACGAGTACGCCGCGCTCACGCCCAAGAAGGAATCGGTCGAGGTCCACGACGCCAATGAGCTCTACGCTCGCTTCCCGCGGGGGGCGGTGCGGCTCGAGGCCGAGCTCGAGCGCGCGGGCAGCCTCTCGGTCGACATGATGCTGGTGGGTCGACACGAGGCGCCCTCGATCCGCGTCGAGCGCGAGCAGCTGAAGGGATCGAGCTGCGTGCAGGCGACCCACGTGGTCACCGGGCTCACCGTTGGGGCGTTTCGCCTGCACACGGGCGCGAAGGAGGACATCGAGGTCGATCTGTCGGTCGGTGCGGAGGCGGGTGCCGGGCTGCAGCGGCAGTCTGCCCGTGAGGACCTCGGCTCCGATGGCGACGTCGATGCGTGCGTGGGCGCCTCGACCCGCGATACCACGCCGCCCGAGGGATGCGGCGCGCTGATCCGCATCGAGGTGGTGCCGCTCGGAGACTTCGAGCGCCACCGAGAGGTCGCGGATGCTCAGCGCCCGCTCTATGCCCACGGCGCGCCGTGGCGCAAGCCAGCGGTGATCGGCACGGCCACGCTCGCCGTCGGGGTCGTGGGCCTGGCGGTGATGACGGTCGGGATCGTGGTGGCCTCGAACGCCGAGGATCCGTTCGACGATGCGATGCCGGATCCCGCTAGGCAGCGCGCGGGGACGGCCGTCGCGGTGCTCGGCGCGATCGCGTACTTCGGCGGCTTGCCGACGGGGGTCACGTTCTTGTCGATCGCCGGAGTTCGCAAGCACCGCGCCAAGAAGGCGGCAGGTCTGGCCCTCACTCCGGCGGGCTTGCAGCTGCGCTTCTAGAGCGACGAGCGTCGCCGCAGTCCCAGCAGCCCGAGCAGCAACAGCCCAGCTCCGGCTGGCGTCGCGGGATCCGTGTCCCCGTGTGACGCCTGGCAGCCGCAGCCCTTGCCACCACCCCCTCCATCGCCGTCCTGACCGCCGGGGCCCGCGCTCGTGCCCGCCGACCCGGCCGTCTCGTCGCCGCCGCTGCTCGCCGCGCCGCCGCTCGTGTCCGCGCCGGTACCCGAGTCGCCACAGCCGGCGCCGCCGATGAAGCCGCCCTCGTCCATGCACGAGCCGGGGCCTTCGGTGCCGAGCACGATCACCAGCTCGCGCATGTAGTTGGTGTAGCTGCGGCCCATCGGGTCGGTGATGTCGACGCGGATCATCGCCGCCTCGCCGGTGAGCTCCTCGGGGGGCGAGAATTCCAGGGCGAAGCTGTCGCCCGAGACCGGATCGTCCTCGATGAACGCTTGCCAGCTGACGTCGAGCTCGGCCAGCCCCCAGTAGGCCGTGATCGTGGAGCCCTCCATCGCGCTGACGCAGCCCGTGATGGTGACCGGCTCGTTCTTGTGGAGCACCTCTTCGGTGTTCGAAACCGACAGCGCCGGGCCGCTGCTGGCCAGGCTGGGGCCATCGACCACCTTGACCACGCCCGTGCGCCCGCTCCAGATGTTGAGCGCCGGCTCCCAGGTGTAGCCCTCGACCACGTAGGTGCCCGCGGGCACCGTGCTCGTGTCCCAGTCGACGCCCGCCGCGGCCGCGGCCATGGTGATGGGCACGCGCTCGTCGTCGCCGTTGATGCGGTACCAGCAATCGGCCCACTCGGTGCTGGTCTCGAACACGTCCTCGGGATCGATCATCGGGGGCGCGGCGCCCACGGCCGCGGCGCGATCGATGTCGGCCTGCGTGATCCAGCGCGGCAGGAACGACTGCGGATCGCGCGAGCGACACAGCCCGAAGAACTGGTGGGTGCGGCTATCGTCGACCTCGTCGGGCGTGAGCTCCGTGTCGTCCTGGACCACCGTGTAGGTGAGGTGGAGGTTGGTCTCGACCGAGCGATCGACGATGGTCAGGCATGCGGCGTTGGTCCAGTCGACGGCGATCCGTGGCTTGGTGCCGTTGCTCGCCGCCGCCGGCCCGGCCCACAGCCCCAAGGCAGTTGCGCCCAGGACCCCCACCAGAACCGAATTCGATCGTCGATGCCCCACCATGTCGCAGTGCAAGGTAGCAGGCGCGCGGGGGGCCACGCCACGTCGGGCGCGGGCTACCAGCGGCCAGATCGCGCGATCTCGCGAATTGACCAGGGGCTGGCGCCCACCCTATCGTGATCTCACGATGCGGTATCCCCGTCTGTTCTTGGCCTTCGTTCCCCTCTTGGCTGGCTGTCCGACCAATACGGGAGGCCTCGGGACCACGACCGAGATGCCGGCGGAGTCCGAAGGCGAGACGACCGCAGTCGCCGGCACGACGAGCGCCAGCTCGATGGGCGATGACACCACGGTAGGCGGGGGCACCAGCGGATCGAGCAGCGGGAGCGACGACGCCGCCACCGCCGCGAGCACGGGGCCGGGCGAGAGCTCGAGCTCCGCGAGTGACACGGCTGATCCTCCTCCGCTCGGTGAGCCCTACGGACCTTGCACTGCGGAAGGCAGCTGCGTGGGGGACGACGTGGTCTGCTTCGATGCGGGGGATCGGCAGATGTGCCTGCCGCCGTGCGATGGCACCAATCCCTCGTGTCCACCGCCGCCGCCCGACAACGAAGCGCTCGTCGAGTGTGTCGAGGTGCAGGGGATTCACTGCATGCTCAACTGCGCGGGCGGGGCCCAGTGCCCGAGCGGCACCAGCTGTGTGGATCTCGGCGGCGGGATCTTCCGCTGCTTGTGGAGCTGAAATTAAAGGAGCTCGGGGACCGGAGGGACCCCGAGCTCACGAGAGCATTGCCGGACGGCAAGGACGAACAGGGAGGGAAAGTGATCAGCCTGCGGTGGCCGAGGCATTGCCGGCGAACGCGGCGGTGAGCTTGACCAGCGCGTCCTTGCCCTTGCTGGGCAGCGAGGTCACGGTGGTCTTGGCATCGGAGACGGTGCCCTTGATCTGGGCGTCGAGGGCGAGCACGGTGTCGAGCTCGGCCTGGATCTGCAGCTTGGCGTCGGCCTTGAGCAGCGGGTTGGCGAGCTTGGCCTGATACTTGGCGGTGAGCTTGGTGACGAGGCCCGTGGCCTTGGCGCCGAGGCCCACGATGTTGCCGGTGGCCGTCTTGACGCGCTCGGGGGTCTCCTTCAGCCCGGTGACGATGCCGCTGATCTTGACCAGCACGGCCTCGACCTCGGCCTTGGCGTCGGCGGCGATGTCGAGGTTCACCGAGACCTCACCGTTCTCGAAGCTCGCCTTGGCCAGGCCGCGCAGGCTGGCCGCGTCGAGGCCGAGGGTCTGCGGCATGCTGGTGACCTGGTCGATCACCACGTCGACGTCGGTGATCGGCTGGAGCACGAGATCGACCTCGGCCTGGATCTGGTCGGGGATCGTCTGCAGCTCGACGAGGGGATCGACCTCGCCCTCGGCGGCTTCGTCGGGGTTGGTGGTGCCCTTGTCCTTCTTGTTGCAGCCCGTGAGGGGCGTGGCGAGGGCAAAGGAGAGGAGGAGGAGGAGGGATGCGCGAGACATGGGAGCGGGGGTGCCGGGGGCGGGGTCGGGGAGCGACCTTGCGGCTCGCTCGTGATGACGAGGGCACCCTCCCGCGGTTGCAGGGCCCGGCCACGAAAAAGCCCCGGCGCGCTCGAGCGGGCCGGGGCCTTGGCGTGGCAGCGGGCGGCTAGTTCTCCCGCGGCGTCTTCTCGTCGTCGGGCTCGTCGTCGTTCTGCGCCGCGGCGGGCTCGTCGTCGTCGGGCTCGTCGGCCGCGGGCTTGTCGTGGTCGGGCTTGTCGGCCGCGAGCTTGTCGTCGTCGGGCTTGTCGGCCGCGAGCTTGTCGTCGGCGGAGGTTTCCTTGGCGGCAGGCTTCGCAGCCGTGCTCGCGTCGTCGTCGTCCTCGGCGTCGTCCTCGTCGGCCTTCGTGGCGGCCTCGGCCTCGGCCTGCTTGGCGGCCTCTTCCTCGCGCTTGCGTCGGTCACTGTCCTTGGCGTAGGCGAAGTCGCCGTCCGAGGGCTTGCGCCCGAACAGCAGCCACAGACCCACCAGGAAGAACGCGATGGTGAACCACTGCGCGGGGGTGAGGCCAGCGTAGCGGGCGTCCGGGGTCGAGATCACCTTGCGCGCGGCCTCATCGGCGCGCAGCGAGTCGAGGTAGAAGCGGAATGGCGCATAGGCGGTGGCCACGAGCCCCACCAGGCGCCCGGGCGGCCACTTGCGCCAATTGCTGATGAAGTACACGAACCCCATCAGCGACAGCGCGAACATGAGCTCCACGAGCCCCAGATCGTAGCGCCACGTGCCGTCGGGCCACGGGCCCACCGCGAGGAACGTGCCCTCGGGGACGATCTTGCCGGGGTGGTCGTGCACGAGGCTGCAGCCCATGCGACCAAAGCACCACCCGATGAGCAGGCCATAGATCGTGGCATCGGCGTAGACCATCACCGGCTGCTTGCCGATGTTGGGCAGGCGACCGCAGTACCAGCGCAGGTACAGCATCATCCCCACGAATGCGCCGAAGAACCCGCCCACGCTCGACAGGCCGTTCCAGATCTGGATGAGGACGAGCGGGTCCTCTTCGATCTGGTGCGGGAAGTAGAAGATCACCGACACCCAGTGGGAGATGGTGAACGCGGCGACCAGCAGCCAGAACAGGTAGTCGCGGAACAAGTACTCGTCGAGATCCTTGAGCCGCGCATACTTGAGGCAGCGGAACCACCCGATGATGACGCCGGTGGCAACCAAGGGCCCGAACAGCTGGAGCTTGAGCGGACCGATGAGCGGCAGGTCCTCGATCAGCGTGTGCTCGGGAGCAGTGATGTACGGGATTATCGCCTCGAGCATCTGAAGGGCCGACCCTAGCGCATGGCACCACCAGGGGCCAGCAGGCGGAACAAGCCCTGTTCAGCCCCCGGCGTGGGGCTTGGCGGGTGTGCCATGGCCGCCGCCGCCCGGGGTCTCGATCGTGATGACCTCGCCCGCGAGCGCGTCCAAGGTGACGCGGCTCGGCAACCCGCGGTCACCATGGAGGTTTCGGCCGGGGGCGCCCGGCTGGCCCCCCGCGAGCCCGAACGGAGGGTTGCGCCGGCGGTCGGAGAGGATCGACACCCGCAGCGGGGCCAGCAGCTCGAGCTGCCGCACGAGGCCGTCCCCGCCCGGCTGGTGCCCCGCGCCCCCGCTCCCGCGCCGCATCGCGAAGCGCAGCAAGCGAACGGGGAAGCGCGCCTCGAGCACCTCGGGATCGGTGATGCGGGTGTTGGTCATGTGCGTGTGCACGCCCGAGCTGCCGGCGTGGGCAGGGCCGGCCCCCTCACCGCCGCCGATGGTCTCGTAGTAGCCGAAGCTCTCGTCGCCGAAGGTGAGGTTGTTCATCGTGCCCTGGCTCGCCGCCTTGGCGCCCACGGCCGCCAGCAGCACGTCGACGAGGCGCTGCGCCGTCTCCACGTTGCCGCCGGCCACCGCGTGGTGCGGGGCCGGATCGAGCAGGCTGCCGGGCGGGATCACCAGCCGCACCGGTCGCAGGCAGCCGCGGTTGAGCGGGATCGGCTCGCCCACCAAGCAGCGCAGCACGTAGAGCACCGCGGCCACCGTGACCGCGCGCGGTGCATTGAGGTTGCCGGCCACCGCGGGCCCGGTGCCGGTGAAATCGATCGTGGCCTGGTCGCCCTCGATGTGAAAGGCGACCGCGATCGGCACGCCATCGTCGGTGTGATCGGTGAACGCCACGCGACCGTCGGGCAGCCGCGCGATCGCAGCGGCCACCGCTCGCGCGGCGTTGTCCTGCACGTGCTGCATGTACGCGGCGACGACCACGGGGTCGTGCTCGCGCGCGAGCGCCTCGAGCAGGCGCGCGCCCGCGTGGTTGGCCGCGATCTGGGCCTGGAGATCCGCGACGTTCTCGGCCGGTCGACGCGCGGGGTAGGGACCGGCGCAGAGCGTGGCCATGATCCCGGCGCTGTCGAGCTCGCCCGCGTGCACGATCCGCTGGCCGCGAAACACCACGCCCTCTTCGGCGAGCGAGCGCGAGTCGGGGGGCATCGAGCCGGGGGTGATGCCGCCCACGTCGGCGTGATGGCCTCGGCACGCCACGTAGAACATCAGCGCACCGTCGATGTGCACGGGCGTGACCACGGTGATGTCGGGCAGGTGGGAGCCGCCCGCGGCGGGGTCGTTGGTGGCGAACACGTCGCCCGGCGCGGGGTCGGGGTGCTGTGCGGCGATCGCCGCGACCGACTCGCCCATCGCGCCCAGGTGCACGGGGAGGTGCGGGGCATTGGCCACCAGGCCACCCTCGCGATCGAACACTGCGCACGAGAAGTCGAGGCGCTCGCGAATGTTGGTGGACAGCGCGGTGCGCCGCAGGATCGTGCCCATCTGCTCGGCGATCGACATGAAGCGGTTGGCGAAGATCTCGAGCTGCACCGGATCGCAGGCGGTGGACAGCGCGGGGCGGGCCGCCGCGGCCTCGTCGTGCACCGCGAGGCTCCCATCGGGCGCGACGGTGAGCGTCCAGCCGGGCTCGAGCACGAGCGTGCCGGTGTCGTCGAGCACGAGCGCGGGGCCGTGCAGGGTGGGGCCGCGAGGCAGCGCATCGCGAGCGTGCACGGGGGCCTCGACGAATGCGCCGTCGATCCAGAGGCGGGTGTGGCGAAGCGGCGGCGGCAGAGCGTCGCTGGCGGGAATCGGCGGGGGCGCGGGGGCCTCGAGCGTGCCGTGCAGCTCCACCCGCAGCGTGACCGCCTCGACCGGGTGATCGAGGCGGGCGTAGCCGAGCTCGCGCTGGTGCTCCGCTTCGAACGCGGCGCGCAGCCGGCTCGCGCGCTCGGGATCCTCGGCGCGGTCTCCAAGCGGTACGGCCAGCGCGGTCTCGGTGCCGGCGTAGCGCAGCTCCACGCGAACCTGGGCCACGCGGCGCGCGGCCGGGATCCCATCACCCTCGAGCACCGCGTGGCCCTGGGCCACGAGCGTGGCCGCGCTCGCGTGCATGCGATCGACCACCGCGTTCGCGAGCCGCACGCGCCCGAGATCGGCGTCGCCGTGCCACACCAGCGGGGCGAGGCCCATGCCGTAGGCCGAGAGCGCGCCCGGCAGCGGCGGGACGAGCACGCCGCGCATGCCGAGCCGACGCGCGACTGCGCACGCATGCTGGCCCCCAGCGCCGCCGAACACGACGAGCGCGTGGTCGCGGGCATCGTGGCCGCGCGCCACGGTGACCTGGCGCAGCGCCTGCGCCATGCCGTCCACGGCGACCGCGAAGAAGCCCTCTGCGATCGCCTGGATCGAGCGCTCGCGCCAGGGTGCGGGGAGCTGCGTCCGCAAGTCCTCGAGCGCGCGCTGGGCGGGTGCGAGGTGCAGCGGCAGCGGGAAGCGATCGTCGCAGAGGCGGCCGAGCACCAGGGCCACGTCGGTGAGCGCGAGCTCGCGGGCCTCGGCGTGGCCGTAGCACAGCGGGCCAGGGCGGGCGCCCACGCTGTCGGGGCCCACGGTGAAGCGCCCGTGCGCGAAGCGGCAGCACGAGCCCCCGCCCGCAGCGATGGTGTGGATCTCGAGCATCGGGGTGCGCAGGCGGACCCCCGCCACGCGCGTCTCGTAGACCCGCGGCAGCGTCTCGCCCACGCGGCACACGTCGGTCGAGGTGCCGCCCATGTCGAGGCCGATCACCGCCGCGTGCCCGTGGGTGCGGGCCAGCGCGGCGCAGGCCACCACGCCGCCCGCGGGGCCGGAGAGCACCGCATCGCGCCCGCGAAAGCGCGCGGCCGGGTGCAGCCCCCCGCTCGATCCCATCACCTGCACCCGCGAGCCCGGCAGCGCGCGCTGCAGACCGTCGAGGTACGCCTGCAGCAGCGGGGTGAGGTAGGCATCGACGACGGTGGTGTCACCGCGACCTTGCATCCCGATCTCGGCCGCGACCTCGTGGGAGCACGAGACGTGCGAGAACCCCTCGGCGGTGGCGGCCGCGGCTACCAGGCGCTCGAGCGCACCGTCGAGGTAGCCGTGCATCACCACCACCGCGAGGCTGGTCAGGCCCTGGGCTCGCAAGGCGCGGAGTCCCTCGCGGAGCGCCAGCGGATCGGGGCGCGCCAGCGTGCGGCCGTCGGCCGCGAGACGGGCGTCGATCTCGAGCACTGCGGTGTGCAGCGGCGGCGGGCGCTCGATGTGCAGCGCGAAGATCTCGGGGCGGGTCTGATCGCCGATCTCGAGCAGGTCGCCGAAGCCTCGCGTGATCGCGAGCCCGCACGGCTGCCCCTTGCGCTCGAGCAGCGCATTGGTGCCGAGGGTGGTGCCCATGCGCAGCTCGCAGGGTGGCAGCGGGTCGCCGGGACCCAAGCCGAGCAGCGCGCGGATCCCCCGCAGCGGGGCGTCGTCGGCCGAGAGCACCTTGGTCACGCGCAGCGCCCCCGTGGTGGGATCGCGGCCGATGCAGTCGGTGAACGTACCGCCGCGATCGACCCAGAACTGCCAGCGCGGTGCGTGGCTCACGGCGCGTCGTCCGAGCTTGCCTGGCCGCGGTACTGCTGGGTGCGCTGCACATACTCGCGCCACGAGTACTCGATGAACTCCGTGTCGGCCTGCGTGCAGGCACGCAAGGTCGTGAACGGGTTGCCGACCACGACCGAGCCCGCGGCGACGCGCTTGCCCGGGGGCACCAGCGCGCCCGCGCCCACGATGCTGCCGCGCTCGATCACCGCATTGTCGAGGATGATCGAGCCCATTCCGATGATGCAGTCGTCCTCGATCGTGCAGCCGTGGAGGATCGCCCCGTGGCCCACCGTGACGCGATCGCCGATCGTGGTGACGCTGCGACCCGTCGTCATGTGCACCACGGTGCCGTCTTGGATCGAGCTGCGCTCACCGATCACGATCGGTCCGTCGTCGCCGCGCAGCGTGACGTTGGGCCAGATGCTGGAGAGCGCGCCCACGCGGACATCGCCGATGACCACCGCGCTAGCGTGCACGAAGGCCTCGGCGTGGACCTGGGGGAAGTGCTGGGCGAAGCGCTCGAACGTCACGGAGACGGGTCATACCACGGGGTCGTGGCGTCGGGTGCGAAGCGGTGCACGCGGTCGCCATCGTCGGCACGAGCGCCGTGCCAGCGCGCAACGATGGGATCAGGTGGTGGTGCCCGGCCAGCCGCCGCTGTCGGAGCCTCCCCAGCCGCCGGTGGTGCCCCACCAGCCGCCGCTGCCCGAGCCCCCCCAGCCGCCGTCGCTGCTCCCCCAGCCTCCGGTGATGCCACCGCTCCCCCAGCCGTCGGTCTCGCCCCAGTCGTAGCACACGGTGTAGAGGTGATCGTACTGCACGTCGCAGGCTAGGTAGATGCCCATCGCCACCTGTGCGCAGTCTAGATCGGCGATGCATGCGTAGACCTCGTTGTGGGCCTGTGCACACTCGATGTCGCCGATGCCGATGTAGTAGCTGATGGCGTAGTTGCAGTAGTACTCGTAGTAGGCCCCGTAGCCGCCGCCGATGCACATGTCGATCACGTCGCCGGCGCGCTGGCAGGTGTTGCCCTGCTCGCCCCCGGTGGTCGAGGTGCCCACGGCCTCGGTGGTGCCTTCGTCGGTGGATCCGCTCGAGCTCGTCGAGCCCTCGCTCGTGCCCAACGAGGTCGAGGCCGTGCTCGTGGTGCCCTCGCTCGACCCGCTGACCGCGGTGGTCGCAATGCTCGTCGAGTCGGTGTCGGCAACGCCGGTCGAGCCCGTGCTCGTGCCCATGCTCGAGCCCGTGGTGCCCCCGTCATCGGGATCGAGCGGCTCGGTGGGCGTGCAGCCCAGCAGCGACATCGGCGAGGCGATCAGCAGCGAGATCAATCCCTCGAGCCGAGAGGGGAGCCCGAGCTCCCCCGGGTGGGGGGTGGATTTGGGGGTATTCATAGAATGAATAGCTGACATCGCAGGATCGGGGAGGCAAGCGTAAACCGCCCCATACTCACCAGAACCGTCGAGAACCGGGCGCTACGGGCCACTACTGG
The DNA here is from genome assembly GCA_041600735.1 of Nannocystaceae bacterium. Taxonomy (GTDB): domain Bacteria; phylum Myxococcota_A; class Polyangia; order Nannocystales; family Nannocystaceae; genus Paraliomyxa. Next base: position 13,688 of record JBFIJN010000220.1, read on the forward strand.
CCGGAGCCAGCCTGCGGGCCGGCGGTCAGAACGCTGGCTCTACCGTGGGCGACTCTACCGCGGCACGCCAGATCTCACCCCAGGGCGCGGTCGCGTTGAGGTGCGCCAGCACGGAATTGAGCCCCCACTGGAGTCGATTGAGGAACAGCCACTCGGGCGGCATCTTGCCGGAGAAGCGGTTCGGATTGTCGAAGATGAGCAGCGCGTAGCTCTCCCTCACGTACTCGTGGGTATACGTGAACGGCTCCTTGGCGAGGAAGGGCCGATAGAGGTAGTGCATCATCGACCACTGGTGCTCCCAGTCGAACTTCTTGGGCTTGCCCACGAAGCCGAGCGCGGGGAACGAGCGCTGGAACGCGGCGCGATCGTTGGCCAGCACCGAGCGCGCCACGGCCTTCCATGCCTCGATCATCTCGACCGCGAAGCGCCGCACGCAGCCGAAGTCGAGGAACGTGACGTCGCCCGCGGGCCCGAAGAGATAGTTCCCCGGGTGGGGATCCGCATTGTACACACTGTGCCGAAATAGACAGTCGAAGCACACGCGGAAGATGATCTCGCCCGCGCGATCGCGGGCCGCCTGCGAGGCGCCGTCGCAGAACGGGTAGAAGCTCTGCCCGGGGTCGAGCGCAGAGGTGAGCACGCGCCGGGTGCTGCGCGCATCCACCACGGCCGGCACGTGGGCGCCCTCCATGCCTTCGAACAGGGCCGCGAATGCCCGCTGGTTCCCGGCCTCCTCGAGGTAGTCGCACTCCTCGAGCACGCGGTCGCGCAGCTCGTCGACCAGGCCG
>JBFIJN010000221.1:0-14458 GCA_041600735.1 Nannocystaceae bacterium
GCCAACGGCGAGGAGATCGACGGCAAGGAGGCGCTGGCTGCGGTTCGCGCGCTGCGCTCGGAGGCAGGCTCGGGCGAAGAAGGCGCCTGAGCCCCGCGCTCGTTGGGCCTCAGGGCGACGGAGCGCTCGCGGGCGTCGCGGGGCTCGCAGGCGCCTCCGCGTCGAGCGGCACGATGGTCCAGCCCGTGAAGCCGTAGAGCATCGAGATCACCGGGTTGATCAGGTTGAGGAACGCATAGATGAAGTAGGCCCCCGTGGGCACCATGAGGGTCGCGGCCATGAATGCGCCGCAGGTGTTCCAGGGCACGAGCGGTGAGGTGATCGTGCCGCCGTCCTCGAGCGCCCGGCTGAGGTTCTTGGCGTGCAGGCCCCGCTCGCGATAGGTGGCGGCATACATGCGCCCCGGCACCACGATCGCAATGTACTGATCGCCCGCGACCAAGTTGATGCCCACCGAGGTGAGCACGGTGGTGGCGATGAGCGAGCCCGTGGTCTTGGCCAGCCGCAGCAGGTGAGCCGCGAGCGCCCGCAGCATTCCGGTGCCCTCCATGATCCCGCCGAAGCTCATCGCGCACAGCACCAGCGTGACGGTGCTGCTCATGCTTGCCATGCCGCCGCGGCTGAGCAGCTCGTCGACCGCCGGATCGCCAGTGGTGGCCACGTAGCCGTCCATGGTGGCTCCGAGCACGGCGGTGACGCTGGCGCCCTCGACCGCCATCGCCACGATCCCGCCGAGGGCGACGCCGAGCAGCAGCACCGGAAGCGCCGGCTTGCGGCGCAGCACCAGCCCCACGACCAACAGCGGCGGCACGAGGTGCCACAGGCCCGGGTGGAAGTTGGCCTCGATGATGCCGCCGATGTCGCCCATCCCCGCGGCCTGGGTGTTGGGATCGAGCGTGGCCCCGAGGATGGTGTAGCCGATCATGGCCAGGCCCCACGCGGGACCCGTGCTGAGCACCTGGTGGCGGATGTGCACGAACAGCTCGGTGCCGGCCATGGCCGGGGCGAGGTTGGTCGTGTCGGACATGGGCGAGAGCTTGTCGCCGAAGTAGGCCCCGCTCACGACCGCCCCCGCCGTCATCGCGGGGTCGATGCCCATGGCGCCGCCGATGCCGATCAAGGCGAGGCCCACCGTACCCGCCGTCGACCACGACGAGCCGCTCACGAGACTGACGATCGAGCACACCGCACAGGCGGTGGGCAGGAACCAGCCGGGCGAGAGCAGCATGAGACCCCAGTGGATCAGCGCGGGCACGACCCCGCCGGCGAGCCACGTGCCCATGAGCATGCCGATCACCAGCAAGATGAGGATCGCGGGCATCGCCAGGCGAATGGCCTCGACGATCGCGAGCTCGAGCGTCGCCCAGCGGTGGCCGAAGCGGTGCGCCACCGCGGCCGCGACGGCGGCCGCCGCGAGCAGCGGCAGGTGCCCGGTGCCCGAGAAGCCGGGCTCGAGGCGCGGCAACACGACCAGCGTGAGACACAGCAAGGTCATCAAGGCGAGCACGGGCACCAGGGCCCAGGCGGCTGGAATCTCGCGTGCATCGCCGGCCGCTTGAGGCTCGTCGGCCATGCGCGGCAGGGTATCAGGAGCGGCCGCGGGTGGGGGCCGGGTCTGGGCCTGTGTCTCGACCAGTGTCTCGACCAGTGTCTCGACCAGTGTCTCGACCAGTGGGTGGGAGAGTTGGGCTAGCCTTCGTCTTCGTATGACCGACCTCGCTGCGTTCGTCCGCGCGCTTCCCAAGGCCGAGCTGCACCTGCATCTCGAGGGGTCGGTAACGCCTGCGGTGGCCCGCCGGCTGGCGCGACGCCGGGGCGTGAGCCTGCCGGGGGTCAGCGACGTGGACCGCGACGAAGAGGCCGACCTCGAGCGCACGTACCCGTTCACCGATTTCAGCGGGTTCCTGCGCCTCTACCTCGCGATCGCCTCGTGCCTGCGGGAGCCCGAGGACTTCGCCGAGATCGTGGACGAGCTCGGCGCTGCGCTGCGGGCCCAGGGGGTCGGCTACGCCGAGGTCACGTTCACCCCCGCGATGCATCGCCACCGCGGCGTGCCCGATGCGTTGATGCTCGACGGGCTCCGCGAGGGCCGCCGACGCGTGCTCGAGCGCGACGGCGTGCTGCTGCGCTGGGTCTTCGACGTGGTGAGGATCTTCCCCGAGCAGGCCGAGCCCACGCTGGAGTTCGCGCGCGCGATGGAGCGACACGACCCCGGCGCGACCGTGGGCCTCGGTCTCGCCGGACCCGAGGATCGCCCGCACTCGGTCACGCCGCTCATCCCCACGTTCGCGCGCGCCCGCGCCGAGGGCCTGCACGTGCTACCCCACGCCGGAGAGCTCGCCGGCCCCGAGCGGATCTGGGAGGTGCTGCGCGAGCTCGGAGCCGAGCGCATCGGTCACGGCGTGCGCTGCTTGGAGGACCCCGCGCTGGTCGAGCACCTGCGCACGCGTGGGATCCCGCTCGAGGTGTGCCCCAGCAGCAACGTGCGCCTCGGCGTATGCAAGTCGCTGCGCGAGCACCCGCTGCCGCGGCTGATCGAAGCGGGGATCCAAGTGAGCCTAGGCAGCGACGACCCGCCGCTGTTCGGCACCGATCTCGTGCAGGAGTACCTAAGGGTGGCCGAGGCGTTCGGGTGGGGACCGGAGCGACTGCGAGCGCTGGCCGCCGCGTCGATCGAGCACTCGTTCATGCCCGCGGAGCGGGCCGCGAGCATGCGCGTCGGGCTGGCGAAGATGCAGGCCCCGGGCTGAGGAGCGGACGAGGTGCTCAGCGGTCGACGGCGTCGCGAAGCGCCTTGCGGAACAGCTCGAATGCGCGGAGCTTGCAGAGGCGCTCGAGGTCGGCCGTCTGGGCGATCCTGAGGCGCTTGGCGAATGTGTCGACCCCGTCGGTCGCATCGGCCAGGCGGCGCTTGGCTTGGCCGGGTTCGAGGGATTCCACGTTGGGCGGCGCAGACACCTTGCGCTGGGTCACGTCGCCCACCGCGGCGATGTCGGCCAGCAGCCAAGCCTCGAGCTCCCGCACCGCAACGCCCACGACCACGCGAACCGGCATGTTTGCGACGACCGCCTCCAGACGATTCCTTCGGCCCGCGTCGCCGTCTTCGTCGACGAGCACGACGGCGAGGTCGGGCCGTGAGTCCACGCGAGGCCAAGTGAGGAGCTGGCGCAGGACCTTGCCGAGCAGTAGGTCGCTGCCACGCGCGAGCTTGCCTCGATGGCGTAGCGGGGCGTGGAACCGAACGGCTGCGGTGGGGAGGCGGGTGCCCTCGCACAGGCAACGAAGCACGAGGTGATGGGCGGGTCCGAGGTGCTCGTCGCCGAGGACGGCCTCTGGGTGACGCGGCAGACCGACGGTCGGGGCATCACCCGCGCCCTCGGCATAAAGGACGATGCGCATCGCAGCTACGACCCTGGAACGCCACCGAGGCTGCCCGAGAGCCACATCCGGCCGACGGAGTTCTCGTACTCGTGGATCGCGTCCGCCCAAGCTTCGTCGTTGGTGGGCGCGGTTCGGACCTGCACGCCACCGTCGGCGTCGCGCTCGAGGAAGCGGACCTCGTGGGGCTGCACGTGATCGAGTAGCTCGGCGGACTGGGTCGCGAGCACGAACTGCGTGGGTGGGCCGTGCTTGCCCTCGGAGATGGCGCGGAGCAGATCGATGATCTGGCCGAGGAGGTATGGATGCAGGCCGCGCTCGGGCTCTTCGAGGCAGATGATGTCGTGGCGCTCTTGCTGGTGCTGGAGCACGAGGAACGCGAGTACGAGCATGGTGCCGTCCGAGACCTCGTGAGGCTCGAACCATCGCTTCTCGTTCCAGCGATCCTGGAAGACCATGCGGTGCTCTCCAGACGTAGACGTCGCCGGTCGCACGTCGACGTCCCCAAACGTATCGACCAACCGAATGAGCTCCGCGGCGACTTCGGCTTGCTTGCGCCTCGGCAGGGTTGCGAAGGCGTTGGCTAGATTTCCACCGTTGCTCGCAAGCTGCGGTGCCTGCTGAACCTGGTTGGCCTGGCGTAGCGCGTTGAGCTCGAGCTGAAGGCGCTGCACGCGGGGCGCTCGCGGGCCCGCCAGATTGGAGGTGTTGGTCGCCGCTTCGCCCAGCTCGTCGAAGAAGCTGATCCCAAGTCGTTCGGCGCCCGCGCGCATGTCCGTCTGCTGCCACTGATCCAGAGCCAGCGCTGCGAGTACTGTGCTCTTTCCGCTCGCGTTGGGCCCAACGAGCACCGTCAGCGGCTCGAGGTCCATCTCCAGCTTCCGGATGCACCGGAAGTTCTCGATCTGGATCTTCGTGATCATGGCGTCTGGGGCGAGCGTAGCACGCGTCGTCTATCGCTTGGCGGCGGTCTTCTTGGCAGGCGTCTTCTTGGCAGGCGTCTTCTTGGCAGCCGCCTTCTTGGCCACCTTCTTCCCCCCCGCCGCCGGCACCGTCCCGCCGCCCATGCGCACGATCAGCTCCAGCTCCTCCCGCGTCACCGGCTGCACCGACAGCCGCGATCGTTTCACCAGCACCATCTCCCCCAGCGCGGGCTCGGCCTTGATGTCATCGAGCGTCACCTGTCGGGGCAGGCGGCTCACGAATTCCACGTCGACCATCGACCAGCGTGGATCCTCGGGCGTCGACTTGGGATCGAAGTACTTGCTCTTCGGATCGAACTGGCTCGGATCCGGGTAGGCCTCGCGGCACACGCGGCACAGCCCCACGGGACCGGGCGGCTTGGTGCTCGAGTGATAGAAGAGCGCGAGCTCGCCCACCTTCATCTCGCGCAGCAGGTTGCGCGCCTGGAAGTTGCGGACGCCGTCCCAGTGCCCGATTCGCTCGCGCTCGAGCGTGTCGATCGAGTACGCGTCGGGCTCGGTCTTGAGCAGCCAGTGACGCGGTCGCGCGGTCTGTTCGGCCATGGAGCGCAAGCCTGGCCGAAGATCGCGCCCGCCGTCCAGCGTGGCGCTAGCCGGTCGCTCGCGGAGCTCGGCCGAGCGCTCGCAGCAGCTCACCGAGCGCCCCCGGCTCGCCGTGCGCGCGCAGACCCCCGTCGGCGTCGATCGAGACCTCGACGCGCGGCGCACCGCTCCACAGCTGCGGATCGCGGTAGCGATCGCTGCGGTGGCGCAGCGCTTGGTTGCGCGAGCCGATGAAGCGTCGACCCCCGCGAGCGGCGGGGGGCTCGGGCTGCGTGGCGTCGTAGCGACCATCGACCAGCGTATCGAGCAGGGGCCACAGCGCAGCGAATCCCGCCAGCTCTCGGGCTTCCGCGAGCGCATAGCCGGAGAACACCAGTACGCCCAAGCCGCGCCGCGCCGCGCCTTCACACAGGGCGGTCACGGCCGCGAGCTGCTCGAGCGGCTCGCCGCCCAGGATCGTGAGGCCCTCGATGCCATGCCGATCGCGAGCGGCATCGAGCTCGTCGAGCAGCGTCGCCACGCTCACCGCGGTGCCGCGCCCGCGCACGAACATCTGCGGGTTGCAGCAGCTGGCGCAGCGCAGGCCACAGCCCTGCACCCAGATCGCGAAGCGACGACCCGGGCCCTCGGCGCTGGTGACCGGCACGCGCGCGGCGATCTCGAGCAATGGCGTCGTCGTCACGCCTGGCTCAGCCCTTGCGGCGGCGGCTGAGCACGCCCACCACCACCGCCACGCCCATCAGCAGCGCGGCGCCCCCGACGTGGCTGGGGAGCACGTGCATCATCCCCGAGGCGGGGCAGTGCCAGGTGACGACGTTGAGCGCCACGAGGGTGAGGCCCGCGGCCACCCAGAACACGCCTCCGACCCCGCGTCGCTGCACGAAGGCACCGCTCAGGAATCCGATGAGCACCAGCATCACGCCGGTACCCATCACCAACATCATGCAGCGATCGACGCCGGCCTCGGCCCCGTGCTGAAGACCGGTGAATGGCCAGCCGGTGGATGCGGCGGCGGCCAGCAGGATCGCGCCGGTGGCGAGACCCATGCGGGTCCAGCGGCCCGGGAACAGCAGGCCCACGCCCACGGCGGGGAGCACGAGCAGGCACACGATCCACAGCGCGCCCTGCAGCAGCAGCTGCGCGGGCGGCTGCTCCAACAGATCCGGCCGGACCTTCATGGAGACCAGCACCCCGATCACCAGCACCGACGCCAGCAGCAACGCGGGCAAGAAATGAGCCCGCCTCACGCGCTGCTCCTTGCGGAGGTCTTGCATGATCGCCTGGAGGGCGTTGTCGCTGGATGGCTTCACGATTGGCCGCGCGGGTGATCGGTGCCTGGCTAACGAGGGGGAGCGGGGCGATGTTTCTCTACCCGCGCTCGCGGCAAGCATAGCCTGCTCACGAGCGCGAACGCGGTGGGTCTGCGCGGGTGAGCGTTCGCGGGCGCGCCCCCGGATCCTTCCGCTACGTCACCTGCGAGCCTGACGTGGCGGGGAGAGCGCGACATGGAGCCGCGTCAGGGGACGGCTCCTCTGGGAGCCTCTGCGGCCAGCCAGCGCCCCAGCCACGCCTCGACCTCGGCGTGCCACTGCAAGCTGTTGGCGGGCGCCAGCACCCAGTGGTTCTCGTCGGGGAAGTGCAGGTAGCGACTGGGGATGCCGCGCCGCTGCAGCGCCGTGAAGGTGGACAGGCCCTGGGTCTCGGGCACGCGGTAGTCGAGCGCACCTTGGATCACCAGCATCGGCGTGCGCCATTCCTTTACGAAGCGCACCGGATCGCTCGCGTCGTAGCTACTCGGCCGCGCGAAATAGGGCCCGCCGTGCTCGCGCTCGGGGAACCACAGCTCCTCGGTACCGAAGTACATCGCGCGCTGGTCGAACACGCCGTCGTGGTTGACCAGGCAGCGAAAGCGGTCGGGCCAGCGACCCGCGATCCAGTTGACCATGAAGCCGCCGTACGAGGCTCCGAGCGCGCACGCTCGCTCGCCGTCGAGCCAGGGGTAGCGCTCGAGCGCCGCAGCGAGACCCTTCTGTAGATCGACCAGCGGCTTGCCGCCCCAGTCGCCCTGGATCGAGTCGGTGAACGCCTGGCCGTAGCCCGTGGAGCCATGGAAGTCGATCATCACGGCGGCGTAGCCGGCCCCGGCGTAGGTCTGCGGGTTCCAGCGATAGTGGAAGTGATTGCCGAACGAGCCCTGCGGACCGCCGTGGATCAGGAATGCGACCGGGTAGCGCTCGCCCTCGCGGCGGCCCACGGGTCCCACGACGTAGCCGTGCACGGTCTCGCCCTTCCAGCCGGCGAACGTGAACTGCTCGGCTTCACCGAGCTGCACCTGCGCCATGCGATCGGCGTTGAGATCCGTGATCCGCACGAGCGCGCCGCCGCCGAGCGGCATCGACCAGAGGTCGACGGGGTGCATGAGGTCGTCGTGCGCGAGCACGATGCGGTCGCCCGCGTAGGCCGGCCCGGCCGCGTTGCCCGTGGTCGAGAGCTCGGTCACGGCGCCGTCGGCCAGCGCCACCGAGAACACGCCCACCTGGCCCAGGTGCGGCGCGGTGACCAGCAGCGAGGCGCCATCGGGCGCGAAGCGCAGGCTCCCCACCGAGCGATCCCAGTCGTCGGCGAGGGTGCGCACCTCACCGTCGGGCCAGCTGCGCACCTTGATGCGAAAGCGGTCCGCCTCGTAGCCGGGGGTGGCCATCGCGACCCAGGCGAGCGTGCTGCCGTCGGGCGAGAACACCGGGGTGGTGTCCCACGCGGGGTTGTCGGCGGTGAGCTCGCGACGCTCACCGGTGCCGTCGGCCGCGATCGCGAACAGATCGAAGTCGGTCGACCAGGCCTCGGTGTTGCCGACGTCGCGCGAGGCGTAGACGACGGTGCGGCCGTCGGGCGAGAAGCAGAACTCGTCGGAGCCCCCGAACGGCTGGCTGGGCACGTCGGCATCGCGGCCCCGCACGAGATCGACCGGCGGGCCCTCGCTGCCCAGCGGCATGGTGAACAGGTGCGAGCGCCGACCATCGCGGTAGTGATCCCAGTGGCGCACCATCAGCTGGTCGTAGGCCTGGCCGGTGCTGGGGTCGCGCTCGGTGGCCTCGAGGCGGCTCTTGGTGCACGCCAGATCCTCGCAATCCACGAACACGTCGATGGTGAACGCGAGGCGATCCCCCGTGGGCGAGAGCTCGAGGTTGGCGACGGGAAGCGCGAGGTCGGTGACCGCCTCGGCCGTGCCGCCGCCGGCGGGCATGCGCCACACCTGGCTCGTGCCGCTGCGCGCGGACAGGAAGTAGAGCGTGCGGCCATCGTGGGACCAGCGCGGATTGTTGTCGGCGGCCTCGTCGTCGGTGAGCCGGCTCGGCGTGCCGCCGGCGCTGGGGACCAGCCATAGATCGCTCTGGCTCTTGCCGGTTGCGTGATCGAGGGTGCGGCGCACGAATGCCACCGACTTGCCGTCGGGCGAGACCTGGTGATCGCTGAGCCGATCGAGCGCGATGAGGTCGCGGGCGCCCAGCGGATGCGGGCCCTCGGGAGGCAAGGGGAGGGGATCGGTGACTACGGCCGGGGTCTTGGCCGCGTCGACGAGGGGATCGGCAGTGGCGGGGCCAGGCGTGGGCGTGGTCGCGGGCGTGGGCGCGGGCTCCCCAGACGCGCTGGGCTCGGCGAGCGGCGGGTTCTTGCCGCCGCGCGCGGGCTCGCCTCCGTCGCACGCGAGCGCTCCCGACAGCACGACCCAGCACGCGAGCCTCGAGGTGATCGCGAGCGAGCGACGACCGAGTTCTTGCATGGTCGGCAGCGTACGCCGCCGCTCGCGAGCCTGTCGAGCCGCGGGGCTCGGCGCGCCCCTCGTGAGCGCGCTAGCTCGCGGACGGCTCGGGGGCCTCGGCGCCCTCGGGCGGCAGCGGCGAGAGCCCGTGGAACAGGGCGTGGAGATCGAGCGGCTCGTGGCTCGCGGCGGGCAGCGTGGTCGGCAGCTCGACCACGCCAAAGCGCACCCGACACAGATCGATGACCTCGGTGCCGAGGGCTGCAAAGATTCGTCGCACCTCGTGGAAGCGGCCCGTGCCCAGCGTGATGCTGGCGTGCGTGCGCGCCCGCTCGGAGCGGCGCAAGCCGGGGTGCATGCTCGCCTCGCTGCGCCGCTCGAGCGCGGTGATGCGCGGGGCATGGCCATCGTCGAGGCGTAGATCGGCGGGTGGGTCCTCGAACTCGCCCGCGAGGCCCACGTGGTACTCGCGCGGGACGCCGTAGCGCGGGTGGGTGAGTCGGTGCAGCAGCGTGCCGTCGGTGGTCCACAGCAACAACCCGCTCGTGTCGAGGTCGAGGCGCCCGACCGCACGCAGCTCGCGATGCAGCGGAGCGTCGCGCAGCAACGCGTAGGCCGTGGGGTGACGAGCATCTTCGTGGGCGGTCACGACCCCCACCGGCTTGTGCAGGCGCAGGCTCACCCGGTGGTGCAGCGTGTGGGCCTCGCCATCGACCACCACGTGCTGCGGCCCTTGGCCCGGCGGGCAGGGCACGCGGCCGTCGTCGAGCCGCTGCCCGTGCGGATCGTGGATCCGGCCCGCTCGGAGCAAGCGCTTCACGTCACGGCGCGACAGACCCAGATTGCGGGCGATGAGGGCGTCGAGCCTAGGCACGGGGCCGGGATCCTAACAGCGGCCCGCCGCCCCCACACCCGCGCTTCGCTGCGGCTTTGGCCGCGGGGGTGGCCCACGGTACTCTCCGGCGCAGTGAGCGGCCGCCCGCAGACCCTGCCCGACGAGGAACGCATCGTCGCCCGGGCCCGCGAGGGCGATCGCCGCGCGTTCGAGCAGATCTACCGCGCCTATGCGCGCACGCTCTATGGCTACGTGCTGATCCCGATGCTCGGCGATGCCGACGACGCGGAGGACTGCCTGCGCGAGACCTTCCTCGCCGCCAACCGAGCGCTGCCCAGCTACAGCTGGAAGGCGCCAGGGATCTACGGCTGGCTGAAGGTGCTCGCGAAGAACAAGGCCCGCGATCTGCTGCGGGCCTCGGGGCGAAGGCAGCGGCTGCGCGGTGCCTTTGCCGAGCACGTCGACGCGTTCGGGGGCGGCACGGCGAGCTCGCCCGGCGACGAGGAGCTACAGCGCGAGCAAGTGCGCGGTCGCATCGAGGAGGTCCTCGACACCCTCAATCCTCGCTACGCCCAGGTGCTGCGCATGCGGCTGCTCGAGGATCGCGGTCGCGACGAGTGCGCGGAAGCGATGGACGTCAAGGTCGGCACGCTCGACGTGCTGCTGTTTCGGGCCTGCCGCAGCTTCAAGCAAGCCTGCGAAAAGCAAGGCGTGGCCCTACGAGGTGAGCTATGAAGGATTCCGTGTCGATGCCCGCCCAGGCGGCGCCACTGGCGATCTGGCCGCGTGTAAGTGCCTTCGGGCGGGGGGCGTTCCGGCCGGCAACCGGGTGGACCCCGTCCGAGCCCGAAGAGAGGAACACCCATGCCCGCCGATGACACTCCCGCGACCGAGGCCTCCCGCGGTCCGGTGCTCGACCCCCAGTGGGAGGTCGCGCTGCGCTTGGGGCAGGAGGCCGAAGGCGAGCAGGGCAGCGTGGAGGACGAGCTCGCGGTGCTCCACTTGCTGCGACACGCTCGCGCGCCGCAGCCGCTCGACGACGCCGCGTTCGATCGCGTCTGGGGTGAGGTCGACGACGCACGACGAGCGAGCGCCACGACGGGCTGGCGCGCGTGGGTGCGCAAGCCCTGGTTGCTCGGCGGCGCGGCCGTGGCGGCGGCCGCCGCCGTGCTCGTGGTGGTCGTCGTGACCGGGCCCGAGCAGCCGGGGATCTCCGTACCCGGCGAACGCATCGCGCAGCGCGACGCGCTGCCCGAGGGTCCCGGCGGGATGGCGGCCACCATCGAGGCCCAGTTCGCGATGCTCGAGCCCGGCGCACGGGCGCAGGTCGAGCGCTCGATCGACGAGGGTCGCAGCAGCCTCCGCGACGAGCTGGTCGCCACGGCGATCCACACGAGCGGCGATGGTCGCACCATGGGAGGAGCGCCATGACCGTCTCGCGCACGAACGAGCCCCGCCGCGGGCGAAGCCTGCTGCCGGTGGTGCTGGGCATGATGCTGGGGGCCCTCGCCATGCTGGTGGGACTGGCCCAGGCCGGTCGCCTCAGCCCGCGCAAGCCCGAGGTCGTCGTTGCGCTCGGCCAGCTCCTCGAGGCCGAGCACCGACGCGTGAGCTTGCTGGTCGAGCGTGGTGACATCGCGGGAGCGATCGAGGTGCTCGAGGCCCTGCGCAAGCAGCCCTGGCCCGACCGCGAGACCGGCGGCGACGTGGGCAAGCAGCTGCGCCACGATGTCTATGGTCGACTGCTGCGGCTGCGTCTCGATCATCCCAAGGTGCTGCCCGTGGGGCCCGCGGCGCTGCTCGAGCTCGCCGACGAGGGGCTGGGCAGCGATGCGCTCGACGTCGACACCAACCCGTTCACCGCTCGCCTCACCGCGCTGCGAGGCGAGGTGCTCGAGCAGCTCGATCGCGACGACGATGCGCTCACGGCCTACGAAGCCGCGCTCGAGATGAACCGCGTGCTGCTCGAGCGCGAGCTCCAGGAGAGCCCGCCATGAGCGGCGGCGAGCGCCCGGGCGCGCGCTGGGGCGCGTGCCTGCTGGCCCTGATGCTCGGTGCCTGCTCGGCCACCAAGGTGCATGACGGCGCCCCCGCCTCGGTCGCGCCGAGCCCGACCCGTGACGGCGAGGGCGAGAGCATGAAGGCCGAGGCCTCCGAGGAGGCCGAGGCCGCGTGGCCCGGCGAGGATCTCGACGAGCTCGACGCCGAGGTTCAGCAGGCCTGGTCCGAGCTCGAGGGCCTCGACCAGGAGCGCGAGAAGGCCTCGGCCGCGGGAAAGGTCGATGGCAGCATGGCGGCGCGCTGCGAGCGGATCCGCGGCTTGGCCGATCAGATCTGCACGCTCAGCCAGCGCATGTGCGGCCTCGCCGTCGAGCACCCGGGGCAGGCGCGCTACGCCAGCGCATGCGTGCAATCCGAAGACACCTGCGAGCGGGCCCGCCAAGCGGCCGAGCGCTGCCCCGAGTGAGGCCACGCCTCGTCGCGGGCTCGCGGCCGCGCTCGCGCGCTCAGGGCGTGACCGGCTCTTCGGGATCGGCGTCGGCCAGCCAACGATCGATCGACGCCATCTCGCTCGCGCCCGCGGGGCCGACCGTCTCGTAGGTCTTGCGGGCCTTGCGGGCGAGCTCTTGCGCGCGCGTGCGGTCCTCGCCGCTCTGGTACAGCGCCCGCGCCAGCGCGAACTGGGTGTCGGCCAGCAGCGCGGGAGGCAAGCCCTTGCGGCCGCGAACCTTGAGCGCGCGCTCCAGTCGCTCCACCGCGAGCTTGGCGTGCCCATCTTCCAAGTCGAGCGCGGCCAGGCGCGTGAGCGGCCAGGCGAGCGCGGGATGGTCCTTGCCTCGCGTGCTCTCCCACAGCACCAGCGCGCGGTCCCAGTCGCGGCGCGCGTGCTCGCGCTGACCTTCTTGGGCGCGCAGGCTACCCAGCGTGAACAAGGCCTCGGCCACCCGCGGGTGCTCGCCGAGCGCGGCCTGCAGCAGCTCCTGCGCTTGTTGCTGGAGCTGGGTAGCTTGCTCGAGCTCGCCCTTGCTCGCGTGGCTGCGCGCGAGATCCTCGTAGACCTCGGCGACCCGCGGGTGCTGCAGCCCCACCGTCGCCTGGTAGATCGCGAGCGCCTCGCGATAGCGCTGGCGAGCCGCGTCGGTGTGCCCGCGGGCGTCGGCCAGGCGCCCCTGGTCGCGGATCACCTGGGCGACCTCGGGGTGCTGGCTGCCCGCGCTCTCGCTGGCCAGCGCGCGCGCGTGCTCGAGCAGCGCCTCGCCGTCGTCGAAGCGCGACTGGTCGCTGCGCACGGCGGCGAGATCTCGGAGCGTTCGCACGAGCGCCAGCGCTTGGCGCGGCTGCTTCTCGTACAGCGTCTGGGCCTGCTCGAGCGCCTCGCTCGCCTCGGTCAGGCTGCCGTTGGCGGCGTGGATCGTGCCCACGCGATGGCGCAGCTCGGCTTCGTCGACGCCGCCGAGCCCGATGCGCTTGAACGCCGCCTCGGCATGTCGCGCCCAGCCGAGCCCCTCGTCGCGGCGCGCGAGCTCGATCCCGACGACGTCGACGAGCGCGCTCGCGGCCGCCGCGGCCACCGTGTCGTGCTTGACGCTCGAGGCCTGCCAGTGCGCCTCGCTGAGGTGCTCCTCGGCGGCCTTGGCATCGGCGCGGCTGGCCTTGATGCGACCCAGGTGATAGCGGGCCTCGGCCTCGGCCGGGGCGTAGGCGAGGGCCTGCGCGCGGGTGAGCAGCTCCTGGGCGAGCGTGTCGGCCTCCTCGTGGCGCCCGGCCGCGTCGAACAGCTGCGCCCGCGCCAGCGCGCGGCGGAGCTCGGCCACCGCCTGCTGGTCGGCCTCGGTCTCGGGAGGATCGACGGCCGCGGCCAGCGACTCCGAGTCTGCACAGCGCGACAGGGGGCTCAGCGACGAGGCGGCCGCGAACGCCTCTGGGGCCACCGCAGGCGTCGCGCTACCGAGGATCTCCGCGAGCGCGTCGACCTCGGCGCGCCGGCGATCGAGACAGTCGCGGCGCTGCCCCAGCAGCCGCGCCGATTGCTCGCCACGCACATAGGTGGCCTCGCACGCGTCGCTGCTCATCGCGACCCAGTCGGCGCCGTAGCCATCGACGAGCGCGACGATCTTGCCCGCGTCTTCCTCGAGCCACGCGGCAGTGGTGCCCGGAGCGGCGGCGCTCGCCAGACCGGCGGTCACCGCCGCCTTGCGCTCGTCGTTCCACACCGCGGCCAGCTCTTCCTCGGCGCCGCGGCACACGTCGGGTCGTTGGCTGCGCAGGTACACCACGCCGCCCAGGCTCCCGCCGGCCAGGATCACGCCGCCCGCGATGCCGAGCCACTTGCGCCGCGCCACCCGGGGATCGTTCTCGAGCTCGGCGAGCAGCTCGTCCATCGAGGGCCAACGCTCGCCTCGCTCGGCCGCGAGCCCGCGCACCAGCGCCCGCCGCACCCACCCGGGGACGCTCACTCCCGACGGCGGCTCGGAGATCGTCCCGGCGAGCTTTTGGTTGGTGAGCGTGGTCGCGTCCTCCCCGTCGAACGGCAGCGAGCCGTAGAGGCCCTGGTAGAGCGCCACGCAGAAGCTGTACTGGTCGGTGCGGGGGTCGGTGGCCTGGCGCACGTGCTGCTCGGGCGCCATGAACGCGGGCGTACCCATCACCGAGCCGGTCTGGGACAGGAGCGGGGCCGCCATGTCGGAGCTCGCGGCGGCGCCGGGCTCGAGCCGCGCGCTGGCCAGCGCCGCCTCCACCAGCTCGATGCTCTCCACGCTGCGACTGGTGTCGGTGCCCGGGGCCGGGGCGGCGAGGCCGTAGTCCATCACGCGCACGCGGCCGTCGTCGCCGATGAGCACGTTGTCGGGCTTGAAGTCGCGGTGCACGAGGCCCGCGGCATGGGCCGCGGCCAGGCCTCGGCCGGCCGGGATGATCGCCGCCAGCACCTCGTCCCAGCGGCGCTTCTTCGTGCGCAGC
>JBFIJN010000222.1:0-14218 GCA_041600735.1 Nannocystaceae bacterium
GCGCCGAGCCCCTCGTAGTCACCCAGCTCGAGCTCGATCGCAGTCGCAGCCGGCAGCTTCGCCGCGGCCTGCTCCGCCGCCCCTAGATCCGGCGCCACGATCCACAGCACCGCCCCGCCCGCGAGCTCCACCAGCTCGGGCAGCGGCGAATACTTCGGCCGCGCGGGCGACCACAGCGGCAGCCGCCTCCCCTGCCCCGCGCCCCGCTCTGCACCAGGCTCCACCACCGCCGAAGCGGCCGCCTCTGCCTCGACCTGATTGCGGCTCTCCGAGCGCTTCTTCGACGCCGGATCCCCGCCGTACACCACCGGCGCCTCCGCGCTGGTGTCCACCCGCACCCGCGCGAACTCCCGCCCCGCCAGCACCCCACGCACGTCCTCGAGCGTGTCGCACAGCGGCTCGAGATAACAATGCCGACACCGATCCGGCGCGCGGCAATCGAGCGGCACGCCCTCGTCGAGCAGGAGCGCGTACTCCTCCTTGCGCCCGCGCACCTCGTCGCCGAGCTTGTACGGATCCTGGATCAGATCCTCGAACCCCTCGAGGTGCTGCGGCGGGAAGCGGTTCAGCCACACGTGCATGTCGGGCTGGCGCGACCACGCGAACGCTTCCAACAGATACGGCCGCATCGCCTCGAGATCGTAGAAGAGCGTCTCCTTGCCCTCGGTGTACGCGCGCCCGAACGGAATCACGTGCAGCAGATCGTACTCGCGCACGCCCATCGCGGTGAACCGCTCCATGATGCGCGGCAGGTCCTTCACGTTGCCCCGGCTCACGCACACGTCGATGTTCACGATCGGGCGCCCGTCGGCCAGCGCGTTGCGCAGGCCCTGCACCTCCTGCTCGAACGCACCCTTGGTGCCGACCAGCGCGTCGTGGATCTTGGGAGTGCTGCCGTGGATCGAGAACGTGATCTCGCTCAGCCCCGCGTCGAGACAGCGCTGCAGGAACTCCGGGTACGCGAACATGCGCCCGTTGGTCACGGTCTGGATCTTGGGATACCCCGCGGCCCGCCCGAGCTTGATGAACGCGACGTAGTCGGGGTGGATCGTGGGCTCGCCCCCGGAGAGGATCAGCCGCGTCGCTCCCTTGGCGCGCCCGTCGAGGATCTGCGCCTTGATGGCCTCGCGCTCGCGGTCGGTGCCGTCGTGGGTGTGCGCATCGAGGCAGAACACGCAGCGGTCGTTGCAGCGGTAGGTGAGCCGCACCCAGTTGCGCTGGTCGTGCGCCGCCTCCTCGTGCTCGGCGATCCTCGCCGCCCGCTGCGCTGCCGTGCCATCCATCGTCCCCCGAGGGTAACGCGACCGTGGTAAGCTCGGCGACGGTGAACGGCGAAGCGCTCGCGGTGGTCGTGCACCCGCCGCTGTCGGTGGCGCGGGACTTCATCGACTACCCCTATTTCTCCGACCTGGGCGCGGTCCAGCTGGCGGCGGTGCTCCACGCCCGCGAGCCCACCGCGCTGGTCGACGCCTTTGCGCAGCCCGGCGCGGGGCTGGTGTGGCGCCCCGACGGCCGCGCGCGCCTGGGCGTGACGCCGGCGGAGATCCTTGCGGCGGTGGCCGAGCAGGCGCGCCCCGACTTCATCGTCGTCGCGTACACCCCGTTCCACCGCCCGCCCACGCGCGACGATCTGCTGGGCGAGACGCTCGCGGGCCTGCGCGCGCGCTGGCCCGCGGCGGTCATCGTGCTCGCCGACGCCTACCAGTCGGGGCAGCACTACGTGGAGGCCCCCGCTTCCGCGGTGCTCGCGAGCTACCCCGAGGTCGACGCGTGGGTGCAGTACGAGGCCGAGCGCACGCTGCCGCGGCTGCTCGCGGAGCTTCGCGAGCGCGGCGAGCGACCGCGCGGCCACTACCGCGGCGAGCGACCCGATCCGCTCGACGAGCTCCCGCCCCCCGCCTGGGACCGCGTCGATCTAGCCGCCCACGATCGCTTCTGCACCTCGGTCGTCGAGCGCCTCGGTCGCAGCGCGTGGGCGTTCCCGATCGATGGCCGCACGCTCCCCGTGGTGACCAGCCGCGGCTGCCCGTTCACCTGCGTGCACTGCAGCTCCAACCCCGATCGCCTCGCCGACGAGCCCAAGACCCAGCGCCGCCTCGGCGCCGCGGCCCTGCGCACGCAGCTGCACCAGCTCCACGCGCTCGGGGCCACGCGCATCGCCGTGCTCGACGAGCTGGTCAACGTCAGCGAGCGCCACTTCGACGCGCTCCTCGCCGCCGTGACCGAGCTCGAGCTTCGCCTCGAGATCCCCAACGGCATGCGCGCCGATTACCTGCGGCCGCACCACCTCGCGGCGATGAAGGGCCGCGTGACCACGCTCAGCGTCTCGGCCGAGAGCGGCTCGCCCCGCGTGGTGCGCGACGTGGTGCGCAAGCGCCTCGATCTCCAGACCATCGTCGACGCGGCCCGCAACGCCCACGCGGCCGAGGTGCCGCTGCTCGTGCACTACATGATCGGCCTGCCAGGCGAGACGGCCGAGGAGATCAACGAGACCCTCGCGTTCGCGCTCGATCTCCACGACCGCTTCTCGGCCTGGCCCGCGGTGCAGTACGCCACCCCGCTGCCCGGCACCGCGCTCGCCCACGGCCGCCAGCTGCCGCTCGTCGACGACTGGGGCCCGCGCTTCCAGATGGCCCCCACCGCCACCGACGCCGGCCCCGCGACCACCGTGGCGCCCGCGCTGCTCGAGCGCTTCATGACGACCTTTCGCCGCCGCCTCGCCGCCTCGCAGGGCCCGGACAAGCTCGTGATGAACGTGACCTACGTGTGCAACAACCACTGCACGTTCTGTGCGGTGGGCACTCGCACCCAGATCGACGGCCACCCGCCGCGCCAGCGCGAGCAGCTCGATCGCTACCGCGCCCGCGGGGTCACGATGGTCGACTTCGACGGGGGCGAGCCCACGCTCAACCCCGAGCTGGTCGAGCTGGTCCGCTACGCACGACGCGTGGGCTACACGCGCATCAACGTGACCACCAACGGCCGCCGCTGCGCCTACGAGAACTACGCCGCCGCGCTGGTGCACTCTGGGCTCACCACGCTGTTGTTCTCGGTGCACGGGCCCAACGCCAAGATCCACGCGCAGCAGGTTGGGGTGGCCGAGGCCTTCGAGCAGACGGTGGAGGGCATCCGCCACTCGGTGCGGCTCGCCCCGCGCGGGGTCGAGCTTGGCATGAACATCACGCTCACCAAGGGCAACGTGGCGCACCTGGCCGCGATGGGCGAGCTCGCGTGGAGCCTGGGCCTGCGCTGGATCAACGTGCAGTTCCTGACCCCGTTCGGGCGCGCCACTCGCCACGTGGCCCCCGACACCGCCGACGCGGCCGCCCGCACCCGCGCGCTCATCGAGCACTGGCAGGGTCGCATGAAGATCCAGGTGATCAACCTGCCGTTCTGCTTCATGCCGGGCTACGAGGACCACCTCGAGGGCGATCTCGCCAAGCTCTCGCGCCACATGGTGTTCGTGAACAACGAGACCGTGAACCTGGCCGAGTACCTCGCCGAGCGCCGCACCCCCAAGCCCGTGTGCCGTAGCTGCCCGCACGCGAGCTTCTGCGGGGGTTTCTACGAGCTCGACGACGTGCCCGAGCCGCCGTGGCTGATCGCGGTCGATGATCTCGTGCGACCGCTCGACGATCCGCGCCGGCACGAGAGCGTCCCCGCGGGGTTCAGCCACCGCGTGCGCGCCCGCCTCGAGCACGATCCGTAGCGGCGCGCGACGAGACCGGCCGCTAGATCGGCGGCTCGCACAGGGCGACGTAGGCACCGAGATCGCAGTCGACGATCGCCTGCTCGGGCATCGCGCCCACCCGCGCGTTGCCACACTCGACCATGCTCACGCGAGGTCCGCAGTCGTCGTCGCACATGCTGCCCCCGCAGACGTTCGAGTCGTAGATCAGCTGCTGGACCACCCCATCGTCGTCGACGAGGAACCCGACCTCCACCGAAGAATCGATGCCCTGGAGCTGCTGCCGCGCGCTGAACGGGGTGCCCTCCATCAACGCCTGCTCGATGCAGCGGGTCGCGGCGGTCGTGTCCTCGCCGATCCCGACCGAGCCACAATCCGTCGCGCCCATCGCCGTCAGTCCCGGCATCTGCCCGTCGAGATTGCAGGTCTCACAGTAGCTGACGGGGCCGTCATCGCCGTCCTGTGGGTCGCAGGCGGGCACCCACAGCAGCATCGCGAGCAGTGCAACCTTCGAGACATCCATGACGATCATCATGGAGGCGCCCCGAAGCGCTGTAAAGCCGCGCGAATCCACGCTCACGCGCGGCGGCGACGCGAGACGAGCCCGAGCACGCCAAGCCACAGCCCGAGCGCCCCCGCGGGCCCGCCCGCGCTACGACAACCACAGCCATCCTTGCCGCCGTCGTCCGTGGCGCCCGTGCCCGTGGCCGTCCCGCCGCCACCGGTCTCGTCGTTTCCGCCGCTCATCGACGCCGAGCCCACGCCCTCCGAGCCCTCCGGACCCTCACCATTCCCGGTCTCGTCGACCGACCCGGTGTCGGCGCCCGTGGTCTCGCCCGGGTCTTCTTGCGTGGTGCCCACGTACACGATCGCGTTGGCCAGCGCCTGGAAGTTGTTGCCGTTCACGTTCAGCGCGTTGGGCTGGTACTCGCCGGGCTGGTACCAGACCACGTGCCCCATCCAACCGGGACGCCACAGGTCGTAGCCCAGCACCCTCGCGCTGCCGCCACCCCCGTCGGCGCTGGCGAACAGGATCGTCCGCTCTTCGCCCCCGGCGGTGAGCAGCGCGGTCGCGTCGTAGCGCTCGTCGGGCGAGTTGTTGAAGAACGGGTAGTCGCCCATCGACACGCCCGCGCCGCCAAAGCTGCGCATGCCCGAGTACTGCATGCCCTGGCTGGTCACGAAGTGATCGCCGCCCACCGCGATGACGTCCTGCCCGCTGCCGGTGTCCCACGCGATCGAGCTCGCGCGGCCGCCCAGCAGCTGGAGGATCGGCTCCTTGCCCTCGGCCTCGTACAGACCATGGTGGAACACCACCACGCCGCCGCCACCTTCCAGGTGATCCTCGATCGCGCTCGTGAGCTCCACCTGGCGCGGGCTTCCGTCGCAAGCCGTGGCCGCGAGGTGGGCAAAGTACACGACGACGTGCACGCCACCGCCGAGCATGTCGAGCGCATCGTCGACACATCCGCTCGCCACCTCTTGCACGGCGCCCACGTTGAGCCCGCTCCCCGCCGCCCCGATGGCAGCGCTGATGTCACCGGGCTGGGTGAGATCGGAATCGGACAACCCGTGGGGGTTGACCTCGTCGCTGATGATCAAGATGCGCAAGGGATCGTGAGCGGGCAGCTCCGCCGCCGTGGCGCCCGTAGGCCCCACCAGCATCGCCGCCCCCACCGACAACCCCCCCAAGGTCTTCCACGCGCTCAACACCCGAGCGACCCTAGCAGAAGCGTCCGCGAAACGCTCTCACCCTTCGCCCACGAACCGCGCCGGCGTCCACGGCCGCTCGGGGCGGCGGCGCTGCACCGCTTCCCAGGCCGGATCCGGCTGCCCCGGATCCTCGAGCGGCGCGCTCATCCGCTCTCGGGTCAGGCGCTGCCCGAGCGCCAGGGTCTCCGCGGGCGAGAGCAACGCGCGGCGACAAAGATCACGCAGCCGCTCCCCGAGCTCGCCCGCCGCGAGCCCACGCTGGAGCAACGCCCCCGCCACCCGGATTACGCCGTCCTCGGAGACGTTGCCCTCGCGGTGGAGCACCGCCGCCATCTGGAACGGCCCGCGACAGCCCACGATGCCCGCGCCGTAGTCGAGGAACACGTCGGCGTTGGCGTGCCGCTCCATGCGAATGAACGCGCGCTTGACCCCGCGCCCCGGCGACAGCTCGCGGCGCGCCTTCACGATCGCCCGCGCGTCGCTCTCCATCACGCCATTGAGCCGCAAGATCCGCTCGAGGTCGCCCACGCCGATGCGCCCGGCGAGCACGTCGGCGTAGATCGCAAAGGTCACGGGATCGGTCTCGAGGTCGTCGCCGATCAGGTTCTCGATCGCACCGCGCGGCAGCTCGGCGCGGCCGGCCAGCAGCGCGGTGAGCTTGAACCCCACCTGCTCGCGTAGGCGCCGCAGCCGGAGCTTGCGAAACACCCCCGTCCAGTTCTTGAACGTGGTGCCGTCGAAGCCGATGCCATCGAGCATCATCTTGCGCTCGATCACCGAGCGCAGCTGCGAGGGACTGGCCGACACGAAGTAGAGCGGGGTCTCACGGCGCTCCGGACCGGGGCCCCGGCGGATCTCGCGAAACAAGCGGGCCATGCCCGCGATGTCTTCCTTGTCGGCCGCGCGCTCGAACGGGATCCGGGCCATGCCCTTCATGCTCGAGATCTGCGTGGCGAGGTACGTCCGATCGATGTCGGCCACGAACACCTCGCCCTCCCAGCTGGGATCGAGCGTGCGATAGGTGGCCCGGTGGATCGGGAAGCTCACGCGCCCGCCCCCGTACCAGACCGCGACCGCGAATGCCAGAGATCGCGAAGCCGGCCGGCTAGACCCCGACCTTCGGCCACCCCGTCAGGGTCAAGCCGGGGTCGGGGTAGTCCTCCGGCACGCCCTCGATGCCCAGGTGGAGGATGCGCGAGCCGGCTTGGTTGACGGGATTGACGCTCTTGCCCACCACGATCCCGTCTTCGGGCACCGTGTACTCGCACATCGTGTCACCGAACATGTCGGAGACCCGTGCCACGACCTGGCCCGCCTTCACCCGATCACACACCTCGGGGAACACGTCGAGCAAGCCGCCCCGATCGGTATAGATCCAGTAGGAGCGCCCGCAGATCACCGGGTCGATCGTCAGCGGGGCCGGACGCTCGGGCACCATCTCGAGGTGCTCGAGCACGTTGAACGCCCCGAGCACCGAGCTGCGGATCCGATCGCGCTGGAATCGCTGGGGATCACCGAGCTCGACCGTGATCGCATGGACCCCCATCGCCGCCGCCGCGCTGCGCAGCGTGCCGTCGGCGCTGGCGTTGTGCACCACGATCTCGGGGCCCTCGAGGTACGCCATGCGGGCGGTGTACGGGTTGCGCATGTCGGCCCGCACGTAGAGCGAGTTCACGCGCCCGAAGCTCGCGGTGTGCAGATCGATGAGATAGTCGAAGTGCCGCACCACGCGATCGATGAAGCGATGCGCGTACACCTGGGACATCGTGCCGCGCGCCTGGCCCGGCATCACACGGTTGAGATCGGCGTTGTCGTTGAACTCGCGGCGGTTGGCGAGGTAGCCGGGCACGTTGACCACCGGTACCGCGACCACCGTGCCTGCGAGCGTGGCCGGATCGATCGAGGGGACCAGGCGCTGGATCACGCGCACGCCATTGAGCTCGTTGCCATGGATCGCGGCGGTAAACCCCACCTTGGGCCCCGGCTTGGTGCCTCGCACCACGACCACGGGCAAGCGGATCATCTCGCCCATCCCGTCGCGCACCATGTCGACGCGAAAGCGCGTGACGCTCCCGGGAGCGAGGGACTCGAGATCGAGGTGTTCGACGACGTGAACGAGCGCCATGGCGGGAATCGGTCCGCGCAGGATAGCGAGGTTCGTGCCCGCCGCGAAGCGGCACGCTCGGAGGGAGCCGGGTTTCCCTTAGTCCTCGGGCCGCAGCTCGAGCAGCTCGTTGGTCAGCCAGCTGGTGGCAAAGATCCGTAGCGGACCCTCGGGCGCGATCGCCAGACCCACGATCTGGTTGCTGCGCGCCACGTCGTGGGTGCGGTGCAGCATCGCCCGCACATCGACCAGCGAGACCGTGGAGCCGGTGAAGTCGGCGATCGCCACGAAGCGCCCGTCGCCGCTCACGTCGATCGTGCGCGGGTTCAGCCCGGTGGGGGCCTCACCCAGCACCGCGCCCGTGCGAGGGTCGAACCAGCGCAGCAGCCGATCGCCGCTGCACGAGACGTAGAGCCGCGCCTGGTCGGGCGAGAGCACCAGGTGTCGCGGGTTCTCGCAGGTCTCGAATTCGCGGTCGGGCCGGGTGCTGCCGGGCGCGAACACCTGCACCCGGTGGTCCCACATCGCACCCACCAGCAGCGTGCCGTCCTCGAGCAGCGCCATGCCCCGCGGTCGGCGGCCGGTGTGCAGCGTGTGGTCGACCCGCGCATTGGCGAGATCCACCGAAGAGACGGTGCGCGAGGACCAATTCGACACGTACAGCAGCCCACGCGCCTCGTCGACGACCATGAACTTGGGGTTGTTCCCCACCTTTACTTCGTGGCGCACCTCGAGGGTCTCGGCGTCGACCACCTCGATCACCGCCCGCGCGAAGTTGGAGACGTAGAGGGTGGCCCCGTCGGCGGAGACCGTGGCCTCGGCCGCGTTGCCGCGAAAGTCGACGTAGCCCACGCGCTCGAGGGTCGCGGCGTCGTAGACCCCCACGTTGCGGCGCCCGGAGAACCCGAAATTGCACACGTAGAGGCGCGAGCCATCGGGCGACACGGTCACGCTCTTGGGCTGCACGCCCGTGCGCACGCGACGGGTGATCGCGAGCGCCGGGCCGCCGGGGGCGATCACGGTCGGCTCGGGCTCGGGCTCGGGCTCGGGCTCGGACTCCGGCTCCGGCTCGGGCTCGGGTCGGGACCGAGCCGTGGCCACAGGCGCGACTTCGAGCGGCGGCGGGGGGCCGACCTCGACGGGGGCGGTGCCCTGCGGCCGCTCGGGCGGCGAAGAAGGGATGGCCGCCGGCCGCGGGCCGCAACCGAGCAGCGCCACCGCGAGCCCGATCGAGACCTGTCCCCGCCACATGGGCCGAACCCTAACACTTGCGCCCTCGCGCTCGACTCGGTGCAATGATCGGCCCGCCACGAACGTGTTGGCGACCGCCCACCCTTCGAGACCGCCATGCAACGCCTCCAGCCCTCGATCCTCGCGCTCACGCTGCTCACCTGCGCCCCGGCCTGCGGCGGCTCGGAGGCAGAGACTGCTTCGCAGCCGCTCGCCACCGCACCGAGCTCCGCCCCGGCCGCGGCCACGCCCGCCCCCGAGCTCGCCGAGCCCCCGGCCTCGCCCGGCACGCCGACCACGACGCCGCCCGCCGCGCCACCGACGACCCCCACCACGCCCGAGGTCGCTCCCGTCCCCGCGACCCCCAACGCCCCGGGGGCGCTGCGCGTGGTGGCGCTGCGCGAGGGGCCGGTGGAGCTCTTCCGTCAGCAAGACGCCCCGCTGCTCGCCCTCGAAGGCGAGCCGGTGCCCTGGGTCGGCGGGGCGTTCACGCGGGACCCGCGAGGCAGCGGCGAGCTCTCGCCGGATGATGTCTTCTCCGAGGCGTACACCACCCTCGCCGTCGCCAACTTCGGGGACCCGCTCGGCGTGTGGACCAGCACCGAGCAGGACTTCATGCGCTCGGCCTCCGTCTACGGCGTATTCCAGCGCGTGGGCGACCACTGGCAGGCCCAGGACCTGCGCAAGGGCTTGCTCGTCGCCTACTACGCCGCATTCGTGGAGCGCGACGGCACCCTGCTCGCGCTGCAGCAGTGGGCCCCCGATCCCGCCCAGGCGATCGACGACTACGAGGGAGACGACCCCAAGGTGGATGCCCAGCGGGCCAAGCTCGACCGCGCCCTCACCCGCGCCAAGCCCAGCTGGGTCGCCCTCGCGGGACCCAAGCCCGCGAGCACGCCGACGATCCCCGCCAAGCTGCGACCCACCGGGGGCGTGGCCACCACCGCCGATGGCACGATCCTCGCGCTGGCCGTGGAGCTCGTGGACGAGGACCGGCTCGAGACCGCGCTCTTGATGTGGCCGCCCGGCGAGAGCACCGCCGAGCGTCTCGACGTCCCCGAGCTGCGCAATGTCAACGACCCCACGGTCGTGAGCAGCGGCGAGTGGTCGTTCGTCACGGGCAGCCTCGATGGCGAGGGTGGAGTCACCGAGAGCTACCTCGCGATGGGCCAGGGTCGCGAGTGGCAGCGGATCCCCGTGACCCTCCCCGGCCGCTCCGACAAGGACAGCCGCCACGTGAGCGGGGCCCTGCGCACGCCCGAAGGCGAGCTGTGGATCGCGATGGGCAGCCGCTGGGACGGCGACGAGCAGGGCCAGAGCGTGTGGCGCAAGCCGCTCGAGGGCGCGTGGCAGCCCGTCGCGATCCCCTCGCTGAGCAGCGAGATGTTCGGTCCCCCCAAGGCCTGGGTGCGTGATCCCAGCAGCGAGGAGGGGGGCTGGACCGAGGTCGAGCGCCACGCGGGACCGGTCGCGATCGGACGCGCCAGCGGCGTGGTGTGGGCCGACGGCGCGGTATGGATCTCCGTGTACGCGGGCTATGCCTACGATGGCATGGCGGAGATGCAGCTGCGCACTGCGGTGCTCACCACCAAGCCCGGGACGGCCCCGATCACCGTGCTGCCCCCCGCGTGGGAGCTGGTGCTCGAGCGTCGCAACCACGCGCGACGCTCCGCCGAGCCCGGCGCAGCGCACTGCTCCGACTTCTCGCTGGTGCTCGGCCCCGCTACGCTCGCCAGCAACCCCGAGCTCCTCGCCGCGCTCACCCAGCTCGCGCCACCTGGCGGCGACCGGGGCACGATCGACTCGATCTATGTCGGCACGCTCGACGGCGCCGAGGTGCTCGTGGCGAGCGCCCACATCGATTCCGCCAAGTACGCGAGCAGCCTGCGCAAAGGAGCAAGCCTGGCGCTGCGGGCGGCCGGCGTCGAAGGGGGCACGGCGACCGCCGACTGTCGCATCCCCCTGGTCTCGCGCATGGTCAGCCGCCCTGGCGAGCCGTGAGTCGCCCGAGCAAACGAAGGCGCACCGCCCAGACCGCCGCGCTCGGTCTGATGCTCGCGCTCGCCTGCGACCCCACCCCGCCGCAGCCGAGCCCGACGCACGAGACTTCGATCCACGTACAGGATCCGCACGTGCAGGATTCGGCGAGCGCATCCTCGCTCGCCGAGCCCATCCCGAGCGCACCGCCCCCGTGGCTCGACGATCGCGGCGCGCTCCTCGAGCCCGATCACTGGCTGCCCGGCCCCGCCCGACCCAACGACGCGCCCCGCGATCCCTCCGCCCGCCTCGTGCTCGACCAAGGCTGCCGCCGCTGCCACCCCGCGGCCGCCCACCAGTGGAGCGGCTCGCAGCACGCCAGCGCGTGGTCGAGCGCCGCCTTCACGCGCGCGTTCACGGCCGAGCCCCTCGCATTCTGCCAGCGCTGCCACGCCCCCGAAGAAGACGCCCGCACCCCCGTCGCCCAGATCTCGAGCGCCGCCGCCGACCTCGGGGTCGCCTGCGTCACCTGCCACGTGCAGCCGGGCACGCGCGAGGTCTGGGCCGCCCCGCTCCCCGACCCGCGCGAGAGCGAGCGAGCGCCGCACCCCATCCTGCGCGCCGCCACGTTCGCCGGTCCGCAGGTGTGCGCCGCCTGCCACGAATTCTCGTTCCCCGACCACGCCCTGCGCGAGCACCCGCTCGCGATGCAGTCCACGATCTCCGAGCATCGCGAGTCCCCTGCCGCCGCGCGCAGCTGCGCCGACTGCCACATGCCCGAGAACCGCCAGGGGGCGCGTAGCCACGCCTTCGCCGGCGCCTACGACCGCTCGATGCTGGCGAGCGCGCTCGAGATCGATGCCACCCGCCCGAACCCCACCACCGTGCGCCTACGCCTGCGCCCCGGCCGCGTCGGCCATGCGGTCCCCACCGGCGACCTCCTGCGGCGCCTGATGATCGAGGTGCGCATCGACGATCCCGACGGCCGCGCGGCGTTCAGCGCCCGCCGCTTCCACGGGCGCCGCTTCGGCCCGCTGCACCAGCGCAACGGCATCACCGTGCGCGGCGAGCTCCTCGATGATCGCATCGGACCCGGCCCCGACGGCGCGCGCGAGTCCACGTTCGCGATCCCCGAGGCCCTCGCCGATCGCCCGGTGCGCTGGCGCATCGTCCACCAGCGCGTGGCGCAGGCGAGCACCAGCCTCCGCGCGGGCCCGCTCGAGGGCGAGCTGGAATTCGCGAGAGGGGTGCTCCAGGCCCCCACGCCCGGCCCGAGCCCTCAGATGTCGAGCCCGTCGGCCTCCGCCGCGCGCTCCATGATGAACTGATAGCGCGCCCCCGCGTCCTTGCCCATCAGATCGGAGATCGTCCGATCCGTGGCCAGCTCGTCGCGGATCGTCACCTGGATCAGCTGCCGCTTCTTGGGATCGAGCGTGGTCGACTTCAGCGTCTCGGGCATCATCTCGCCGAGGCCCTTGAAGCGCTGGATCTCGGGCTTGCCGCGCTTGACCTCCTTGAGCAGCCGCTGCAGCCCCGCGTCGTCGGCCACCCAGTGGGTCTCCTTGCCCACGTCCACGCGATAGAGCGGCGGCTGGGCCAGGTACACGTGCCCGCGCCGCACCAGCTCCGGCATGTAGCGATAGAAGAACGTGAGCAGCAGCGTGGCGATGTGATGCCCGTCGGAGTCGGCATCCATCAGCAAGATCACCTTGCCGTAGCGCAGCCGCTTGAGCTCGAAGTCCTTGGCGATCCCGCAGCCGAGCGCCTTGACCACGTTGCCGAGCTCCTCGTTGTCGAGCACCTTCGAGAGGCTGGCCTGCTCGGCGTTGAGCACCTTGCCGCGCAGCGGCAAGATCGCCTGGGTCTGGCGATCGCGCCCCATCTTGGCCGAGCCGCCGGCGCTGTCGCCCTCCACGATGAACAGCTCCGACTTGCGCGGATCGGTGCTGGCGCAGTCGGCCAGCTTGCCCGGCAGGTTGAGCCGCCCCGAGACCGCGTTCTTGCGCGAGATCTTCTGGCTGGCCGCGCGCGAGGCCATGCGCGCGCGCGCCGAGGTGATCACCCGCGCCACCACCGACTCGGCCACGCTGCGGTTCTCGTGCAGCCACTGCTCGAGCGCGGGCCGCAGCACGCCCTCGACCTGCGCCACCACCTCGGGATTGTTCAGCCGGTTCTTGGTCTGGCTCTGGAACTGCGGCTCGAGCACATAGGTGCTCAAGATCGCGACCATGCCCTCGCGCATGTCCTCGAGCGTCACCCCCACGCCCTTGGGCTCGAGCTTGTGCGCCTGCATATACGCGCGCAGCGCCTTGCCTAGCGCGTTGCGAAAGCCCTGCTCGTGGGTGCCGCCGTCGGGGGTGGGCACGCCGTTGACGAACGAGTAGGCCACGTCCTCGGTCGACTCGGTCCACGCGAGCGCGACCTCGAGCTTGGGCTCCTCGTCGCGCTCGAACGTGAAGAACCCCGGGTGCACCGCGGGCTTGCCCCGCACCTGCACCAGCTTGCCCAGGTAGTCCACGATGCCCTGCGCGTGCTGGAATTCCTCGCGCGTGGGCCCGCGTGGATCGATGAAGATGATCTTCAAGCCGCGGTGCAGGTAGCTCTTGGCCTCGAGCCGCTCGCGC
Source organism: Nannocystaceae bacterium (assembly GCA_041600735.1). Classification (GTDB taxonomy): domain Bacteria; phylum Myxococcota_A; class Polyangia; order Nannocystales; family Nannocystaceae; genus Paraliomyxa. The sequence continues at coordinate 13,337 of JBFIJN010000222.1, forward strand.
AGCACCAGCGGATCGAACGCGATCTTGGCGAACACGGTGGAGTCCGGGCGCAGGTGCACCCGCGTGCCCGAGCCCCGCGAGGCCCCGAGCTTCTTGAGCTTGCCGTCGGGTACGCCCTGGAGGAAGCGCTGCTCCCAGCGCCCACCGTCGCGCCACACCTGCACGGTGAGCTCGGACGACAGCGCGTTGGCCACCGCCGCGCCCACCCCGTGCAGGCCGCCCGAGTGCTTGTAGCTGCGATCGTCGAACTTGCCGCCCGCGCCCAGCTTGGTGAACACGGCCACCACCGCGGGCATCTTGAGCTGCGGGTGCAGGTCCACCGGGATCCCGCGCCCGTTGTCGACCACCGAGATCCCGTGGTGATCGGCGTCGAGCTCCACGGTGATCTCGGTCGCGTGCCCGTTGATCACCTCGTCGACCGCGTTGTCGAGGATCTCCCACACCAGGTGGTGCAGGCCCTCCTTGTTGACGCCGCCGATGTACATGCCGGGGCGCTTGCGGACGTGGTCGACGCCCTCGAGGAACTGGATCGCGTTGGCGTCGTACGACGGGCTCTTCGCGGTCTTCGCCGCCTTCGTCGTCTTGGCCGCCGTCGTGGCCTTGGTGCTCTTCTTCTTCGTGGCCATGGTCGTCGTTCCTGCGGGCCTAGGCCTCGCCTTCACCCTCGGCGCTCAACATCGGCACCACCGGCGCCGGCACGATCACGCGCTTGACCTTGCCACGCTTGAACACCGGCCGTCCCTTGCCGCCGCGCGTGACCGGCTCACGATCGGCCCCCGTGAGCTTTTGGTTGCTCCCGGTGGTCTTCTCGATCTCGATCGCCGCCGCCGCCGGGAACGCCGCGACCACCTCGTCGTCGGCGTCGAGCTTGATGAAGCGCAC
>JBFIJN010000223.1:0-14185 GCA_041600735.1 Nannocystaceae bacterium
GCCATGCCCCCGCGACCGATGCGACGCACGAGCTCATAGCCGCCGATCGTCACGCCAGCCTCGGCCCGCTTCGGTAACTTGGGACCTGCCACAGCAATCTACGGTAGCAAACGAGGCACTACCTTTATATGGATTTCGCCAGTGGACTTCACGCAGAACCTTCGTCGCCCGTTCGGGCCACCACCGCCGCGATTCCCGCCCTCCATGGCCCAAACGGGCCGCGGCTCGAATTCGCACCCGACGCATGATTTGCAGCCTTTGACGCCGGCGGTCCTTGCTTCTCAGCAGGAGAGTGACCACCTGAGAGTATTGCGCTGCGTCCACTGTTACGCGTATGCTGCAACTCGACACCGGGGCAGGCTACTTTCGCCGCGGTCTCTCAGTGGTCGTGCATGCGACGAAGGTGACCTTTGGCGAATCGCAGCATAGCCGTGGTCGGCGAGTCGGGTGAAGTTCGAGTCATGGGTGGCCGATACCGGCTGGGCCAATTGCTTGGTGCGGGCTCGTTTGGTCGCGTCTACGAAGGTCACCACACATCACTCGCTCAGCGCGTAGCGATCAAGGTGTTCCGCCCAGACATCGTCGCAATGGCGGGCGGCGCCGATCGCGTACTAATGGACGTACGAGCTGCCTCGCGGGTCCACCATCGCAACATCGTCGACGTACACGATCTCGGCCGCCTCGACGACACCGTCTACGTCGCGACCGAACTCGTGCTCGGTCGGACTCTGCACGGCATGCTCGTCGAGTCGGGCCGCTTGCCATGGTCGCGCGCTCGCGCCGTAGCGCTGCAGATCGCTGCGGCGCTCAAGGCGGCCCATAAGCGCAACGTGGTCCACCGCGGGCTGAGAGCGGCCAACTGCTTCGTGCTCGAGAGTCCAGCGCAAGTGGCCGCCGAGCTGCGCATCAAGGTGTCCGACTTTGGCTTTGCCCACCCCGCCTTGGCGGGAGGGGGACGGGGCGAAGAGCACACCCCGCCGTTCGTGGGCGACACGGCCTATACGGCGCCCGAGCTCAATGGCGGCGCTGCGACCAGCGTGCGTAGCGATGTCTACGCCTTTGGCGTGCTCCTCTATCGCATGCTCACCGGCGTGCTCCCGTTCGAGGGGGGCACGCCTTACCAGGTACTCGCAGCCCACGCCTCGCAGCCCGTGCCGCCGTTACGTGGCAAGGTCCGCTCGGTTCCCGCGGAGGTCGAGGCGATCGTATTGCGCGCGCTGGCCAAGGATCCGAGCGAGCGCTTCGAGTCCGCGCGCGAGCTCGAGCTCGCGCTCGAGGAGGTCGCGACGCGAGGCGACGACTTACCCGAGGCGGCGCTCGACGAGGTCGAGACGGGGCAGCACGCCCAGGCCAAGGCGCCGCAGGTCGCCGTGACACACGGTCCAGCACCGTCCGAGCTCGAATCTCGGGTTCCCCCGCCACCGGCGCGCGACGATGCGATGCATGCGGCGTTCGATCGGCGTGAGGAGGTCGGTGAGCTGCACGCCACGTCGATGTTCGACCGACAGATGCTGGTGCCGTACTTTGGGCCTGCCGTCGCGGATCATACAGCTCCACCGGAGCCGACGATTCAGCTGGGTGCATCGATGTTCTCCGAGCTCGGGCCGCAAGCCCGGCCAGTGGCGACGGCGTTTCCGCAGCTCATGTCTCGCGTGCAGCCGGTGGCGCCAGCGTTGGCTTCGCCGACATCTGGCGACCGTGGTGAACCACTAGAAGCCACGATACTGGATGCCGGAGCACGTCCCCCTACGGCGGAGTCGACCGTAGTGTTCTCGGGTCGGGGAGCGCGGCCGCTACCAACCACGGAGCGGCTTCAGGAGGTAGTCCCACGCAAGGTGATCGAAGCGGCCGTCGACGAGCCCACGCTGCACTTTCTCGCGGGTCGTCCTGTCACCGCCACGATCCTTCTACCGGAGCGAGGCCGCGGGCTCGTGGGTGCGTCGCTGCCAGCATCACCCGTGCTCCCGACCGCAGCGGTCGCACCTTCGGTCGCCTTGCCCGCTATTTCGCCTCCCGACGCTTGCATACCCGCACCCGTGCCCGCGCAGGCGCTCGCGCCCCCCGGTGCACCGACTCTTCCGCCCGTGCGCCCCGCCGTGCCCGGCTCCGCACCGGTCGCCATCTCGCTCGTACAAGTGCTGGTCATCGGCGTGGCGGTCGCGATCGCGGGAGCGCTCGTCGGCCTCGCGATCGCGTGCCCCGCGGGAGGACCGTCGAGCTTCCGATCCCCCATCGAGCCCCGCCCTCTTGCACAAGGACCAGTCCGCTCCCATGTCTAACGACGAGCCCAACATCATCAAGGACCGCCTTGCGGTGGACGTACGCGACCTCGCGCAGGACGAGGTCGTCGAGCACGCCGGTGGGGACAAGCTCGCCGAGGTCGTCTCGCAGGCACGCTCGCCCTCCGCGGCGATGCTGAGGTCGGACCGCGAGATTCCGCTTTCTTCTGGGTTGGGAGACCTCGGTGGTGCGTTGGGCCGCGTGCTCGGCCAGCCGCTCGAGCCCGTGAGCTACCAGTTGCGGGTACGTGGTGGTCCCGACCCGGTATGGCACGTGCGGCGGGTCCACTTCGTCGAGGCAATCTCCGAGCCCTATGAACTCAGTGTGGATCTCATCACCGACGATACCTATGTCGAGACCGACGAGCTACTCGGCGCCGACGTTGAGCTCGAGCTCGCGCGCAATACCTTTGCGCGGAGCATCCTCGGCGTGGTCGAGCGCGTGGACTTCCTCGGGGTGGCGTCGGATCGCCTGACCGTGCGCCTGCACATCGTCCCTGCGTTCAAGCTACTGGTGCAGCACGTAGACACGCGCATCTTTCAGGACAAGGCCGTGCCAGAGATCCTGCAGGAGGTGCTCGAGCCTGCGCTCGCCCAGTATGGGCGCAAGCTCGACCGTGAGAAGCTGAACGCGAAGTACTTGGTGCGCGACTACTGCGTGCAGTACGGAGAGTCGGATTTTGCGTTTGCATGCCGACTGATGGAGGAAGAAGGTATCTCGTACATATTCGAGCCCGAGGGCGGCGATGACGACGAAGGCGGGGTTGAGAAGATGGTGCTGCTCGACCAGGACGGCGATCCCAACGCCGACTTTCCCGAGGTCGAGGGCGACACGCGCGACCAGATCCCGATCATCGCCGATCGGGCGGAGACCGCCGATTGCGAGTCGTTGCGCTACCTCGAGTGGTACCGCCCCGAGCAGGTGACCAAAGTCAGCACGCGACGCTTCAACTGGAAGCGCCCCGATCCTGTAGCGCCCCCCGTTGCGAACCAGGAGCAGGCCGATGCGCGGGGAAGGACGCGCGAGGTCTACGTGCCCGATGCGCGGCGGCGGATCGAGGACTACCAGCGCAAGGACTCCTACCGCGGCACCAAGGTCGCGTACGACGAGGACCCGCTGACCATGCGCAGGTTCCAGATGTTCACCGGCCTCCAGTCACGCGGACAGGGCGCCTCGAATGTCACGTGCCTGCGCGCGGGCGGGGTGTTCGAGATCGCCGAGCACCCCCATGGCGGGGTGTCGTTCACGCGATTGTTGGTGACCCGCGCCGTACACTTTGGCGATTGCCCAGACCGAGAGATTGCGGCCGGTGGTGGCGGCGTGCGCTACCAGAACACCTTCGAGTGCATCCCTGCGACCATGCCATTCCGACCCACTGAGACCACCCCAAAGCCGCGAGTATTCGGGCCACAGACCGCGACGGTAACCGGGCCCAAGGGGGAGGAAGTCCACACGGACGTGCACGGGAGGATCAAGGTGAGCTTCCACTGGGATCGGGTGCTGCCACTCGATGACAGCTCCTCGTGCTGGGTACGCGTAGCGCAGATGTGGGCCGGACCTGGTTGGGGAACTTGGTTCCTGCCGAGGATCGGCATGGAGGTCGTGGTGGAGTTCCTCGATGGAAATCCAGACCGGCCGTTGGCGGTGGGGTGCGTGTACAACGGACGAAATGGCACGCCATATCCGTTGCCAGATGAGAAGACGAAGAGTACGATCAAGAGCAACAGTAGCGTGGGTGGCGAGGGCTTCAACGAGCTCAGGTTCGAGGACGCGAAGGGTGCGGAGGAGATCTTCATGCATGCGCAGAGGGACCAGAACGAGGTCGTGCTCAGCAACCGCACGCGACTAGTGAAGGGGAACGAGTGGATCTCGATCGGGGGGAACAACAAGGTGAAGATCGACGGAGCGCCTGTCCACGGGGAGGCGCAGGGGATCGTGCAAGGGCGAGAGACGCGGATCGACGGGCATGAGATCTTGGAGACCACCCATACCGTGCATGTGCGTGCACCTGAGAGGATCGTGCTCGAGGTGCCGGGAAGCTCGATCGTGATCGAGCCGGGGAGCATTACGTTTACCGCCGGGGATGGGGCGAGCATTCGGCTGGATGAGGACGTGCTCGCGATGTCGAAGGCGCGATCGTCGTTGGAGCTGTCGGAGGGGATCGTGGAGAGTACGGAGGGATCGATGGTGATGGACGCGGGGGACGTCGCTATGACGGGGGAGAACGAAGTGATTGTGAAGGGCGGCATCATTCACCTCAACTGAACGACTCGGAAATCGTGCCAAAATCTCCAGCGAGCAAAGATCGATGGTCAACGCAGCGCGAAAGACTGACATGACAGAACATGGGGGGACTATCACAGGCGGCTCACCCAATGTCATGATCAACGGCCTACCCGCCTCCAGACTGACGGACTTACACTCTTGCCCTTCCGACACCGATGGGTTCCCACATGTTGGGGGGCCGATTTCGGCTGGCAGTTCGACAGTTTTCATCAACAACATGGCCGCCGCCAGGAAGGGGGACGGACTGGTCTGCATAGGTAGTTCGCCGTCCAAGCTTGAGGATGAGATCTCGGCAAAGCACGACCGTGACTATGACACAAGCAAGGACGGAGATAAATCGTTCGGCAAGAACAAAATAGATGAGCGCCGGGGGCCTAGTAAATATCAGAAGGATCCACTAGTCGACTTCCGCGCTCAAAAGGATTTCGCACGAAATGACGGGCAGATCGACCAGTTCGCGGATAGCGGCATAGAGCTGGGAGAATGGGAGTATCATGCGAGTTCATCGGTCGATGCAGAAATACGATCGATCGAGGATTTTCGAGTATCCCTGAACGCCGTGGATGTCGGCGCGGAGGGGTCTCTTCTGGGCTACGACACCGATGAGCATGACTTTGGACCCCTTGTGGGTAAGGCAGAGATCGACGTACTACACGGCGAAGCCGAGCTCGACGTCGGCGCGCACATCGACACGAAGAAGAAGCAAGCCTTCCTTGGCGCGAGCGGCGAGATCGGCGTGGCGGTCATCGAGGTAGAGCTTACGGGCGAGACGGAGAAGCTAAGAATCCCGTTCACGAACTGGGGGATTGGGGTCGAGGGAGGTGTTTCGGGATCGTTGCTGACAGCTAGACTCGCGGGACATGCGGGAGTACGTTTCGATCCCAAGAAGGGGTTTTCGGCACGGGTCGGTGGCAAAGTAGGCGCACTCTGGGCTGGCCTCGGGCTCGATATTGGTCTAATCATTGCGCCGATGGATCCGCCTCTCATCCCAATGGATGCGATCACGTTTGGGTCATCGAATGTGTTCATAGGAGAGTGACGATGGTGTCGAGCTTTGATGACGATCTACCGTCCTTCGGGTTGGCTCCGGGCCCCGGGGAACAGTCTCTATTTCGCAATGTCCGTGTTCTACCAAGGCTCGGCGAGCGGTATGCATATGACGTGGTGCTACCAGCGACGTGGTCGAGCGTTGACGTCCCGGCTACGCCGAGGGCTGACCGGAGGCGGACGTTTTCCGACATCGGGGTGTTTTCGCCATTTCAACCGCCTCTACCTCCTGTCATTCTCAGTTTCGGTGTCAAGGACGCGGGGAGTGCCGTCGGCGTCGCTAATCTTCTCTTGGAGTATTGCGAGGCCGAGAACTACGAACTGGTTACAGTCAGACGCCAGAAGACAGCGACTGGGGATGCCGTGGAGGCGCTCGTCGTAAAAGAGAGGTCCGCCGTTGGCCTACTCAAGATGAGGCTCGTTATGTTTGAAGATGGTGGTGAACTATTTGGCCTTTCCGGGATGGCGCCGGTGTCGATGTATTCGCATTTTGCACGAACATTTGGCCTAGCAATCCTGTCCTTTCGACTTGCCAATGCCCGGGGCGCGCAGTTGCCCTTGTCGCGACTCTAGCACACAACTAGGCGCCTCCTCCCCGACAGATGTCCACAGAAGGAGAATCTCACAATGGGTGGATTTTCGTTTGAAGCAGCCGCGAGGTTGCAGTCTATCTACGAACGCGATCATTCCAAGGAAATTGGAACGAAAGCATGGGAGGCTCTTACTCCGAATCAGAAGAAGACTTACGCGCACTACAAGAAGACTGACTGTGTCACCTTCGCCCTGGAGGTGCTCATCGGCGCACTCGAGCAAGCGGGCGAGAAGGACGGGCTTTCGGGTCTGAATCGTACGGTGGCCAAACATGACGCCAAGGGAACGAAGATTGCCGAGTACCTAGTCAAGTCCCTCGGATGGGTAGGCGTGTATGTCACGCCCGATCTGTACCGCCCCGCGGGAAATCGCGACGAGCACGCCGAAGTGTACAGACACCTGTCAAAAACGTGTCGATACTACGAAATTCCAATTTCTTTTCTAGTCACGAACTATTCGCCATCAGCCCCGACCGTACCGAGTCTTCGATTCGGAGACCGTCAGAAGGAGCAAACGGTCAAGAAATTGGCGCCATATATGCAACTGATGTCGTTGGAATTCGGCTTCGGGCTGTCCTCGGGAGGAGACCACACATGGCTCTATTCAAGCGGAGATGTCTACGAAGTCCACTGGAGTGCGTGGGGCAAGGACGGCGGGCTCTATGAGAGGACCGCGTTGAGCCTGTGGAGTTTCGTGGACAATGTCATCGTTATTCCTCCAGACAGTGTGGGTCGTCTCGAGATTTCGAGCGCGATCATGCGTAGATTTTCGCTGGAAGCCCTCGACACATGCGAACCGAAGCATAATCCGTGGTAGTCGAAGTTGGCCACCCGGCATGAGACAAACTTGGAGGAACGGACAGCCACGCTGTCCTGGCCTACGGGGTGTCCGTCGTTGCCACGTGAGTGGGGAACACCGTCAGCGGGCTGCATGGCGGCGTTGCTCGTCGCCGTCTACGTAGCCTAGGACCTCCGCCTTGGCGGCAAGGTCGCGGTCAAGATCCTCTTTCCCATTACGCCGTCGACCCCAAGTTCCGCCATCGCTTCAAGCTTCAAGCGCGAGGCTCGCTCCGCCTCGCAGGTCCGTCACCCGACATCGTGCCGATCACCGACTTCGGCGAGACCTCAGGGGCGACGGGCAGGCCCGTGTTCTCGGGCAAGAACGAGCACATCCGCCTGCGCGTGGTGCTCCCCAAGCCCGCGGCGGCGGCGTGCACCGATCCGTTCGAGGAGTGCAAATAGATGTACCCTCTACCCGCCGCATGTCGACCCACCGCTTCTACGTCCTCGGCAACCAAGCCCTCACCGAGACCACGGTCCGGCTCGATCCGGGTGCCTTCGTTCAGATCCGTCACGTCGATGGGCTGGTGCGCTTCAACACCACGCCCGACTGGGAGCCGGAGGTGGGGCCCAATGGGTATGCGCGCTCGGACTTTGCGGTGCACTGGCGCGAGGATGCGCGCTTCGAAGATCCGCTGATGGGCTCGCACGACGGGCACGCGGGGCTGCTGGCGATGATCGACGGGCGGCCGCGGTTCGTGGGGGCGAAGGCCACGTTCCACACGCAGCAAGGGGGCGACCTGCTGCTGGGGGTCAACGACGCGACGCCGGCGGGACCGGGGGAGCTGGGGAACTCGGGGGGGTTCGATGTGGAGGTCAAGGTGCTGCAGCCCGACCCGCGGGTGGCTCCTTTGTTGGGCACGTGGGTGAAGGTCAACGAGTCGCCGCGGCGGCCGGGGGCGCCCGAGCTGGTGCTGCTGGCGTTCGACCTCGACGGGACCTGGCGCACCCTCGCGCCGTACACCCGCGAGCCGCTCGAGAAGGGCACGATCCGCGAGGTGAGCCGCGTCGGTGGTCACGAGCAGCTGAAGCTGTGGTCCGAGACGCGAGCGGTGGACGAGCAATGGTCGTTCGAGGCGGTGGGCAAGCGGCTGCGGCTGGTGCGAGCCCCGGACGGGCTGGAGCTGGGCTTCGACCGCATCTAGCGCGACTGCTACCGTGACCTTCGCATGTGCGGCATCACCGGCATGGTCGGCTTCGCCGATCGCTCGCTGCTCGCGACGATGACCGCAACCCTGCGCCACCGCGGGCCCGATGCCGACGGCCTGCAGCTCGGCGAGGGCTGGGGCTTCGGACACCGACGCCTCTCGATCATCGACCTCGAGGGTGGGGCCCAGCCGATGCAGAGCGCCGATGGCTCGTGCTGGGTGACGTTCAACGGCGAGATCTACAATTTCCGCGAGCTGCGGGCGCAGCTCGAGGCGCGCGGGCATGCCTTCTCCACGCGCTCGGACACCGAGGTGCTGCTCGCGTCGTATCGCGAGTGGGGCGACGACTGTGTCGATCACCTGCTGGGCATGTTCGCGTTTGGGCTGTGGGACGAGTCGCGGCGGCGACTGCTGTTGGTTCGCGATCGCGTGGGGGTCAAGCCGCTCTACTACGCGCGGCTCGACGGCGCGCTGGCGTTTGGCTCGGAGCCCAAGGCGCTGCTGCCCGTGCCCGGGGTGAGCCGTGAGCTCGACCCGCTCGCGCTCGACGCCTATCTCGATCTCTACTACGTGCCGCCGCCGCTCTCGATGTTCGCGGGGATCCGCCAGCTGCCGCCCGGGCACACGCTGGTGTGGCAAGACGGCGCGGTCACGATCCGCCGCTACTGGGATGCGGAGCCGGCGGTGATCGAGCGGCGCTCGCTCGACGAGTGGGCGGAGATCGTGGCGCCGCTGCTCGAGGACGCGATCTTGTCGCGCACGATCGCCGACGTTCCGCTGGGGGCGTTCCTCTCGGGCGGCGTCGACTCGTCGACGATCGTGGCGGTGCTCTCGGAGCACGGGCACGGTCCGGTCGAGACGTTCTGCGTGGGCTACGGCGAGGAGGGCCGCAGCTTCGACGAGCGCGCGGAGGCACGCGCGGTGGCGGAGCACTTTGGCACGCATCACCACGAGCTCGAGCTGAGCGTCGACGTGCTGTCGGGGCTCGAGGCGATGGTGCGGGGCTTCGACGAGCCGTTCGGGAGCCCCACGGCGATGCTCTCGTCGGCGCTGTCGAAGTTCGTGCGCCAGCACGTGACGGTGGCGCTGGCCGGCGACGGCGGCGACGAGCTGTTCGGCGGCTATCCGCGCTATCGCGGGCTGCGGCTGTCGGCGCTGGCCGAGCGGCTGCCCGCGGGGTGGCTCGCGCTGGCGGGGCGCGCGGTCGCGGGTCCCGAGCAAGCCACGGCCCGCAGCTATCGACGCTGGGCGCGGCAGTTCCTCAGCGGGCTGCAGCTGCCGGCCGCCGAGCGCTACGGCGCGTGGGTGGCCTACGCGCGCCTGCCCGAGCGCGATCGCCTGCTGGCCCCGGCGCTGCGCGAGCAGCTGCGTGCGCAGCCCCGCATGGATCCGGTGGGCGAGGCCTTCGATCACCCGGCGCAGGCCGGCTTGGTCGAGCGAGCCGCCTACGCCGATCTGCACGGGTTCTTGCCCGAGAACGTGCTGCGCGGCTCGGATCGCATGAGCATGGCCCACGGGCTCGAGCTGCGCGTGCCGTTGTGTGACCACCGCTTGGTCGAGCTCACCACGCAGATCCCCGCGCGGCACCGCGTGGGGTGGCTCGCGTCCAAGCGGGTGCTTCGCAAGATCATGGGCAAGCGCCTGCCGCCCCATGTGCTGAGCCGCCGCAAGCTGGGCTTCAATGCGCCGCTGGGGGTGTGGATGCGGCGTGATCTCGATCAACTGGTCGACCGCTGGCTCGCGCCCGAGCTGGTGCGCCGCCGCGGGCTACTGGCGGTCGATGAAATCGGCCGACTGGTCGACGAGCACCGCCGCGGCGTGAGGGATCACGGCCTGCGCCTATGGTCGCTCATCGTGCTCGAGCAGTGGATGCGGCTCTACGCCGACTGACCGACCCACCGTCCACCCCAGTGGCCCGGATTGGACCTCTGGCGAGCCACCGAACCCCTGTGCCCGCTCGCGCGCCGCCGCGCATTGCGGCTACGATGGCAGCCGTTGGACCCCGCCGCGCCAGACCGCGCTTCGATCCGAGGCGGGGCGCCCTCGCTGCCCCCGGGCTTCGATCACGAGCGCTTCGAGATCCGCTCCACGCTCGGGCGCGGCACGTCGAGCGTCGTCTATCGAACCTTCGATCGACAGCGCGGCGGTGAGGTGGCGCTGAAGGTGCTGAGCGTGCAGGGCTCGGCGAGCATGCTCGCGTTCAAGCGCGAGTTCCGATCGATGGCCGATCTCTCGCACCCGAACCTCGTCAAGCTCTATGAGCTCCACGCGGCGGGTGAAGAGCTGATGTTCACCATGGAGCTGGTGGACGGCAACGACTTCCTCGGCTACGTGCGCCGCCCGATCGGTGCCGTAGCGGCGTGGGATGTCGGTGCGCCGCGGCCGGCCGCGCCCGAGCGCACCACCGTGGCCGAGTGGTCGGGCCCCGCGCCCGAGCGCGTGCCGCTGGGGCGCTTGGGCGAGCTCGAGTACTTCCCCCCGCTGTCCGCCGCGCAGCTGCCCACGCTGCGCGCCGTGACGGCGCAGGTCGTGCGTGGGCTGATGGCACTGCACGACGCAGGCCACGTGCACCGCGACATCAAGCCCTCCAACGTGATGGTCGATGACGCGGGGCGAGCGGTCCTGCTCGACTTCGGCGTCGCCGCGGAGCTGTCGGGGCACCCCACGCAGGCCGCCGGAACGCCCGCGTACATGTCCCCAGAGCAGGCCCAGGGCCAGCCCCCGACCCCTGCGGCCGACTTCTACGCAGTGGGCGTGATGCTCTACGAGGCGCTCACCGGGCGGCTGCCGCACTCGGGCGACGACCCGGTTGCCGAGAAGCTCACCCGCGATCCCACCCCGCCGAGCGACGCGACCCCCGACGTGCCCGTGGATCTCGATCGCCTGTGCATGGCGCTGCTGTCCCGCGATCCCGAGCTGCGCCCCGAGGGCTCGGCCATCATCGATCTGCTGTGTGGCGACAGCGAGCGCACGCTGCCGCCCCGCCATCGCACCGAGGCCCCGATCCTCGGGCGCGAGCTCGAGCTGCAGCGCATCGACGGGGCGATGCGCGAGGTCTTGCTCGGCAAGGGCCGCGTGGTGCTCGTCACCGGTCGCTCGGGCATCGGCAAGAGCGCGCTGATTCGACACTACCTGGCCCGCGCCCGCCGCAATGGCGTCGTCGTGCTCACCGGTCGCTGCTACGAGCAAGAGTCGGTGCCGTACAAGGCTCTCGACGCGGTCATGGACGCGGTGTGTCAGCACCTCGCGAGCATGTCGCTCGAGGCTCGCGAAGACGTGATGCCGCGCCATCGCTGGGCGCTGGGGCGACTGTTTCCCGTGCTGGCACAGTACGGCAACACCCCGATCGTCGCCGGCCATCCGTCCCTCGATCTCGATGCGCGCACGGCCGACGTCGCGCTCAGCGACATCCGCCAGCGACAGACGCTGCCGGTGACCGAGCCGCACCCGATCTCCGATGACACGGGCCCCACGCCGGCGACGCGCCCGGGGCCGGCCGCCGCGCAGCGCCGCTTCTCCACGATCGCGGTGCTCTCGTCCGATCCCGCGGTGGCGAGCCGCTCGACCGTGGTGGTGGGCTCGCCCCCAGTCCCCGCCCCGGGGGAGCGACCGACCACCACCGATCCGGCCCGCATTCGCCGACAGGGCGTGGCCGCGCTGCGGCAGCTGCTCGAGGCGCTCGCTCGTCACTCGCCGCTCATCATCGCCATCGACGATCTTCAGTGGGGCGACCTCGACAGCGCGCAGGTGCTGGCCGAGGTGCTGGCTTCACCGCAGCCACCGTTCTTGCTGCTCGGCAGCTATCGCCGCGAAGACCAAGACACCAGCGAATTCCTGCGCACGTTCCTGGCCGCGCAGGCTGGCCACGAGCTGGTCTCGCTCGGAGCGCTCGAGTCGGGCGCCGCCCTCGAGCTCGCCCACAGCCTGGTCCGCGCCAGCACGCCCGTGGGCCCCGCCGAGGTCGCGCTGGTCGCCAAGGGCGATCCGTTCCTGCTGGTGGAGCTCGCGCGCTACGTCTCGAGCCAAGAGGGGCCGCGGCTCGCCGCGCACGAGCTCACGGTCGAAGCCGTGGTCAACGCCCGCATTCAGCAGCTCGAGCCGCCCGCGCGCCGCCTGCTGGAGGCGGTCGCCGTGGCGGCCGGGCCGCTCGCGCGCACGGTGGCGCGACGCGCCGCCGATCTCGGGCCCCAAGAGAGCACCGCCGTGGTGCAGCTGCGCACCGCCAACCTGCTGCGCGTGAAGGGCACGCGCGGCGTCGAGGTGATCGAGACCTATCACGATCGGATCCGCGACGCGGTCAAGAAGCACCTCAGCCAAGACGAGCGCCGCGCCTGGCACCTGCGCTTGGTGGATGCGCTGCAGGCCGAAGGCCACCTCGATCACGAGCGCCTCGGCCGGCACCTCGAGGCCGCGGGGCGCCAAGCCGAAGCGGTGCCGCGCTACCTCCAAGCGGCCGAGGCCGCCATCGCCACCCTCGCGTTCGATCGCGCCGCCGATCTCTACCGCCGCGCGCTCGCCCCAGGCCTGCTGCCGCTCGGCGAAGAAGTTCGTATCCGCCGCGAGTATGCCGACGTGCTAATGCGACAGGGTCGCTTCGACGAGGCCGCAGGCGAGCTCGGGCGCTGCCGCACCAAGATGAGCCCCGGCGAGGATCGAGCGCTGGTGCTCCATCACCTGGGCGAGGTGGAGCTCAGCCGCGGCGACGTGCAGGGCGCGATCGGTGCGTTCGAGCATGCGCTCCTCGACCTCGGCCACACCGTCCCGCAGGGCCGCCGCGCGCTGTGGCTGAGCAACCTGCGCGAGATGGCGGTGCTCGTTGGTCACGCGTGGTTCCCGGGGCGAGGCCCGCAGCGACCGGCCACCTCGGCCGAGCGCTTGGCGATGCGGATCCACGGGCGCCTGAGCTACGCCTACTACTTCAGCCGCGGCCGACTGGAGGTGTTCTGGCCGCACCTGCGCGAGCTCAACGCGGCCGAGACCCACGCTCCCACGCCCGAGCTCGGTCGCGCCTACGCCGGTCACGGCATGATGCTCGCCGCCGTCCCGTGGTTCGGCCGCGGGCTCAGCTATGTCGATCGCAGCCTCGAGATCCAGCGGCGCCTGGGCGATCGCTCGGGCGAAGCGCAGGCCATGCACCAGCAGGGCGTCGTGCTCTACGGTGCCTCGCGCTTTGCCGAGGCGGCCCGCGTCTCGGCCGAGGCCGCCGCGCGCCTCGAGGCGATGGACGAGGCGGCCGAGGCCCGCGACGCGCTCCTCCATGTGGCGCGCGCGCAGTACCGACTCGGCGATGTGGTCGAGGCCACCGCGATCGCTCGCCGCGTGCACGAAGAGGCGCTCGACACCGGCGACGTGTTCGCAGCGGCGAGCAGCGTGCTGGTGTGGACCCTCGCCTCCGGCGGGCGCGTGCCTTCGATGATGATCCGCGTGCAGGTCGAGATCGCGGCGCAGATCGAGCACCACTTCACCAAGCTCGTGGCGATGCAGGCGGGAGGGATCCGCTTGCTCGGGGTGAATCGGCCGGCTGCGGCGGCGGCGATGCTCGATGTCACCGCGGACGAGCTCCATGGCGCCGAGCTGATGAGGACCGAGCTGCTCGCGGGCCTCGACGTGTGGCGAGCCACCGCGTGGCGGCGCGTGGCCGAGGCCGCCACCGAGCGCGAAGAGCGCAAAGAGGCGCTGAAGCAGGCCCGACGCGCCCTGCGGGCTGGCCTATGGTCGTCCAGTCGCTTTCGCAACAGCCTGCCGCACGCGCTGCGCGAGGCGGGGCGACTCGCCGCGCTCGGCGGAGGCCTGCGACGGGCCCGACACCTGCTCGAGGCCAGCCACGCGCTGGCGATCCGCCACGAGCAGGCGCAGGAGGCCGCGCTCACGCGGATCGTGCAGCGGGCCCTGTCCGGCGAGCCCACGACGCATCCCCACGCGAGCGAGGCCAAGCACGGCATCGATGCGCTCTCGGCCGGTCTGCGACTGCACGGCGGCCCACCCCAGCGGCGC
>JBFIJN010000224.1:0-14175 GCA_041600735.1 Nannocystaceae bacterium
GGGGCGCCTGGCCAAGGGCGACGTCAAGGTGGCCGAGGCGATCTCCAAGGCCTACAAGGTTCGCAACAAGGACGCCCGCGTGACGATGGCGTGGATGGCGGGCCACATGATGGGCGACAAGCCCTGTGCTCCGTGCGCCGATGCCTTCGAGCGCGTGATGAACGACGAGAAGGACTCCCGCTTGCCGCCGGAATTCCAGCTCTCCGTGCTGACGGCTCGCTATGCGATCGGGCGGCTGCGGCCGGCGACCGGGGCCGGCGGCGGAGCAGCGGCTCCCGCCGAGAGCAAGTAGCCGGGCCGGGCCGCGCTCGCCCTCACAGCGAGCGCGGTGCCGGGACCTCGAGCGGTACCGAGGCGGTGCCCCCGGCCGTGTCGTCCTCGGAGGGGAGCGCGGCGGGGGACTCGGGCTCGGCATCGAGGACCCCGAGCTCACGCTCCGCGGCGCGGAGGTGGCTCTCGTCGACGCCTGCGCGGCGGGCTCGCTCGATCCACAGCACCGCTTCGTGCTGGCTGGCGCGAGCTTCCTCGACCTTGGCGTCGACGAGCGAGTGCAGGACTTGGCGCTGACGCTCGCGCGCGCCCTCGCTGATACCTTCGGGCGCCTCCGCCATGGCGGCGAGCGCTTCCATGGTCGACTCGATCGCCATGCGATCATCGCTGCGCATGACCTCGTCGACGCGGCTGCGCGTGATCTCGCGGTGGCGGGCGCGTAGCGCGGCGAGGCTGTCGAGGTCCTCGTCGTCGCACAGGGCCGAGGGCACGGGCAGCGGGGGCAGGGTGGGATCGTCGAGCGGCTCCTGGCCGGCGGGCATCAGGCTGCCGCGATAGGCGACGAGCTGTCCGTCGATGCAGCGCAGGCTGGTGCGGCCGGCATTGGCCACCGAGCTCGCGACGAGCGCGAGCACCAGCGCGCCCGCGGCCAGCACCAGCAGCCGTCCCCGTCGCTCGACGAGCTGCCCCAGCGCGCGGGCGCCGGGATCGAAGCGCGGGCTGAACTGAGGGTCGCTCACCGTGGGAAGCACGATAGCAGAGCCCGGGGCGCGTTATCGTCGCGGCGGTTGTTCCCGTGGTGGGCCGTACCCTCCCTCTGCTGTTCGTCCTGTACTTCTGCCAAGGCCTCCCCGGAGGGTTCTTGGCCAAGGCGCTGCCGGCGATCCTGCGCCAGCAAGGGCTGAGTCTCGCCGCGGTCGGGTTCGCGGGGCTGCTCTCGCTGCCGTGGATGCTCAAGGTGATCTGGGCGCCGCTGGTCGATCGCTTCGGTCACGCGGGCATCGGTCGCCGCAAGAGCTGGCTCGTCCCCGCACAGCTCGGGATGATCGTGATCACGCTCGCGCTGATGGGGGTCGAGCCGCGCGAGAGCCTGGTGCTCGTGGCCGCGTTGTTCCTGGTGCTGAACGTGTTCTCGGCGACGCAAGACGTCGCGGTCGACGGCCTCGCCGTGGATCTGCTGCGCGATCGAGAGCTCGCGCCCGGCAACGCGGCGCAGGTCGCCGGCTTCAAGCTGGGCAACCTCGTGGGGGGCGGGGTGCTGCTGTCGCTGACGTTCGTGCTGGGGTGGAGCGGTGCGTTTGGGGTGATGGCCGCGCTGCTCGGCGTGGCGCTCGCGCTGGTGCTCGCGTTTCGCGAGCCGGCGGCCGCATCATCGCCGACCTCGCTGCGCGAGGTGCTGCGCTCGCTGTGGGCTGCGCTGCGACGGCGTGGCGCATGGCCGTGGTTGTTCTTGGTGTTCGCCAAGTTTGGCGAGACGTTCGCTGGCTCGCTGACCACCCCGATGCTGGTCGACCAGCACTTCTCGCTGCCGCTCATCGGCGTCGTCGAGGGGACGGTCGGGAGCTTGGCGACGATCGGCGGGGCGACCCTCGGAGGGGCGCTGGCCTGGCGCCGGGGCTGGGCGAGCGCGCTGAGCCTCGCGGCGAGCGTGCAAGGACTCGCGCTCGTGGGCCTGGGGATCTACTCGCAGCTCGTCGTCACGCCGCTCGGCTACGCCATCGTGGGCGGGATCGAGAACGCGGCCGGCGGTGCGGTCGCGGTCGCGGTGTTCCACCTCGCGATGTCCTGGCGCGAGGAGGGGTCGGCGGCCGCCCAGTTCACGGTCGCTCAGGTGGTGTACATGAGCGGCTCACTGCTCGCCGCACCGCTGGCTGGGATCGCGGCCGATGCAGTGGGCTATCTGCCCGTGATGGTGGCCGGCGGGGTGATGACGCTCGGGCTGGCCGCGCTGGCGCGCGGACCCGCCCGCTCGCTGTGAGCCCGTGCGGCTCAGCGTCGTCGCCGACGCAGGCCCAGCAGGCCCAGCCCGAGGCCCAGCAGGCTCCACGGACCGCTCGCGGGTGAGGGGTCGCGGGTGCGGCAGCTGCAGCCGCCCTCGGAGACCTGACCGGCGCTGTCGGAATCGGTGTCGGTGTCGGTCTCGCCCCCGGTGCCGTCGGCCGAGCTGGCTGCGGTGAGGCTCACCGGACCGGGGCCGCTGCCGCCGCCGGAGCCACCCGTGCTCGAGTTGCCGGTCTCCCCCGCGGTCTCATCGACCCCGCCGGGCAGCGTGCAGTCGTTGCGGCACTCGTCGGCGTCGTCGTCGTTGCCGTCGTCGCACTCCTCGACGCCATCCTGGACGAAGCCGTCGCCGCAGCTAGCCGCGACGCAGCTGCTCAGGCAGTCGTCGTCATCGTCGTCGTTGCCGTCGTCGCACTCCTCGACGCCATCCAGCACGAACCCGTCACCGCAGCTCGCGGCCACGCAGGTGCTCGGGCATTCGTCGGTGTCGTCGTCGTTGCCGTCGTCGCAGTCCTCGACCCCGTCCTGCAAGAACCCGTCGCCGCAGCTGGCCGCGACGCAGGTGCTGAGGCAGTCGTCGGTGTCATCGTCGTTGCCGTCGTCGCAGTCCTCGAACGGGTTGACCGCTCCGTTGCCGCAGCAGGACACGGGGACCTCGATCATTGCCTGGGTGACCGCCATGCCGTCGTCGAGCGCGACCTCGGCGTAGACGAATGGCGTGGCACCGACGGCCCGCCCGGCGGTGGCCCCGGCGATCGTGACGTCGATGATCGCGTAGTCGCCCATGCCGTCGGCGTCCACGTCGAGCGTGCTGTCGATCGTGGTGAACACGACCTGCGAGGAGCCGGCGATGTCGGCCGCGTCGCACGCGAAGAACACGGTCTCGCGAAAGCCCGCCGGTCCGTTGTAGGCCCAGGCGTAGGCCGCCTGGTCGAGGTCGCTGAGCGCGGCGAAGCGCAGCTCGGCGCCGGGGCTGAGGGTGACTCCGGCGACGTTGCTGCCCTCGCGGATCGCGATGGTCGCGTTGTAGGCGATGAATTC
This sequence comes from Nannocystaceae bacterium, assembly GCA_041600735.1. Classification (GTDB taxonomy): domain Bacteria; phylum Myxococcota_A; class Polyangia; order Nannocystales; family Nannocystaceae; genus Paraliomyxa. Next base: position 3,313 of record JBFIJN010000224.1, read on the forward strand.
GTCGGAGCCCCCGGGGCCATCCGTGTCGCCCGTGATGAGGTAGTTGCCGGCGGTGTTGATCGAGACGAGATCGAAGTTGTCCCAGTTGTCGCCGTCACCGGTCGGGTCGAGCTCGCGGGCCACGAACATGTCGTCCACGCGCACGAACGCGTCCGAGGCCGGGTCGCCCTCCATGTTGAGGATGTTGATGACGTGGGCTCCATCGCTCGACACGGCGTAGTCGAAGTCGATCCCGCTCCCGTCGTCGTCGACGGTGAACATGTCGATCACGTCGCCGCCCGCGATCAGCACCTCGGCCGCCGCGTGGGTGCCATCGGGCGTGCGGTAGAACGCGAGGTAGTCGGTCCCGCCATCGCCGGTGTCATCGATGCCGACGACGTAGTAGATCGCGCCGTCGGCGGTCATCGCTGGATTGCCGAGGAACGTGTAGATCGACCCGGCGGGGAGGTCCGCGGCCGGATCACCCGCCACCGCGTACAGACCCGCGTCGGTGTACAGGCCATCGGCTCCGTCGGCGTCCATCGGATAGACCCAGTTGCCCAGGCCATTGCTGTCCATTCGCGGCTCGAGCGCGCTGAGCGTCTGCATCGCGTCGTCGGAGCCCAGCCAGACCACGCCGCCGCCGATGAAGACGTAGTGATCGCCGTCGTCGAGCAGGCCGACGAAGGCCACCTCGCCCGCGTCGTTGACGAACGGGGATTCCATGTTGACGACCGCCGCGCCCCCGGTGGGGGTGTCGCCGCTCTGCAGCACGATCTGTCCGGGAATGACTGCGGGCGGGGTCACGCCCGCGTGCGCCGACGACGTGGCGATCAGCACGGATAGGCTCGCGAGCCCCGGGACGAGGACGAGGAGGGCACGCGCGCGCGGCCGCGAGGACGATCGCAGGGCAGAGAATCCATGCATGGCGCGACGATACCCCGGTGAGACGCTCGAGGGGTGGCCTGGAGCGCCGAGGAATGACCCCATGGAGCTTCGCGCTATGATCGCGGTGTGACCGAGCCCAAGGCAAAGAACGTGGTGCGGTCGCATGTGCTCGAGCCGCTCGTGCTCGATCAAGTCGACGCTCGTGCGCGAGGGCGTGCTCACGGCGAGCACTGGCGCGCGGCGATCCACGAGCTGGCCGAGCTTCGTCTGGGGCTCACGCTGCGCCGCAGCGGATTCCTCGACGAGGCCGAGGTGCTCGCCGCGGCCGGCCTGCACCTGCCCGTGCTGCACGCCCAGCTGCCGCAGCTCGCCGAGGAGCTGCACGGCATCGCCGACGGCGCCGATATATCGCCCGAGCGGGTGGTGGTGCTCAATCACTACACCGATCTACGCGACGTGCCGCGCTCGGTGCTCGGCCCCGCCGCGGAGCAGGAGCAGCAGCGGGAGCCGGGCGACCCCGACGGGTGCACGGCGATCTACTTCTCGGGCGATCGCGGGCCGCTGATGGGCGAGACCTGGGATCTCCACGCCAACGCCGAGCCCTACGTTCGCATGCTGCGGATCGCCCCGGCCGGCGGCGAGCACGAGACCCTGTGTCTCACGCTGGTGGGCTGCCTCGGGGCCGTGGGGATCAGCAGTCGCGGGGTCGCGGTCACGGTCAACAACCTCTCGAGCACCGACGGGCGCGTGGGCGTGGTGTGGCCCGCGCTGGTGCGGGCGATGCTCGAGCAGCCCGATGCTCGGGCCGCCTACGAGCTGCTGCTGCGCACGCCGCTGTCCAGCGGGCATCACTACGTGATCGCCGACGGGCACGACTACTACGGGGTGGAGACCAGCGGCGAGCTCAAGGTGCTCACCCAGCTGGGGCCGCGGGCCGCTCACCTGCACACGAACCACTGCTTCGATCCGGTGCTGCGCCGTCGCGAGGCGGTGCCGGAGCGCAGCACCAGCTTTCATCGCTTGAACCTCGCGACCACGATCTACGCCCAGCAGCGTCCGCGCGACCTCGAGGGGCTGTGGTCGCTGCTGCACACGCGCGATGGCTCGCGCGGCAGCCTGTGCATCGACCCGGTCGCGGGGGCCGAGCCGACGGCCACGGCCACGTGCGCGGTGATCGTGATGCGGCTGCACGACGGGCGCGTGCGCGTGGTGCAGGGTGGCGCGCACCGGTCCGAGCCGCTCGAGCTCTCGGTGGGCCGCTGGCAGGGCCGGCCCACGCCCGCGTGAGCTGCGGCGCGGTCGAGCGGAGTGTGTATGCTGCGGGCCGATGTCCGCCGCCGACGAGCCTGCCTCCGATCGCTGGGGTGAACGACTGCCGCGCAAGCTGGGCCTCGGCAGCGCGGCGGCGGTGCTCGTGGGCTCCACGATCGGCAGCGGAATCTTTCGCACCCCCGCGGTCGTGGCCGAGCGCCTCGACGTGGTGTGGCTGTTCCTCGGCGCGTGGGCGCTGGGCGGAGTGGTCGCGGTGGCCGGGGCGCTGTCGATGGCCGAGCTCGCGGCCATGATGCCGCGCTCGGGGGGGATCTATGTCTACCTGCGGCGGGCGTACGGCGGGCTCACGGCCTTCTTGTTTGGCTGGACCCAGCTGCTGGTGCTGCGCCCGGCCGCGTACGGGGCGATCTCGGTCACGTGCAGCGAGTACCTGTGGCGCGTGCTCGGGGTCGATGGCGCAGTCGCGGTCCTCGGCCCGGTGAGCCGCGCGCAGCTGCTGGCGGCGAGCCTGGTGATCCTGGTCGGCTACGTCAACTATCGCGGGGTCGAGCGCGGCGCGTGGGTGCAGAACGTGAGCACCGTGCTCAAGGTCGGCGCGCTGCTGGCATTGGTGGTGCTCGGGCTCGGCGCGGCCGGGGCCTCCGAGACCGCATTCGTGGCGCCGCGCGAGCCCGCCGTGCTCACGATGGTGTCGGCATTTGGCCTCGCCATGGTGCCCGTGCTGTGGTCCTACGACGGCTGGTCCGACGTGGGCTACGTGAGCGGCGAGGTCAAGGATCCGCAGCGCACGCTGCCGCGCGCGTTCTTCTTCGGCGCGGCGCTGGTGGCCGTGCTCTACCTGGCGGTGACGGTGGCCTATCTGCTGGTGGTCCCGCTGTCGGAGATGCCCGGGTCCAAGCTCATCGCCGCCGATGTGGCGGCGGCGGTGATCGGACCGGTGGGGGTGGTGTTGGTGGCCGGAGCGGTCGCGCTCTCGACCTTCGGCACTCTCAACGGCTCGATGATGACCGGTCCGCGCGTGTTCTATGCGATGGCCGAGGACGGGCTGTTCTTCCGCCGCCTCGCCCGGGTGCACCCGCGCCATGGCACGCCCGCGGGGGCGATCGCGCTCTCGGTGGTGCTCGGGGTGATCTTCGTGTCGGTGCGAAGCTTTGGGCAGCTCGCGGATCAGTTCGTGATCGGAATCTGGCCGTTCTACGCGCTGGCCGTGGCCGCGGTGTTCGTGCTGCGCCGACGCGAGCCCGCGGCCGAGCGATCGTATCGCGCGTGGGGCTACCCGTGGGTCCCCGCGCTGTTCGTGGTGGCCGCGGTGCTGCTGCTGGTCAATTACATGGTGCGCGAGCCGCTGACCGTGCTCGCCAACGTAGGCGTGCTGCTCACGGGGGTGCCGGTGTACTTCGCGTGGAAGGCCCGGCGCGCGGCGAGCTCGAGCGAGGGGGTCACGTCCCCCAGATGAGCGCGGCGGTGCCGACGATGTAGAGGTAGATCGAGAAGCCCGCGATTCGGCCGCGGCGCACGAGCAGCAGCAGCAGGCGCAAGCACGCGAGCCCGACCGCGAAGCTCACGATGAAGCCCACGAGGTACGGGATGGGATCCACGGTGCCGGTCTCCTGCGCCAGCTTGCGCAGCTCGAGCACGCTGGCGCCGACGATCGCCGGGATGCTGATGAGGAACGAGAAGCGCGCGGCCGCAAAGCGGGGCAGGCCCACCCCGAGCCCGGCCGCGATCGTGGAGCCGCTGCGCGAGATCCCCGGCAGCACCGCGAGCAGCTGCGCGAGCCCCACGAGCAGCGCCTGTCGCGGCGTGGGCGGGGTGATGTCGAGCTCGTCGCCGGCCTCGCTCTTGCGGCTGAACGCGAGCAACAAGACGGTGGCGGTCACGATGAGGCACACCCCCACCAGGCGCGGGTGGCTCTCGACGTACACGATCGCGTCCTCGACCCCCGGCGCGAGCACCAGCCCGAGCGGCAGGGTAGCGAGCACCATCATGAGGAGGGTCGTGCGCGCGGTCGAGGCCGTGCCGGGGTGGAGCGGGACGCGGGCGAGCTCGACCACGTCTTGGCGGTACATCCACAGCACGGCCAGGAGCGTGCCGAGGTGCGCCACGATGCTGAAGCGGTGGCCACCCGCGCCGGGGTCGACGCCGAAGAACGCCTGGCCGAGCGCGAGGTGCCCCGAGGAGCTCACCGGGAGGAACTCCGTTGCACCCTGCAGCGCACCCAGGGCGGCGGCCACGGGCACGGTGAGAGCGCCCGCGCTCGCGGGCTCGGCCGCCCACGCAACCGAGGCGAGGGTGAGCACCGCGAGGGCGACGAGCAGGCGGAGCGGCATCGGGCGCATCGTCGCGCAGCGCGGCCGGGGTGAGAACCGCGGAGGGCGTGCGCGGGCTCTCGGCTGCGCGGCGACGTGTTACGATGCGCGGCAACTCGGCCGACACCATGTCCAAGCGTCAGCGATCCAAGCTCCCATTGTTGCTCGTCATGGCCGGCGCGCTGTGTTTTGCGCTCGGCCGTCGCACCCTTGGTCTCGTGCTCTCGGGGATCGGCGGGATCCTGTTCGCGTTGGGTGCGGGGAGTTCGAGCTCGGACGGGCAGTGAGGTCGGCCCGCATTGCCCGGTGGTTGCCGCGGCGGGTCGCGCGGCGCGGGGGCTCGACCGCGTGGATCGTGCTCGGTCTCGTCATGGGCGGCTGCTTGCGCGCGCCGATCGGCGACGACTACGGGGATGCGTCGGCCGGCGCCGGCTCCAGCGGCGAGCTCGACGAGTCGACCGGCCTGGGCGCGAGCGAGTCGCCCGCCATGGACGATGGCGGCGCGGACACGAGCTCCGACCCGGTGGACGAGTGCCATCCCTCGTACTCGCCGTGCCTCCCGCTCGTGGACGATCTCAATTGTGCGGACGTGGTCGCCTTGGGGGCGGCCCCGGTCACGGTCCTGGGTCCCGACGACTATGGCCTCGACGCCGACCACGACGGCATCGGCTGCGAGCAGTGAACGACGTCGACGGTCGACGGTCGACGTCGACCGCCGACGGTCGACCGCCGACGGCCGCCCGACATGTGGGCGGAGCCGCGCGGGGAAACGGGCCGCCCATGCGAATCCGCTTTACACCGATCCTCGCCGAGCCCTACCGTATTGGACGTGCGGTGTAACTGGGGGCAAGTGAGCATGAAGAGTCTGGCGAGATGGGAATTGTGTGCCGGCTTGGCACTGCTTGTAGGTTGTCCGGGTGGCGGCGGGCGAGGGTCCGAAGACACCGGGATCGACTCGATTGGCGGGAGTGACGGTACCGGGGGCACCTCTGCCACTTCGGGCACCTCTGCCGCCACGTCGACGGTCGAAACCGGAGGGATGAGCACCGCGGTGGCCGACGACACGGCGGGTAGCACGGGGAGCACGACGGGGCCCGGGGAGGATGCCGACCTCCTCTACCTGGTGGTCACGCCCGCCAACTCCGTGATCGAGCTCGACCTGAACTCGCCGGCCTCCCAAGCGTTCGTCGCCATGGCGGTCTACGACGACGGTGCCGAGGTGGACGTCACCGGTGAAGTGACCTGGGATATCAGCAACCCGATGGTCGGCGCCATGAACGGGGCCACGCTCGAGATCCCGGGCTTCGCGATGAATTTCTTCGCGTCGACGATCGTGAGCGCGACCTTCGAGGACGAGCAGGGCAACGCGCAGGTCACCGTGGCCGCGTACAACCTCTCGGGCGACGATCCCGACTTCTTCTTCGTGCTCCCCTACGAAGACCCCGCCGGCCCGCAGACCAAGGAGCTGACCTTCAGCACCGACGTGAAGAGCATGGACGTGTTCTTCAACATGGACACCACGGGCTCGATGGACGGCGAGGTCACCAACCTCCAGAACTCGCTGGTGGGCACGGTGATCCCCGGCATCGAGGCGCAGGTGCCCAACACGTGGTTTGGCGTCGGCGCGTACGAGGACTTCCCCATCAACCCGTACGGCGAGTCCAACTGCACCTACGGCGCGCTGGGTGGCCCCGACCAGCCGTTCCAGCTGTTCGCCGAGATCACCGACAACGTGGCGGCCGTGCAGGCGGCGGTCAATCAGCTCGGGATCAACGGCAACGCGATCGGGTGCGGCAACGACGGACCCGAGTCCGCGATCGAGGCGCTCTATCAGATCGCCACGGGGACCGGCCTGGTCGGTCCCGCGCCGACGTCGGTACCGGCCAACAACTCCGGCATCGGCGGCGTGGGCTTTCGCGAGGGGACGATGCCGGTGGTCGTCAACATCACCGACGCGATCAGCCACGACGTCGCTTCGAACGCCTGCGCCGGCGAGCAGTACACGCTGGCCAACGTGGCCGCGGTGGCCCACGGGCAGAACGAGACGATGACCGCGCTCAACGCGATCTGTGCGAGGGTCATCCAAGTGGCGACCGCCGCCGGGCCCACGTGCACGGCGCAGGCGGACGGCATCCAGTGGAACAACGCCACCGGGGCCGTGGTGCCGCCCGAGGCGTGGGACGTGGCGGGGCATCCCCCCGGCTGCGCGCTGGGTCAGTGCTGCACGGGGATCAACGGCGCGGGGCAGAACCCCGTCGCCGGCATGTGCCCGCTGACCTATCTGGCCGCGGCCAACGGCACGGGCGTAGGAACCTCGATCGTGTCCGGCATCGAGATGGTGGCGCGCTACTCCCCGTTCGACGTGAACCGCGAGTGGGACGGCCTGGGCGTCGATCAAGACGGGGTGCCGCTGCCCGTGGGCAGCAGCACGGCCGACTTCATCAAGGCGGTCACGCCGCTCTCGCACGGCCCGGTGCCGGTGCCCGGCGTGCCCAATCCCGTGCTCACCCCGATCAACTTCCAGGGCGTGGTGCCGGATACCGACGTGACCTTCACGGTCGAGGCGTTCAACGACTTCGTGCCGCAGGGTCCGCAGCCGCGCCTGTTCGTGGCCACCATCCGCGTGCTCGCGGACGATTGCGGCGCGCTCGATGAGCGCGACGTGTTCATCCTGGTGCCGCCGGCCGAGCTGCCCCCGCCGGGCTAGCCGATCGTCGCTAGGTGCTGGATGCGTCGGCCGGGCGCACGCGGTAGCTGGGGAAGCTCTCCACTACCGCGAGCCCGTCGCGCACCAGCGCCTGGACCAGCTCGGGCACCTCCACGGCGTGGTCGTAGTCCCCGCGGATCACGGCCAGTAGCGCTCCGAGCCGCGCGGGGTCGCCCAGCGCGCGCGCAGCCTGCTGGCGCAGCTCGGCGAGGTCCTCGAGGCCGCGCGGCGGCGAGGGCTCGTGCCCGCGCGCGGCCTCGGCGATCCTCACCACGCGGCGCAGCGCCTCGCGCTCGCGGTCGAGCTCGGCCCGCAGCGAGCGAAGGATCGCGTGCACGTGCTCGTCGACGGCCACGTCGCGCTCGGGGCCTGGCACCACCGAGGCGGCCCAGCCCGCGCTCACTTCGCGCACGCTCGGTCGGGGGTGGGGCGTGATCTCCACGGCGGGCGGGGCCGCACCCGCGAGCGGTCGCACCGCGCCCCGCGGCCCCGTCGACGCGTCGAGCGGCAGCAGGCACGCACCGCTGGCCGAGGGCACCACCGCCAGCGCGAACAAGTGATCGGGCCGATCGGCGAAGCCCTCGTCGAGCATCCAGCCGATCGCCACGATCGCGGGCACCCCCAGGTGGCGCAGCAGCTCCACCACCAGCACGTTGAGCTCGTAGCACACGCCGTGGCCGAGCACGTCGTGGCGAGCGCTCGCGTGCAGCAGCGCGAGGTGGTGATTGCCTTCGCCCGTGCGTAGCTCGCGGGCCGCTCGCTCGACCTCGGGTCGCTCGCGGAACTCCGGGTCGTAGACGTAGTAGCGCTGCACGAACGCCTCGACGCGGCGCGCCTGCTCCCAGGCGCTGCGCTGGCTGGATGCATTGCGATCGAGCCACTCGCGGACCGGCGCGGGCAGGCGCTCGCGCGGCAGCGTGGGGGCACCGAGCTTCAGCGCGGGGATGTGACCCTCGGTGAGCGTGGGCGGGCGTCGCAGCGCCACGTCGTAGCGGATCCGCACGGGCGCACCGCCGTGCACGTCGATGACGGTGCTGCCCGCCGGTAGGCGACCCACGGGCTGCAGTGCGGCCGGATCGCCGTCGACCACCTCGAGCCGCGTGAGGTCGCCGTAGATCGGGATCGGGAGCACGCTGCGACCGGGCATCAGCGTGCCCGCGAACGCCACCTCGGCGCCCGTGCGCTCGCCTTCGAACAACGCGGGCAGCGGAGGCAGTGGGCCCGCGTGCCACTGCTGTGTGCTCGGGTCGAAGGTCACGCCGAGCGTGTGCGCCACGTAGCGATACGGTGCCGGCAGCACCTGCGGCTGGTGCAGGAGCCCCATCGGTACGCGCTGGGTGACGAGCTCGCGGAGCGTGCTCCCGCGGACCCACAGCTGCGGTCCGATCACACGCGAGGGGCCCAGCACGTTGGCCCCGGGGGTTGCCCACGCTGGGCGCGGCTCGAGCCGCGGCGCCTCCTCGGCGAGACCCAGGCGACGGGCCATGCGCTGCCAGAATCCGCCGCGCTCCGCCGAGGGCTCGCGATCTTCGTCGAGGTCTGCGGGCTCGCGGATCTCGCCGGGCACTCCCGGGAGCTCGGAGGCCGCGGGAATCACGAAGCGATGCGGCGAGCTCTCGTCGGGGGCCGTGGGTCGATCGCGGCGCGTGGTGAGCTCGGCCAGCCGCGCCTCGAGCTGCTCGAGCGAGGGGAGCACCTCCGGCTCGCGCGCTGGCTCGGGGTCCGCGAGGGCCGTCGCCGCCGGGGCCAGCAGCGCGGCTGGCACGTCGCTCAGCGCGGTCGCCGACAGCAACAACGCGAGCGCTTCAGCGAGCGGCTGCGTTGCGTCGACCACGTCGATCACCGCGAGCATCCGCGCCACCAGGCTGCGCACGGCCTGTTCCTGGTCGTCGGGCAGCGCGGTGAACAGCGTGGGCTCGCGCCAGCGCTCGAGCGGGCGCCCGCGCAGCTCGGCAAAGCGCAGCTCGAGTCGGCGGTCGATTCCGTAGTCGAACAGCTCGCCCACGCGCTCCTCCAGCCGCTCGCCCGCCCCCAGCGCGGGCTCGCTCGCGCTGGGAAAGAAGCGCTGATCCAAGTAGGCGTCCATCTGCGCGCGCGTGCGCAGGCGCAGCAGGATCTCCACGATGTCGACCAGCTGCTCCTCGCCCGGCCCCTCGTAGATGCAGGCCATCAAGCCCTGCGCGAGCCCGGTGACGGTGGTGGCGGGATCGCCGAGCACGGTCGCGTCCACGAGCAGGCTCGCCGCGCCCGGATCGTAGACGGCGACGACGCGGGTGCGGGCGCGGCCGACCCCGGGCAGCACGTAGTCCACCTCGAGCCCCTCGCGCGCGCGGATCGGCCCCGAGCGAGCGAGCGTGGCGAGCCGCGTCTCGTGCACCCAGGCCTCCGACGACAGGTGCGTGCGCTGTAGACGAACCCGAGGCAGCACCCCGCACAGACCCCGCAGGGTGGCCCGCAGCTGTCCGATGGCCTCGGCATGCGCGGTCGTTCGATCGTCGCCGGACTCGACGAGCCGCACCTCGTAGCGCTCGCGCAGCCGTGGGATCCCGCAGCGCTCGTAGTAGCCGTCGATCTCGGCCCGGTCGTCGAGCGGACCGGGTGCGGCCACGAAGAAGCGACCCGCCGCGGCAAACATCGCTTCGAGCGCAGGGGCATCGCTGCGCAGCACCAGCGGGTCTTCGGGCGGGCACAGGCGCAGCGCGTCGGCATCCGCCCCTCCGCACTGGCGGCACAGCACCAAGCGTGGCGCGGGCGCCTCGCCGAGTCGGCCCAGCGTGGCATACGCGCGGAGCAGCTTGCGGGGCAGGCCCGGCTCGGCCTCGAGCAGCGCTCGATCGCCGCGAGCATCGGCCTCGGCGGCGATCTCCTCGAGGAACGCCATGAGCACCACCGGGGTGAGGCGATCCGCGATCCCGAACAGGCGACACAGCGTGGGGCACTCCTGGCGACCGCGCTCCCAGTAGCCGCGTCGGGGGCCGAAGTGCTCGAGCGCGCGCACGCCCAGCACCCGCTCGTGCGGGTAGTACTCGCCGTCGTCGCTGCACACCCACGCGCGCCCCTGCAGGCGGCGGCGCAGCTCGGCGCCATCCAGCCAGCCCTCGGCCAAGCCGCGCTCGAGCCACTGGTACACGCGAAACGGCACGGCATGCCGAGACCCCTGGCTGCGCTCGAGATGGTCGACCACCTCGGGCAGGCGCACGTCGCTGCGGCCACGAAAGCCGAGCGTGGCCGCGAGCGTCTCCCCCAAGGCGCGGGTGAGCTCGAGCGAGGGATAGAGGCCCGGCGAGTCGCCGACCAGCGCCTGCACCTCGGCCGTCCACGCGAACAGCTCCCCCGGTCGCCGCGCGACATCGTTGCCGTCGAGGATCCACGGCACCTCGCGCAGCGGGAGCTCGGCGAGCGTGGCCGCTGGATCCTCGCGGTGCAGGTGCGCCACGAGCACGGCCAGTCCCGTCGCCGCGGCCACCGAGGCCACCCCGCCACGCATGGCATCGGCCACCCACGCGCGCGGGGGTATGCGTGCGACCCCGAGCGCCGCCAGCAGCGGGTGCGTCTGGGTGGACAAGCGCGGGTGCGGATGCGGATGAGTGCTGCCAAACACGGCCTCGGAAGCCGCGGCCAGCTCGGGTGCGGGCAGCAGCAGCGTGCTCGCCAGCGCGAAGCGCCCCGTGGCCGCTTCGACTCGGATCTCGCGCTCACCCGCCAGCA
>JBFIJN010000225.1:0-13920 GCA_041600735.1 Nannocystaceae bacterium
ACGGGCTGCGTGTTGTAGCGATAGTCGGTGTTGACGTTCCAGATCAGCAGCGTGCGCAGCACGAGCGCCTCGTCGTGGAACGGCAGCGCGGCCAGCGTCTCGCGGTACTGCTTGGGATAGCGGGGCCAGTACTCCTCGGCGTTGCTGAGGTAGAGCACGCGGATCGGCACGCCCAGCTGCTGCGCGGCCTCGCCCACGCCGCGCAGGCCCTTGCGCTCGAGCAGGTTGACGACCATCGGTCGCACGCGACGCTGCTCGAGCATCTCCTTGATGAAGTCGTAGTGGTCTTGGTGGGTCAGGTAGCTGGGGACGTCGGTGCGCTCCATCGTGCGGCCCACGGCCACCAAGCGGCGGTGGATCCAGCCGCGATAGCCGAGGTACCAGCGGCGCAGCACCTTCACCTTGCGGGGCTCGTGCGCGGCCTCGATCACGGCCAGGGCCTGCTCGCGCGCGGGCTTGTCCCACAGCGCCACGAACTCCTCCGGGGTCGCGGCCGCGGCGAAGAACAAACGATAGAGCTCGTGCACCTCGACCACGGCGGGGTCGTAGTCCACCAGCCACGCGATCTCGGGCCGCGCCCAGCTCATGAACAGATAGGCCTGGTCGGTGCCGACGCCCACGTAGCCGCCGCCCACGTCCTTGATCATGGGATAGAAGGCGTGGAGCGTGCGCTCGTTGCCGGCGAGGTAGTGCTTGTCCTCGCGCACGGCCGTCACCCCGCCGCGGTGCTCGGGCGCCTCGTCCTCGACGCTGCCGAACAGGATCTCGAGCTGAGCCTCGGTGAGGGGGCCGCGCGCGTCGCGGGCCGGCTCGGGCTTGGGCTCGGGCTCGGGCTCGACCGGCGGCTCGGCGGGCTCGGGTTCGCTGGGCTCGACCGGCTCGGGAGTGACGACCTCGGCGGTGGGGCCCGCCGCGACCGGGGGCGTGGTCTCGAGCGGAGCGCCCCGCGTCACGCAAGCGACGAGCAGCGACGACAACGACGGGGCGAGCACTCGGGAGAACCAGGCCTTGGACACGCCGCATGCTTATCGGCCGTGCGTGGGCGCGCGCAAGCCCGCGGCACCCGATCGCCCGTGATGCGGCCACCTCTGCGTCTCGTGCTTCTGCTCACGGTGCGCGCGCGCGACCGCTCGCGGCGCGGACCGTCCCCTCCGCGATGGGATTCTTCGACAAGGCCAAGAAGTTCATGGGCGGCCACGGGGCCAAGGTGCAGCTCACCCGCATCGAGCGTCAGCCCGCCAGCGACGCCCAGATGGCGATGGGTGACACCGTGATCAAGGGCAACCTCGAGGTCACCACCGACAACGACTGCACCGTGCTCTCGCACAAGTTCGAGTTCATCGCCGAGTACAAGAACAAGGAGGGCCTGGATCTCAACCACATGCTCGGCTCGGACGCTCACGACTCGCGCACCGACATCATGGGCGCCGATATCAAGTGGCCCTACGACCTGGCCGCGGGCAACACCGCCAAGGACGGGTTCCTCATCCACATGAACGACGACATCCCCACGCAGCTGCGCAAGCTCGGCTTCTCCGACCCGGCCAGTGCCGTGAGCTCGGGCGAGGTGAAGTTCAAGCTGCGCGTGATCGCCGACGTGAAGGGCTCGCCGTTCGATCCCAAGTCGGAAGCGTACGTGCGCATCGTGCCGTAGGCTGCGGCGCTACTTCACCGTCAGCTCGGCCTCGATGGGCACCCACTCGGGTGGCCTCGAGGGATCGAAGCCCCACACGCCGGCGAGCAGCGCGAGCGTGCCGGCCTCGTCGAAGCCGCCGAGCGCGATCGCGGCGGCCACGATGTCGTCGACCGACATCTGCCCGTCGAGCACGAGCGGGTGCACGATGCCGGTGGCGTCGACCGATCCCGAGAGCTCGACCTGGGCCATGGTGATCGTGAGCGGCTGCCCGCCCGAGGTCTTCCCCACGGGGAGCTCGAAGCCGACGTAGGCGGTGCGAAACGCCGCCGCATCGCCAGCGACGACCGGTGCGTAGACCACGTCGGCAAAGCCCACCGAGCCGTCGGCCTCGGGATCCGGGGCAAACGCGAGCGCCTCGGGCTCGGCCAGCCACGCCCAGCGCAGCGAGGGCAGCACCCCGGAGAGCACGCCCTGCGCGGCGGGATCGGTGGGAAACCGCAGCGTCATGCCCTTGGCTGGGGTGGTGGCCAGCACATTGCTGCGCACCACGTTGCCCGCGATCTCGAGCGCAGGCCCGTCGGAGAGCAGCTCGCCGCTGACGGGCCAGTACCCGGCGGCCCCACCCAGCTCGAGCTGCGAGGTGGGCGGCTCGACGCCAAGCCCACCAACGTCGATCTTCCCGCCAAGCCCGGCGAGCTGCGGCCACTCGATCGCGAGCGGCTTGCCCACCACGTCGATGGCCTCGCGCAGCTGCAGGCCGGTCGTCGCCCCGGGATCTTCGCCCACCAAGATCGCGGCAACCTGGGCCTGGCGCCCGCTCCAGTAGGTGAGCAGGTGCGCCTTGGTCTGCACGCGATACGGATAGGTCGTGCCGTTGGCGACCGCGGTCGCGGGGGTCAGGCCCCCGCCGTAGACCTGCGCGGCGGGGTAGCGATACGCGGCCTCGCGCCGCAAGATCACCGCCTGCGCACGGGCGAGGGTGCCGAGCGCGTCGAGCCAGGACGCTCGCGCCGCGTCGGCGGGCTCGCCATTGCCGAGCAGCTCGGCCTCGCGGTAGCGCAGCACCGCGTCGTACAAGCGCGCGGCGTGGGCCGCTCGCAGGCCGTCGATCTCCACGCCGTCGCGCACCTCGTCGAGCCACGCGCGACCGGCCTCGGGCACGCGGGGCTCGATCGCCTCGAGCCGCGCCCGCCAGCCGGAGTAGGCCGCGGCCGCCTCGCGCAGCGCCGCGAGATCGGTGGCGCGAAAGTGGGAGATGGCGGCCAGATCCCAGCCCAAGACGTCGCGGAACGCGACGCGAACCGGGCGAAATTCGAGCCCGCTCCCGGCCGCGAGCACATCGGCATCGTCCTCGCCGGCGAAGTAGGCGTAGATCCCCCCGGGGCGCCCCCGCCAGTCCTCGCGCTCGAGGAACAGCGCGCGCTGGTGCTCCATCAGCTCGTGCAGCACGGCCATGGCCTCGGTCTTTGCGATGCATCCGTCGCGCCACGCCCGGGGCTCGCACAAGGGATCGAAGATCTCGCCCAGCACTTGGTCGAGCGTCGCGTCGGCGTTCCACGCCATCAGCCCCACCAGATAGTCCTGCTGCCAGTAGCCCCACTCGTGGCCGGTGTCGAACATGCGGTGGCCTCGCAGCGTGCCGCCGCGCGAGGCGAGCAGCGGCCGCACCAGCTCGATGTCGCGGGCGCGCGCCCACAGATAGAGCGGCAGGTACACCGGCACCGAGTTGTCGAAGCTCAGCCACCACGCGCCCTCGGGGAACCAAGTGAGCGGGCGGCCGGCGGCCGCGGCCTGCTCCATCAAGCAGCGCTTGTGGGCGAAGCTGTGCTGGTCGTAGACGCGCGCCGGGCCCTCGAGCGGATAGAACATCACGGTGTGCACCGAGACGCCCAGGCGCGGGTCGCTGTGGAACGCGAGATCGTAGTAGTCGCTGCGGCCCTCGTCGTTGGTCCCGGTGGGACAGCCTAGATCGTCGTAGTTGGGGCTCGGCTGGCTGCCCGTGATGTGATCGTTGATCTCGATCTCGAGCTCGGGTCGCAGCCGCAGCGCGGCCTGGCCCGCCCAGTCGATCCACTGCACCGTCTCCTGGTCGGGGGTGGTGGTGAACTCGGTGGGGCCGAAGTGGATCCCAAACCACCGCGCATCGGGGACCGCGTCGAGCTTCTTGGCCACCAAGCGCTCGATCTGCTCCTTGACCGGGACCGAGGAGGTGGGGTCGATCTCGGCGCTGGCCCCCTGCTGGAGGTTGTGCAGCTGGATCCCGCTGCCGGTGGGGAAGCCCAGCTGCACGCGCAGTGCCTCGAGCTCGTCGGCGCGGCGGGCCCGGACCTCGTCGGGCACGCTGCCGCGGCCCGCTCCGCGAAAGCGGTTGCCGAAGCCCTTCACGATCCAGTCGTTGACGCGGACCGCTTCGTCGATCGGGTGCTCGGGATCGGAGAATGCCTCGAGGTGCTCGAGCGGGTGCGCCGAGTGGAACGACCACGAGCGCCAGGCAAAGTCGGGCAGGTAGTCGCGCTGGCCCTCGCGGTGCAGGAGCGTGGGGCGGCGCGCCAGCTCGCGCAGATCCGCGGCGTCTTGCACGGGCACGTACTCTTGCTCGGGGTGATAGAAGCGCACGCCGAGGCGGCGCAGCAGCTCGTAGGCCGCGTACTGGCGCGGGAGCCGGGCCGCGCCCGCGGTGAGCACGACGGTGGCCCCGCGCTCGTCGTCGAGCGTGTTGGTCCAGTCGCCGACCTCGTGGGTCTCGAGCACGAAGCCCTGCTCGCCCAGCGCGGCCATGCGCGAGCGGTCGACCACGTCGCTCGCGAGGCGGTCGGCCGAGAGCACCACCACCAGCCCGACCTCGTAGCGAGCCGCCAGGGCCTCGAGGTCGGCGAGCGTGTCGTACTCGGCATCGGCCACGGTCAGCGGCACCACGAGCTCACCCGTGACGGCGCTCGAGTACTCGGCCATGGTCTGGACCAGGCGGGCATCGAGGTCGTCGAGGTCATCGGGCGCGACGAGGAGAATCGTGCTGCGGAGGCTTGCCGCACGCGGCTCATCGTGACAGGCCGTGAGGGAGAGCAAGCCAGCCGCCAACAGCCAGCGCGACGAACCGACTTGGGGCTTCTTCATACAGTGGTCAGACCTTCATACCAGATGAGTCGTACGGTGACGAGCCGGAGTTTTGCGGAGAGAATCGGCCAACTGGCCGTAACTCAAGCAACTTCTGCAGATCACGGAGGCGCGCAACAAGCGCCTTGTGCCAGTAACGAAGATTTCTTCATCCGATCGCGGGTTCGCATCGCCACGAGGGGGGTGGCGACGCGATGCACGCTTGGTCGAACCTGGCCGCCCCGATGGCCGCCCCCTCAGCCTACGATCCCGAGCGCGCCCTGGCGGCCGCCGTGGCTGCGGGGGACCGGGTCGCCAGCGAGCAGCTCGCGCGGAGGCTGCTTCCGCACGTGCGCCGGGTAGCGCGAGCTCTCGTCACGCGCCCGGCCGACGTCGACGATGCCAGCCAGGTCGCGGTGCTCGAGCTGCTGCGTGCGGCCGGCAACTATCGCGGCGAGGGTCCGCTCGAGGGCTGGGCGCGACGCATCGCGACGCGGGCGGTACTGCGCTGGTCGAGCCGACAGCGCTTGCGCGAGGCCAAGACCCAGCCGCTCGAGGCGACCCCCGATGCGCGCGAAGCTGGGCTGCCGTGTACGGCGGCCGAGTCGCTGCCCCGACCGCTGCCGGAGTACCTGGCCGCGCTGCCCGAGGTCCAGCGCACCGCGTTCGTGCTGCGCCACACGCTCGGCCACACCGTGCCCGAGATCGCAGCGCTCAGTGATGCCGCCGTCCCCACCGTGAAGTCGCGCCTGCTCAAGGCGCAACAAGAGCTGCGCCGGTTGATCCGCCGCGACCTCGCGCTCGGCACCCACCCCAAGCTCGTGAGCTCGCCATGAACGTCCCGCCCCATCCACCTGCCTCCGATCCGGGACCGGACCCGGCCGACCTGCGCTGGGTTGCCCTGGCCGAGGCCGAGAGCTTGGGCGAGTCCCTCACTGCCGAGGAGCGGGCGCACTTGCGCGCGCACGTGCCCACCGATCCCGCGCTGCGGGCCGAGCAGGCGCTGCGCGAGGCGATGGAGCACTGGGGCGAGGGCTCGCTCCCAGGCGAGGACGACGAGGCGGTGATCGCCGCGGCGCTGGCCGGCCATCTGCACGAGACGAGCGAGCGCCCGCGAGCGCGACGCCGGGTGGGGCTCGCCGCGGGCTTGGCCGTTGCGGCGGCGGTGGTGCTGGCGGTGATGCTGGGGACGCGCGACGACGCGTCGCCCTCCGAGGAGCTCGCACGGGTCGACGCGCCCGCGCTCGAGGATCACGACGTGCCCGAGGACGCGCACGCACCAGCTCCGCTGCCCCGCGTGTCGGGCACGTGGGTGGACGAGCACGGCGCGCCGCTCACGGGCGTGCCCGCAGCAGGGGTCGTGCTCGTCGCGCGAAGTGCCGCGTGCATGGGCCACGAGGCCGGCGGACGGCTGTGCGTGAAGCCGGGCGCGCGCGTGCGCGTGGTCGCGGCCGAGGTCCCCGCGCTCGAGTGGCTCGAGGGTCGCGGTGAGCTGACCGCTCCCGAGGGCGCGACCCCGGCCGCAATGGTGCTCGAGGTGCGGGTGGCCGGCACCCGCGTGGCCGGGCACGCGAGCGTGGTGGTGGAGTCCACGATGGACGGACACTGGAGCCTGGCCGTCGAGGAAGGCGAGCTCACGCTGCACACGCCCGAGGGCGTGCGCTCGCTGGGCGTGGGCGAGCGCTGGGCCCCCGGTGAGCGCACTGCCGAGAGCACGGGCGAGAACACGGCGGCCGCTCGCGACCATGGCTCTCGCGTGGCCACGCCCGACGCGGCGAGCCTGCTGCGCCAGGCTCGGACCGCACGCGCCGAGGGATCGATGGCCGATGCGGCCGCGCTCTATCGCCGCCTGCTCAAGGCCTACCCGCGCTCGCCCTCGAGCGGGCCCGCCTGGGTGGCGCTGGGGCAGGTCGAGCTCGCGCGCGGGCGAGCGCAGGCCGCCCTCGAAGCGTTCGACCGCTACCTCGCGCGTGGCGGGCCGCTGAGCGAAGAGGCCGCCTATGGGCGCATCGAAGCCCTCCATCGGCTCGGACGCACCGCCGAGGAGCGCAGCGCGAGCGAGCGCTTCCTGGCCAAGTATCCCGGCAGCAGCTACGCGGCCAAGCTACGTCGCAACCGCTGAGCCGCGGCGTTGAAGGGTGCGCTATCGTCGTGGCGACTCGTGCGCGCGGCTCTCGTCATCCTCCTCGCGGGGCTCGCCCCGGGCTGCTACGTGGATCACGTGGCCGGGGATCACGTGGGCACCGAGGGCACCAGCGCGAGCACGGCCGGCCCCGGCTCGTCGAGCACCACCATGCCGATGCCCACGTCGAGCGCGGCCGACGGTAGTGGCACGGCGAGCTCGAGCGACGACGATTCGACCACCGAGCCCGTCACCTGTGATGCGCCCACGGGCCACCTGGTGTGCGACGAGGGGCTCGATCCGTTTCGCGCGATCGGCCTCGATTGTCCGGGCAACGAGTTCGAGAGCACGCCGCTCGTGGCTAGCGCGTTCTCTTCGCCCGACGAGACCGCGTGGCGACTGACTCGCGAGCTCGGCAACGCGTTCTGGAGCCCGCGCGAGGGCAGCCAACTGCTCGTGCTGAGCACGGGTACGCTGCCGCTCCCCGACCGCTCGGGTCGCATCGAGCTGCCGAGCGGGCAGACGAACGCGGCCGACGGCAACAACGGAAATCCCAATGCGGCCGCGCTGCCCGAGCCGCTGAGCGCCAGCTCCGGGAGTAACGACGGTGCCGGCGGCACCCCATTCTCGGCCTGTGACGGGGTGGGCGACTGCTCCGAGACCCTGCCCGCACTGCTCGCCGCGGGCGGTCTCCCCCACGATCTGATCGCGTTCTCGTTCAGCGTGACCGTGCCCGAGCGCACCCACGGGTGGCGCGTGGACCTGGCGTGGCTGAGCGCCGAGTTCCCCAGCCGCGTGGGTGCGGCGGCCAACGATGCCTTCGTGTGGTGGGTGTCGAGCGAGGCCTACGTGGGCAACATCGCCACCGAGGGCGGTGCCCCGATGACGGCCACCGGACTGCGCCAGCGGGTGCTCGAGCGCGACTTCGTGGGCGATGCTCCGGCGCTCATCGGTACGGGCTTTGCGGGCACCACGGCGCAGCCCTGCGAATTTCCCTGGGCGGCGTGGAGTGCCTGCCCGCGCGCGGGCGGGAGCGGCTGGCTCACCCTCGACGGCCCGGCCAATCCCGGCGAGGTGCTCGGCCTCACCGCGGTGCTCTTCGACCAGGGCGACACGGAGCTCGACACCATGGTGCTCATCGACGACTGGCGCTGGGACTGTGCCGGCTGCACGCCCGGCCAGGATTGCGGGCTCTCGACCGCCGCCCGCTGAGCCCGGGCTCGCTACCCGCTCGTCTTCGCGTGAGTGCTGGGGTGGTTGCTCGCTTCGCCGAGCCCGCCCGCCACGCGGGTGGCCTCCTGGATCGTGCGCGCGAGCACCGAGCGAATGCGGCCGTCTTCCATGATGAGCAGGCCTGCGATCGTGGAGCCGGCGGGGGTGGTCACCTGGTCCTTGAGCGCGGCCGGGTGGAAGCCGGTGTCGAGCACCATGCGAGCCGAGCCTTGCAGCACCTGCGCGGCGATCTCGAGCGCGACGCCGCGGGGCAGGCCCATCATCACGCCGCCGTCGGCGAGCGCCTCGAGCATCACGTAGGCGAACGCGGGGCCGCTGCCGTTGAGGCTGGTGACGGCGTCCATGTGCTTGTCCTCGAGCTCGAGGCAGCGACCGACCGACTCGAAGATCGTGCGGGCGAACGCGCGCTGTGCCTCGGTGACCTCGTCGGCGGGGGCCAGCACGGTCATGCCCTCGCCGATGAGGCACGGGGTGTTGGGCATGGCGCGGATGATGGCGGTCTGGGGCAGCCAGCGCTGCAGGGTGGGCACGCGGATCCCGGCGGCGATGCTGATGAGCAGCTTGTCGCGCAGCGCGGTGCGCATCGCGTCGTGGTCGAGCACGTCGCCCATGCGCTGGGGCTTGAGCGCGACGAGCACGGTGGTGGCCTGCGCACAGGCGGCCGCGTTGTCGGTGATCGCCGTGACTCCGTGGCGCTCCTGCAGCAGGCGTGCGGTGTCGGCCCGGCGTGCCGTGACCACCACGTCCTGCGCGCGGACTCGGCCTACCCGCAGCAGCCCGGCGAGGATGGCCTCACCCATGGTGCCGCAGCCCACGATCGCCAAGCGTTGCTCGTCGTGCGCCATGGGCTGGCGCTCTACCACAAGGCGCTCAGCTGCGCTCGGGGTCGTCGCCCGAGTCGTCGACCGCGAGGTACTCGGCGGTGGCGAGCTCGTCGCGGGAACGCGAGGGTCGAGGGGCACGGCGCAGCGAGGGCGCGTCGGGCTGGCGAGCCGCGGCTGGCGGCGGCGTGGGACGAGCGGGGGCCCGCCCGCGCAGCAGCACCGCCGTGCGCTCGCGCGGCTCGGGCGGGCGCGGCCGCTCGGGGCGACGGGCGACACCGAGCGAGCGGGAGGGGCCGCGGTCCTCGGCCGCCGCATCTTCGTCGGCGAGCGGCGACCGCTCGCGGCTCTCGGGGCGACGCGTGGGCGCGACCGCGGGCGCGAGCGCCGCTCCGCTGAGATCGGCACGGACCGAGCCGCGCCGAACGATCGGCGCATCGGGCTCGGTCGGCTCGTCGGGCCCCAGTCGCGAGCGCTGGGAGTGTGCATACGACGATCGCGGAGTGGGGTCGGGCGCGCGACCGTGCACGATCGGTAGATCCTCGGGGCCAAGCGGCGTGGCCGAGGGAGACCTCGCGGTCTCGCGTCGGCGCCGATCGAAGTCGTCCGCGTGCGCATCTCGGCGCTGATCGGGAGGATGATCCCACGCCTTTCGTCGCGGGATCCGCTCCTCGTCGCCTTCATCCTGGCGGCGACTCCAGCGTCCCGAGCCCTCCTCGACGGAGCCCCAGCGGGTCGCGCCAGGCTCTGGCCAGCGGTCGGGTTCCTCCGCGGAGGCCGACCAGCTCAGGCGCTCGGGCTCGCCCTCGGCCTGCACCGACCAGCCCAAGCGTATCGGGGTGCCCTCGGCTTGCGCCGACCAGCCCAGCCGCACGGGGGTGCCCTCGGCCTGCGCCGACCAGCCGTAGCGATCACGCGGGGGATCCGGGGGCACCGCTCGATCGCGGCGCCGGGTGGGCTCCTCGCTCTGACGCGGCTCGACCGAGCCCTCGGCGGGGCCGGGCGGAGCGTCGGCGATCGTGTGGGGTCCCGAGCCGTAGGGCGGAGGCTCGGGGATCCCGTCGTCTCGAGGCGGCGGGGGGATCCGTCCGCGACGCACATCGGCGAAGCTCCATGGTGGGGTCCCGCGAGGCGGCCGCGACGGGGGCTCGGACTCGGGCTCGACGATGTCGGCCGTGATCTCGGTGCGTCCGCGGAGCAGGGGGTTGACCGATCGCTCCGCGGGCCCAGGCTCGGGTCGCGTGGAGCCGGTATCGACCGTCGCGCGCAGGGTCTCGGCTCTCACGAGCGCCTTGGCTTCTACGAGCTCGAGGGACTCGACGGGCGGGGGCTCGGGCTCGGGCTCGGCTGCGGCTTCGGGCTCGGCCTCGGCTTCGTCCTCCTGCTCGGTCGGGCCCCACGGGGGCCGCCAGCCTTCGCTCACGCGCTCCTCGAGCGCGCCTCGCAGCGCGGCCACCCGGCTGAAATACGCCTTGCGGGGCAGCTTCTCGTTGAGCACGCAGAACTCCTCGTGCTCGAGGCCCACGCAGGCAAAGCACTGCACGCACGAGTCGCAGTCGAGGCAGAGCGTGAGGTACGAGGAGTCGTTGCACTCGCTCGACCAGGCGCTGTGCGTGGTCTGCTTGCAGCGCACGCAGTGCTTGCAGTGCGTGCAGGAGGTGCAGCCCTCGCAGCCCTCGCAGTACGTGCAGTCCTCGCACGCGTTGCAGTCGCTGCAGAACCGGCAGTGACTACAGCCCTCGCAGCGCTCGCAGCGAAAGTTCCCACCCCCGGGCTCCGCCGGGACCGGGGTCTCGTTACGGGCATTCAGCAACGCTTGCAGCGCCTCCAGCACCTCATCGAACGGGCTCGCCACCAACGACCAGCCTGCCACGAAACGGCGCCCTTCATCACAACCCGGTCCATCCCAGCCCTCGTGCCCCATCGCAGCCGGTCGGTGTATGCTCCGCGCGCTCATGGGCCGCTCCATCCCCCGTTTCACGCTGCTCGCGCTGCTCGCGCTGTTTGGGCCGCTCGCGTGCAAGGCGAAGATTGGGGACGATTGCTTGCGCAGCACCGATTGCTCCGTGCAGGGCGAGCGCGTCTGCGACCTCTCGCATCGGATCAACGAGCAGGGCATCACCACGCCGTCGGGCCGGGGCGAGTGCACGATCGACGGCTGCGGTCGCGGTACCTGCCCCAAGGAAGCCGCCTGCGTGAAGGTCTACGGCAGCGACTACCTGAGCGTGGCGTGTGACCCCGATCGCGAGGACCAGGCGACCTTCTGCGAAGACGGCGAGGCGGCCTGCGAGGCGCGCGAGTGCCTGCCCAGCATCGAGCCTGGCGTGTGGACCTGTCCGCCGCGCGACGACTGCAACACCAACGAGGTGTGCTTGCCCGAGGGCCTGTGCGCCGACGAGGTCACGGCGCGCACCAGCTGCCGCCGCAAGTGCAGCAGCGGCCGCGACTGCCGAAACGGCTACGAGTGCACGCTGACCGGCTCGCAGGGGATCTACCGGGCGCCCGACGTCGACGATCCCAAGAACGCCAGCAACGTCCGCATCTGCATGCCCGAGCGCTGAGGCGCGAGTCGCCTCGGCTCAGCGGCACAGGTCGCCGCGTACCGCGAGGCCCGCAGGCTCGAGCTGGAACTCGGGGGGGATCGCCTTCGGGGCGGGCTTGCCCTTCAGCGGCGGGGGTGCCTTGGGCGTCGTGGCCTTGGGGGGCGTGGCCTTGGGGGGCGCGCCGTCGGTCGTGGTCTCGTCGGTCGCGGCCTCGTCGGTCGCGGCCTCGTCGGTCGCGGCCTCGTCGGGCGTAGTCGCGTCGTCCTCCCAGCCCTCGTCGTCCTCCCACGGATCGCCGCTGTCCTCGCCCTCCCAGGGATCGCCCGAGTCACCCCCGTCGTCGCCCCCATCGCCGCCGGCTCGCTTCGCGAACGCGGGGTCTGGGTCGCGCTCCTTGTAGTGGATCACCACCGTGTCATCGCGCCGCTTGGTGGGCGTGGACACCTTGGTCTTCGTGGGTAGGTAGGCGCCGCCTTGGGGCACGAGCTCGAGGTGCTCCACGGTCCATAGCCGAGGTCCGCGCTCCTTGCCCGCGCGCTGCCACAGCTGCCCGCCCACCACTCGCCAGTCGTTGCCGACCCAGCCAAAGCGCAGCTCTTGCACGAGCCTCTCGTTGGCGATGACGAGGCGCTCGTAGCCGCCGTCGCGCTCCCACTTTTGTTCGAGCACCTCGAAGGGGCTCTCGATCACCGGCGCGCCGCCGAGCACGAGATCGACCAGACCACGGGTGTCGAACGCCACGCCGAGCAGCGCCTCGACGGCGCATGCGGATGGTGGACCGGTATAGAAGCCCTGCGGGAACGCATCGAGCTTGTAGCGCAGCGCGTAGCCTTGCTCGTGGAACGCGAGCGTGACCAGCTCGTTGCCGGCCACGTCGACGGTGCCACGGAAGCGATTGGGTGCCTCGGCCAGGAAGGCCAGGTTGCCGCGCTGCGTGCGGTTGGCCACCACCTTGGCCTTGGACACCTGCAGCGCCTGCAGCTGCGCGCCCGTGCGCTCGAGGAGCAGGCTCGAGGCCGGAGCCTGGCCGCGGGGGTAGGGGGCGGGGATCATGTGACGGCAGCCCGTGAGGGCCCACAGCCCCAGCACGAGGACCCAGCGCGTGCGCGAGGCGAGCATGGAGGGGCACCTTATCGCAGGTCTCCGGCCCCCGGCGAGGGCGGGACCCAGCCCGCGCCCCGCCAGGGGTAGAGCAAGCAAGATCTACGGAGAGGCCACGCGCAGCGTCGTCTCGCCCTCGACGACCAGATGGGCCCGCACCGCATCGAAGCGCTTGCGACCGATCCCCTTGATGCGCAGCAGGTGAGTAATGGCGCGGAACGGCTGGCGGCCGCGATACTCGATGATCTTGGCCGCGGTGGCCGGCCCCACTCCGGGCAGCAGCTGCAGCTCTTCGGATGAGGCCGTGTTGAGGTTGATCTGCCCCTCGAGCGCGGGTGCGAACATGAACGCGGCGAGCGTGGGCCCGGCGAGCGTGGGCCCGGCATGGGCCGGTCGCCCCATGAATGCGCCCATGCCCGTGATGGTGGCGAGGAGGGTCAGGCGAACGAGGATGAGGAGATGGATTCGGGTGAACATGCCCGGACCCCACAGCAGGATTCGTTCCTCCGACCCGTCGGTGTGATCCCGCGAGGTTTCGCGTGGTCGTCCGCTCGGGTGTCCCGCCCGTTGGCCGGCCTCTGGCCCGCCGCTCGACCACCTCGGCCCGCGCGGGTCGGAGGGCGCGGGTCGGCTCGCGCGGGTCGGCTTCGCTCAGCCGGTCGCGACGCTCTCGACGCTCTCGTCCTTGCGCAGGTAGAGCACCTGGCGGTCGAACGGGATCTCGACGCCCTCGCGGTCGAACGCCTCCTTGATGCGTCGGCGAAGCTCTCGCTCGGCGGGGGCCTGCTCACCCGGCTTGACCTTGACGAACAGGCGCACGCCGACGCTCGAGGCATCGAGACTGAGCAGGCCCTGCACCGTGGGCTCGTCCAGCACGATGTCGGAGTGCTCGGCGCACCACTCGCGGCCGACCTGGGCCATCAGCTCCATGCCGCGGCGGGCGTCTTGCTCGTAGGCGAGGCCCACCACCACCAGCGCGCGCATCCAGCCGCGGTTGGCGTTGCCGACGATCTTGATCTGCCCGTTGGGCAAGAACCACAGCTTCCCGTCGAAGCTCCGCACCATGGTCTTGCGCAATCCCACGCCTTCGACCGTGCCGCTCACCCCGTCGACCTCGATGAGGTCGTCGGTCTCGACCACGCCGTCGAGGATGAGGAAGAAGCCGCTGATCATGTCGCGCACCAGCTCTTGCGAGCCGAACGCGACGGCGAGACCGATCACGCCAGCACCCGCGATCACGGCCGTGAGGTCGAAGCCCAGCTGCTCGAGGCCCAGCACCAAGCCGATGCTCAGCAGCGCGATGCTTGTCAGCGTCTGCAGCAGCGGCAGGATCGTCTTGGCGCGCGTCGATGCTGCGGCCCCGCGCTCGAA
>JBFIJN010000226.1:0-13908 GCA_041600735.1 Nannocystaceae bacterium
CCCGGGGCCGAGCATGGCGACGCCTGGGGACGACCGATCCCCTGGCCACTGCGATCATGAGCCCCCTCGTCGCGGCGATCGGACACATCGTCGGCGACCTCGACGGACAGAGTCTGCCGTGGGCGCTAATCGGGGGCTTGCGCTCGAGGTGCTGCTCGAGCAGGCACTGCGGGCCTTCGTCGTCGGCGGGTGAGGGCCGATTCTCCGCTCGCTGCGCCTGCCGAGATCGCCCTACTCCACCGGTACGGCGCCATCCGCCCCACCCCTCGTCGCTCACCCGTTCGTCGGGTCGTCCGCCCGGGGCGGGCGGGCTCGCGGGTGGGCTTTGTCGTAGACGTCGATGAGCTTGCCCAGCGTGAGGTGGGTGTACCGCTGCGTGGTCGACAAGCTGGCGTGGCCGAGCATCGACTGGATCGTGCGTAGATCGCAGCCGCTCTCGAGCAAGTGGGTGGCGAAGCTGTGGCGCAGGCCGTGGGGGCTGATGCGGGCGTGGGCGCTGGTGAGGCTGCGGCGCTCGACGAGATAGCGGACCTGGCGATCGGAGAGGCGACCGCCGCGGTTGCCGAGGAACACGGCCTCGGCGGGCGAGCGCGGACGCAGCAGCTGGGGGCGCAGCTCGAGGTATCCGCGCAGGGCGACGGCGGCCGGCCGCCCCAGCGGCACGATGCGATCCTTGCCGCCCTTGCCGCGAACGACCCGCACGAGCAGGCGCTCGCCGTCCCAGCGCAGGTGCGAGAGATCGAGCCCCACGCACTCGCTCACGCGCAAGCCAGCGCCGTAGAGCACCTCGAGCACGGCGCGATCGCGGCGCGTCTTCACGTCGTCGGGCGCGGGCTCGTCGATCATCGCGGTGACGTCGTCGACGGGCAGCGCCACCGGGAGCCGCTGGCCGCGCTTGGGGTTCTGCACCAGCGTGGCCTCGTTGTCCTCGACCAGGCCCTCGCGGCGCATGAACTCGCCAAAGCGGCGCAGCGCGGAGAGCTTGCGCGCCATCGTGCTCGGCGCGCGCTGGCCGTGCAGCGTGGCGAGGTGCGCCCGCAGCTGCTGAACCCCCAGATCATCGGGCACCGCCGCCCGACCGCTGCGCGCTTCGATCGTGTCGAGGAACTGGGCGATGTCGCGGTGGTAGGCGCGGACGGTGTGGGGCGACGCCCGCACGTGACGCTCGAGATGCTCGACGAAGCGATCCAGGGCCTCACGCATGACGGAGCGATCGTAGCCGAACCCCGGCGATCGGCGAAGAAATCAGGTCTCCTGCCACAGCTGGATCGGGTTGCCCTCGGGATCCGCGAGCTGGGCAAACAGGCCGTTGGGGTAGGTCTCGGGATCGATCTCGACCTCGATCCCGGCCGCGCGCAGCTGGGCGGCCATCGCCGCGAGATCGCGGACGCGGAAGTTCACCATCCACTGCTGCTCGGCGCGACCGAACATCTTGGTGTCTTGCGGGAACGCGGCCCACACCGTGGTGCCCGCTTCCTGCGTCCAGGCCTCGCCATCGTAGCTCTCGGGGACGGGGTTGATGCCGAGGTGCTGCTCGTACCAGCGGCTGATCGCCTTGGGGTCCTTGCTGCGAAAGAACAACCCGCCGATCCCAGTGACTTTTTCCATGGTGCGGCGAGGGTACTCGCAAGCCGCCCCCATGGGTGATCTCCGGCTAGCGCTTGCTCGCGCGGGCCGTGAAGATCCAGGCCGCCGACGGGAACACCACGCCCTGCGGTCCCTCGACCGCACGTAGCGCGTCGTGGAGGGCCTGCAGCGCGTCGGCGGTGGACTCGGGCGGGAGCGCGGCCAGGCCGCGGGCGGCGGGTCCGATCTGGGTGAGGAGCGCCATCGCATCCTCGGCGTCGTCGCCGTAGCGCAGCTCCTCGTGCACGGGCTCGGCCACGACGTCGTGGTAGCCCGCGGCGGCGAGGATCCCGGCCACGCGCTCGCTATCGGCGAACGCAAACGGTCCCGGCGCAGGCGGACTCGCGGTCAGGCTCGCGGCCACACTCGCGGCCAAGCTCGCGGCCACACTCGCGGCCGGATCGGCAGCTGGATCGGCGGCTGGATCAGCCGCCGGATCGACGGGCTCGACCGCGGGCTCGACGGGCTGGACCGCCGCGAGGAACGGCTCGAGCACCTGGGTGGGCACGGAGAACCATGGGTTGTGCTCCGCCCCCTGCCACGCCATGAAGCACAGGCGGCCGTCCTTGGCGTGACCGCGCCGCAGGTTGGTGAACGCCCGCAGGGGATCGGCGAAGAACATCACACCAAAGCGGGAGAGCAGCAGGTCGAAGGACGAAGCCTCGAACGGGTAGTCGAGCGCATCCGCGTGGAGGAAGCGCAGGCCGTAGCGACCCTCGCTGCGCTCGCGCGCGCGCGCCAGCATCGAGGCCGAGACGTCTACGCCGAGCACCTGCGCTCCAACCCCCGACAACGCGAGCGAGGTATCCCCGCAGCCGCACCCGACATCCAGGACGCGCTCGCCGCCCCGCGCGGCCGCACGCTCGAGCAAGACGCGCGAGAGCGGCGCCAAGAAGGCGTCCATTCGGGCTTGCGCCTGTACCCACCGCACGCCGGCTTCGCCGTTCCAATGCTCGATCTGCTCTACGTTCTCTTGACTCATGCGCTGTCGCTCTCCGCGGCCGCCCAATAGCACGGTCCCGCGACGACCGCTCGTTCTTCCCGCGCGGGGGCCCACGCTGGCGTCGTGCGGTGAAACGCGGCGGCGTGCGTGCGCAGCGGCCGATGTACTTCGGCCGGTAGGCGTGCTTCGATGGGCCCCATCATCATGCGTGCGCGCCATTTCCTGATCCCTTGGACCCTCCTGATGGCCTGCGGCGACGATGCGAGCCCCGCCGACGCCGGCGGGAGCTCCTCCGCCGCGGGGACGAGCACCACCGATCCGAGCACCTCCGCGGCCACCACCGACGCGCCCACGACCAGCGCCAGCACCGGCGGCGAGGCGACCACCGCCACCACGGATCCCGATGGCTCGAGCGGTGGGACGCCCGGCGGCACCCCCGGCTGCGGCCTCGACGTGGCCTCCGGCGCCGGTACCGTGCAGATCCAGGTCGGCCCCGACACGCGCGAGTACTTGCTGGTGATCCCCGACGGCTACGATCCCAACACCCCCACCGCGCTGGTGTTCGCTTGGCACGGCCGCGGCGGCAGCGGAGAGCTCGCGCGCCTCTACTTCCAGGTCGAGGCCGCGTCCGGCGGCCAGGCGATCATGGTCTATCCCGACGGCCTGCCGCTCGCGAGCATGGGCGGGCAGACCGGCTGGGACCTCGGGGCCGCGGGCTACGACGTGGACTTCTTCGACGCCATGGTCGACCAGCTGAGCCAGGGCGCGTGCATCGATCTCGATCGCGTGTTCTCCACCGGCCACAGCTTCGGCGGCTACATGTCCAATGCGCTCGGCTGCTTTCGCCCCGACGTGCTGCGGGCGATCGCACCCGTCGCCGGCGGCCCGCCGTTTGGCGCGTGTCAGGACGGTACCGTGGCCGCCTGGCTCACGCACGGCACCGGCGACCAGGTCGTGCCGTTCTCACAAGGCGAGCAGGCCCGCGACTCGCTGCTGGGTCGCAACGGCTGCGGCGACACCACGACCGACGTCGATCCCTCGCCTTGCACGAGCTACGACGGCTGCGCCGAGGGCACGCCCGTGGTGTGGTGCCCGCACGAGGAACCCGACCTCAACGGCCACGGATGGCCGCGCTTCGCGGGCTCGGCGATCTGGGCGTTCTTCGACGCGCAGGCGCCCAAGCCGTAGGGGAATCGCCCGCACGCGCGCACGCACGCGCGCACGCACGAGCGGCCGACGACGCGCCGACGCGCAGTTGCGTCACGCCCCCGCCCGCTACGCTCTGCTAGGCTGCGCCAATGTCACGGGTCCTCACCCTTCCCGCCTTGGTCTGCATCTGCGCTTCCCCTGCTTGCTTCAACCCGCCCACCACCCCGCTGGAGACCGAGTCCACCACGGACGCAGGCACCACGACCGGGGACACCACCGCGCCGCCGGGCACCACGAGCGTCGATCCCACGACCGGGCCCGATCCCGACACCACCGCGGGCCCGGCCGAGTCGACGACGACCGACACGGGTGAGACGACCACCGCCACGGATCCCCCGGAGATCGAGGTCTCGATCGATGGCGCCGTGATCGACGCGGGCGGCAGCTTCGAGCTCGTCGACACCGTCGACGTCGACGACGTAGGTCCCGCCGTCACGATCACCCTGACCAACGTGGGCGCCGATGACCTCCTCGTGGGCGGCGTGCTCGCGGTCGGGCCCAACGCCTCGCAGGTGGTCATCGACCAGGCGGGGCTGGCCGCGACGATCGCCGGCGGTGACTCGAGCAGCTTCACCGCCAGCTTTGCCCCGACCAACGGAGGCCGCAAGGACATCGTGCTGCGCATCGGCAGCAATGACGACGACGAGAACCCGTTCGACCTCGTGCTCGAGGGCCACACGACCGAGAACACCTATCGGCTGATCCCCGGCGCGGGCGGGCCCGTGGGGCGCTTCAATTCCGCGCTCACCGACCTCGGCGACGGACGCCTGCTGATGTTCGGCGGGCGCAATGCCGCGGGCGCATGGCTCAATGACACGTGGATCTTCGAGGCCAGCACCGACACCTGGACGCTGCTCAACCCGCCCGCGTCTCCGCCCGTCCGCAATGCCCACGGGATGGCCCGCGTCGACGCGGACACCGTCGTGATGTTTGGTGGCACGGCCGCGGGAGGCGGCGGCGCGATGGGAGACACGTGGTTGTTCGAGATCCCGACCGCCACGTGGAGCCCGCTCGTCCCCGCCTTGGGCCCGCCCGCGCGCTTCCAGCACGGCATGGTCGCCATCGGCGACGCGCGCGTGCTGATGTACGGCGGACGCGTGGGCGCAGGCGCCGAGATGGCCGATACCTGGATCTTCGACGGGGCCAGCGAGACCTGGGCCCCCGCGGGCGCGCTGGGCAATCCACCCACCAATTCGGCGTTCGCGTTCGCCTTCGATCGCACCGATCTCGTGACCATGTACGGCGGGTTCCAGAGCAACAACCCGCTCAACCAGACCTGGCGCTACACCGTGTCGACCAACACCTGGGCCAATGCCACCCCCGTGGGCACGCCCGGGGCCCGTGCGGTGCTGAGCGGCGAGTACCTCGACCTCGGCCGCATGATCGTGTTCAGCGGCAAGCTCGGCGACTGCTGCATCGACCCCACGGGGGGCACGTTCGAGTACAACCCCGTCGCCAACACCTGGACCACGATCACCCCGCCGGGTGAGCCCTCGCCGCGCTTCAGCTACTCGATGTCGGGCGTCGCCGGGGCCAACAAGGCGATCCTGTTCGGTGGCCTGCTGCAGAACACCGGGGTGGGTACGGCGCTCGCCGAGACCTGGGAGTACGTGGGCGTGCGCCCGTGAGGCGGGCGCACGGCTAGCGCACCGGGCGGGCTAGCGCACCACGGGGGGCTAGCGCACCACGGGGGGCTTGGTGGGGGCGGGGCTGCTGAGCCACGAGCCCACCTTCTTGTAGTGCACGCCGTACGCGAACCCGAACACCAGCCCGCCGAGGAGGACCCACGGCATCAGCGAGGTGTTGCCGAGCACGTGGATGAAGCGCACGCCCATGTTGGGGAGGTGGTGGCCGCCGTAGAGGTAGCCATGCACCAGCGCGTAGCCGCCGGCCACGATCATGATCCCCGAGTACAGGTTGGTGTGCGTGACCGCGCCCCACAGCTTGCCGCGGTCGTCCTGGCGGAAGAACTCGAGGCTGATGCGGATCACCGAGTGACCGATGAGGTAGAGGCCGCCGAGCGCTCCGTCGAACGGCATGTACGGCAAGAGCGCGTAGAACACCGCGAACATGCCCAGGTACACGACCAGCGCGTAGAGCTGCGCGGGGTGGATCTTCACGTTCTCGAGGTGCGGAGCGCAGCGCACCACCTTGGATTCCTTGCTGGTGTAGCGCACGCCAAAGCGGTTGCCCCAGCGCCCGCGCGTGGGTCGGCCCCAGCAGCACCCGTAGACGAAGCAGCCGAGCCGCGCGATCGCCTCGCCGAGCGGAAGCCCCAGCGCTGCCCCGTCGACCAGGCGCATCAGCGGAACCCCGGAGATCGAGGCGATCGCCATCATCCCCAGCGCGCCGCCGGCGAGGCCGCCGTGCATCATGTAGCCGGGCTTGATGAGCGTGGCGAGCGGTCGCCGAAACAGCTCGCGCCACTCGAGCATCACACTGAACGCCCGCAGCCCCACCAGCACCGAGGGCACCAGCAAGAACAGGTACAGCTTGGCGAGCAGCGGCGCGTCGAGCCCGTGCATCGCGTTGGACCACAAGATCGCCGCGAACCCAGCCGCGATCGCCGTGCCGGCGAGGAACGCATAGGTCGTGAACACCCAGTTGCCCGCACGAAACAGCACCGTGCGGTTGTGAAAATCGAGGACCCACTTCGAGATGAACCCGCGGTGGAGCTCTGCTTCGCTTGGGTTCGTCGTGGTCGTCGTCGGCATAGGCGGTGATCAGCCCCCAGCCGACCTTAGGCGATGGCACCGCCACGGACCAAACGCGGGGGCGAGGGGGGGCGATTCGCGGGGGCGCGGGAGCGGTTGGAGGCCGCCAGCGGGGCAACACGCGCCGTGTGGGGCGATTCGCGAAGCACGCCCCGGCGTGCCGTTCGCGCGGGGGAGGGTGGGCGGCCAAGGGTTCGAGCGCGGGGGTGGGATGGTTTGGGACGCCGCTGCGTCGCAGCGGGCTTTCGTTGGGCCTCCAGGCAAGCCTCTGTGGATAACTGAACAAAAACGCAGTATCCTCCCCCGCCCGCATGTACGCCCCCCTCTGGGTCAAGAGCAACTTCTCCTTCCTCGAGGGCGCCAGTCACCCGGCGCAGCTCGTCGAGCGGGCGCATGAGCTCCAGCTGCCCGCGCTCGCGCTCACCGATCGCGACGGCGTCTACGGAATCGTCCGCGCCCACGTGCGCGCGAAGGAGCTCGGCGTTCGCATGATCTACGGCGCGCAGGTGACGGTGCAAGACAGCGAGGCCTCGCCCGTGCGTCACGTGCTGCTGCTCGCGATCGATCGCGCGGGCTACGGCCGCCTGTGTCAGCTGCTCTCGCGCGGACGCGCCCGCTGCCCCAAGGGCCGCAGCCGCGTGCTCACCTCGGAGCTCCGCCACGCAGGCCCCGGGCTGCTTGCGCTGTGCCCCGATCCGGCGCTCTTGCCCGCCTTGCGCGAGCCGTTCGCCGATCACCTCTACGCGATCATCACCCGTCACCGCCAAGACGACGAGCCCGAGCGCGAGCGCACGCTTCGCGCAGCCGCGGCGGCTACGGAGACGCCGGTGGTCGCGAGCACCGAGGTGCTCTACCACCACCGCAGCCGTCGCCCGCTCCAAGACATCGCCACGTGCATTCGCCACGGGTGCACGCTGTCGACGGCGGGCACGCGGATCCGCGGCAACGCGGAGCACGATCTGCTGCCGCCGCACGTGATGCAGCAGCTCTACGCCGACGACCCGCAGGCGCTGGCGCGCTCGCTCGAGGTGGCGGAGCGCTGCACGTTCTCGCTCGGCGACATTCGCTATCGCTACCCGGGCGAGCAGATCCCCGAGGGGCGCAGCGAGAGCGACTGGCTGCGCACGCTCGCGTTCGAAGGCGCGGCGCGGCGGTTTCCGGCGGGGCTGCCCCTGGCGATGCGCGAGCAGCTCGACCGCGAGCTTCAGCTCATCGCCGAGCTCGACTACGGCGGCTACTTCCTCACCATGTACGAGATCGTCGAGCGCTGCCGCGAGCAGGGGATCTTGTGCCAGGGGCGCGGCTCGGCGGCCAACAGCGCGGTGTGCCACTGCCTGGGCATCACGGCCATCGATCCGGTGAAGATGGATCTGCTGTTCGAACGCTTCTTGAGCCGCGAGCGCGCCGAGCCGCCGGACATCGATCTCGACATCGAGCACCAGCGCCGCGAAGAGGTGATCCAGTGGGTCTACGAGCGCTACGGCCGCAAGCACGCGGCGATGGTGGCCAACGTGATCCGCTACCGCGCGCGCTCGGCCGTGCGCGACGTGGGCAAGGCGCTGGGGCTGCCCGCGACCGCGCTCGATCGCCTGGCCAAGCTGCTCTACTACTACGGCGAGGCGCCCAGCGAGAGCGCGGGCGAGAGCACCCGCGAGGGGCCGCAGGCGCAAGCGCAGGGGTATCACGGCGATCGCATCAGCCCGGAGCTATTGGTGCACGCGGGCCTCGATCCCCGCACGCCCGTGCACCAGCACCTGCTGCACCTCACGGCCGAGCTCGTCGACACCCCGCGGCACCTGTCGATCCACCCGGGCGGGTTCCTGCTGGGACACGAGCCGGTCGATACGCTGGTGCCGATCGAGCCCGCGACCATGGAAGGGCGCACCGTGGTGCAGTGGGACAAGTATGATGTCGACGATCTCGGGCTGTTCAAGGTGGATCTGCTGGGCTTGGGCGCGCTGACGATGGTGCAGCGCGCGCTGGAGATGCTCGCGCACTACGACGATCTACCGCTTCAGATGTACCAGATCCCCACCGAGGACCCGGCCACGTACGACATGATCTCGCGCGGCGATACGCTGGGCGTGTTCCAGATCGAGAGCCGCGCGCAGATGGCCATGCTGCCGCGGCTGCGGCCGCGCACGTTCTACGATCTGGTGATCGAGGTCGCGATCGTGCGCCCGGGGCCGATCCAGGGCGACATGGTCCACCCCTACCTGCGCCGCCGCCAGGGGCTCGAGGCGGTCGAGTACCCCCACCCTGCGCTGCGCCGCGTGCTCGAGAAGACCAACGGGGTGCCGATCTTCCAGGAGCAGGTGATGAAGCTGGCGATCGCGGTCGCCGACTACACGCCGGGCCAGGCCGATGAGCTGCGCCGCGACATGGCGGCGTGGCGCTCGGCCGGCCGCATCGAGCAGCACCGCGAGCGCCTGATCTCGCGCATGGTGGCCAACGGCATCGAGCTCCAATTCGCCGAGCGCGTGTTCTCGCAGATCCAGGGCTTTGGCGAGTATGGGTTCCCCGAGAGCCACGCGGCCTCGTTTGCGCTCATCGCCTACGTGACCGCGTGGCTGCGCTGCCACCACCCGGCCGTGTTCGCGGCGGCGCTGCTCAATGCGCAGCCGATGGGGTTCTACTCGCCCGCGTCGATCGTGGAAGATGCCAAGCGCCGCGGGGTGCCGGTGCGCCCGGTGAGCGTGCTCGACAGCGCATGGGACACCACGCTCGAGCCGGCGGAGCCCGAGGACGGCTCGCGCTCGCGCTGGGCGCTGCGGATGGGGCTGCGGCTGGTCAAGGGGCTCGGGGAGCGCGAGCGGGCGCGGCTCGAGCTCGCGCCGCCGCCCTACGCCGATCTGGCCGACCTCGCCCGCCGCACGCGGATGCCGATCCGCGCGCTCCAAGCCCTGGCCGAGGCGGGCGCGCTACAGTGCTTCGGGCTCGATCGCCGCGACGCGCTGTGGGCGATCCGCGGGCTGCATGCACAGCAAGACGATCGTCTGGCGCTGCCGGTCGATCAGGCTCCGGAAGCCGAGCGCCCGCAGTTTCGCGAGGTGAACCAGACCGAGGCGATCCTGTGGGACTACCGCGCGAGCCACCACAGCACCCGCGGACACCCGATGCAGAGCATCCGCCCCGGACTGCCGCCCGGGCTCCCCTGGGCCCAAGACGTGGGCCGCATGCGCGACCGCCAGACCACCGACTTCGTGGGCCTGGTGATCTGCCGCCAGCGCCCCGGCACCGCCAGCGGGGTCACGTTCCTCACGCTCGAGGACGAGACCGGCTTCGTCAACGTGGTGGTGTGGCAGCGGGTGTTTGCCGAGCACGCGATCCTCATCAAGAGCGCCGCCGTGCTCGGCGTGAGCGGCCGGGTGCAGCGCGAGGACGGGGTCGTGCACCTGGTCGCCGATCGCCTGTGGGAGCCGGTGGTGCGCGCCTCGGCCCCGCCCACGCAGATCCGCAGCTTCCACTGAGACGACGTCAGCGACCCGCCACGAGCCGCGCCATGTGCCCGTGGAAGCTGCGCTCGTCGGCATCGGAGATTTCCTCGAGCCACACGTTGAGCGCGGTGTAGACCGCCGAGGCGACGTAGCTGCACCACACGGGATCGGTGTGGAGCTGCTCGAGCGCGCGCTTCACCACCGGGTGATCGCGGTTGACGATCACGCCCGAGGCGTCGGCCACGGCCACGAGCGGGCGCTGGAGACCCGTCAGGGGGCGCACGTGGATCCGATCGAGGTGCTCGTTGGAGAGCAGCCGTGTGTCCTGCCCGCGTACGAGCGATAGCTCGGCTCGTAGCGCGTCGGCGAGCTGCTCCTCGGGCGTGGGCTGGCGGGGCGCGGGCTTGGGCTTGGCTGCGGGCGCAGGCGCAGGCGCAGGCGCAGGCGCGGGCGCGGGCGCGGGCGCGGGCGCGGGCGCGGGCGCCAGCACGCCATACATCTGCTGCAGCCGGTGCGCGGGCGCATCCCAGAGATCGAGGTGGCCGAGCTCACCTGGCTGCTGCTTCAGCGCCACCTCCAAGCTGATACGCCGCCCGTTGGGCAGCACGAGCAAGGGGATCCCGCGCAGCTCCTGAAGCAGCCGAGCCTCGGCCGTGGGAAGCGGGCGCCAGCGCTCCACGCGGCGCAGCGCGATCACCTGATCCGCGAGCAGCGAGGCCGCACGCTGCTGCGCGGGGTGATCGGCGTTGTTGCCGAGCCACCACGCCAGCTTCGCGTAGAGCTTGAGGCTGCGCGCACGCAGGGCCGAGGCGACCCGCGGGTCGAGCTTGGCGTCGGTCCAGGTCTCGTTGGGCTCGATCAGCGAGCCCGAGATCGAGCCCCAGCACGGCAGCACGTCGTCGATGGACCGCGCGGTGATCACCTTGCCCTCGGCGCACAGCTCGATGGTGAGCGAGAGGCCCGCGACGATCGCCAGCTGTCCCTCGAGGCCGCTGACCTGCACCCCCTGCGAGACCAGCACGCGATCCTGGGCGGGCACGGTCGCCGCAGGAGCGGCCGCGCGGTTGCGCTGCCGTGCCTGCCACGTGGGCCACGACTCCTCCGCGCGCTCGACCTGCGGCAGTAATGATCCCAGCGCGGCGTGCTCGTACGGATCGACGCAGGGTATCGGCCGATCGGGAGGCAGCGGCGAGTCGCCCCACACCTTCCATGGACCGCGGAGCACCTCGAGGCGACCGTGGCGGAGGTGCGCCTGCACTAGCTGCAGCGCCGAGCGCGACTCACCGCCGGCCACGGTGAAGCCGGGGACGTCGGCAACCCGCGCGAAGAGCTTCTCCTGCGCACCGGGGTGGCCCCACTGCTCGAGCGTGGCGGGCGCGTGCGCGACGAGGAAGTCCAGCAGGTGATACCAGGCGGCCTGCTGGGGACCCCGCGTGAGCGTCGACCACTGCGTCACCAGCATCGCGACGAGCTCGGGCACGGCCGCGTGGGACCGCTTCACCAGCTCGTCGAAGGTCTTGTTGCGCACGATGCTCTGGTGATCGGAGGACAGCGTCAGGCGATCGTCGTTGACCGTCGCGACCAGGTGCGCGGCTTGGTCCTCGAGCTCGACGGTCTCGATCGGCGCACGCTCGAGGTGCACCGCGAGCCGCAGCTGCGGCCGCTCGCTGGGATCGCCGGGGTGGTCGGAGCGCAGGCCGATCTCCCCCTCGGGCCCCCGTTGGCCCTTGGCCGGCTCCGCGCGGGTCGAGACCAGCGCGGCCCCGGGACGCAGGGTGAGCGCCGCGACCTTCTCGCGCGAGGCGAGCTCTCGCTGGCGCCGCAGCTCGGCGATGAACCCACGGCCCTCGAGCAGGCGTCGAGTCCCCAGCATCGCGCGCAGCACCTCGAGCTGGCGCGGATCGACCAGCACCATCGTGCGATCGCCGAGATCGAGATCGATGCGCTCGTGGGTGTGCAGCAGCGTCTCCTTGCGCTCGACCACCACGCGGATCGCCGCGAGGCTCAGCGGGCGGCCATCGTGGTGGCGAAACAGCGGCAGCTCGGCGAGCGGGGTCACCGGTCGCAGCGCGCGGGCGGCCAGATCGTGCGGGTCGTCGCCGGGGGGGAACAGCACGTCGACCGCCGCCAGCGCCCAGTGATGCGGCCGCTTGGGCGCGGGGATCGAGCGACCGTCGGCGAGCGCGGTCTTCGATCTCGAGAGCCGCTTCAGGCGATCGTCGATCACCGCGGGATCCCGCTGCAGGTGCAGCGCGGCGTAGAGCCGCTGGTAGATCTCCGCGACCTCGCCCGGCGTCCCCTCCTTCGCCTCGCACAGGCGGTCGTAGGCCTCGCGCATCGCTCGGCCCGGGAACGAGAGCGCGAGCCCCTCGCGGAGGAACGCGAGGTCGTCGGAAGACAGCGCCTCGCCGCGCATGGCCACCCGCAGGCAGCCGGCCGCGAACGCCCGCAGCACTGCGGCCCGCGCTTCATCGAGCGCCGCCGCGTCCTCGACGTGGCGATAGTCCTTCGTGGGCTCGATCGCGTCGGCCTCGATCCAGCCGCGGCACTCCCCCGCGAGCATCACCCGCACCGTGTCGAGCGGGCGCTGGTGATGCAGCACCTGGATCGCGCAGGGGGCCGCGGGGCGCCCGCTGGGCACGATCTGCAGCACGCCCGTGATCCCCGCGCCTTCGATCGGCACGAGCACCAACCCCGGCGTGGTGAGGAACACCGGGCGGTCGATGGGCTTGTCGAGGAATTCGCGCTCGCGCAGGCGCTGGCGCACCTCGTCCGAGGCATCCTCGAACCGCCGCGCGAACAAGGGCTGGAGGCGAGCCTGCGCGTCTCTGTCGAGCACGAGGATCTCGGCCTCGATGTCGGGCACCGGCTTGGTCACCACCTGGATCGGCTCGTTGGCGCGGGCGCGCTCGAGCAGCTCTTGCAGCGAGGGTCGCCACGAGCCGAGCGCGCGAAACAGCGGCATCGCCGTGGTGGGATGCGGCGCGCCCGAGCTCAGGCCGCTCTCGAGCATGAACGGGGCGAGCCCCCCGGCGGCCTCGACCGCCGCATCGAGGCCCGCGTCGCTCTCCTTGTTCGAGAGCGGAAACAGGGCCTCTACCAGCGAGTCGCCGCGCAGCAGCGCCTCGAGGAAGCTCATCGCACAGGCATCGCGCCACTCGCTCGCGGGCGACACCCGAGCGAGAGCACCGTACAGGCCCGGGATCTCCCGCGCAGCGTGCAGCAGCGCGGCATAGGACTCGCGCGTGCGCTCGATCCGATCGTACCCCGCGTTGGGCGCGAAGGCGGCGGCCTCGACCACCATGCGCAGGCCGAGCCACGGGAGCTTCAGCGGCTGCTCGACGAGCAGGCAGCCGTCGACGACGAGCGACAGGGTCGCGCGGTCGGTCGGCTGCGCGGTGAGGCCCAGCTCGCCGCGCACGCCGGGGCCCTCGAACGCGCGGCGGCACAGGTAGGCGCCTTCGGGGAGCACGGGCGCGGTGGGGCGACTGCGCCAGGCTCGACGCGCGCGCTCGCGACGAAGCAGCAGCTCGAGCGCGAGGGACACGTCGCGGAGGCGAGAGCCGAGCGCGAGATCGAGGATGCGCTTGCGACGCTCCTCGGGCCGGCGGCCCAGCTTCTCCGCCCTCCTCGCCTCGGGGGTGGCCGGCGCTGGGGGTGGCGGGAGGTACAGCACGAACGAGTACTCGGGCGGCACCAGTCCTTCGAACCCTCCCTTGCGGGTGAACGCCACGGCGCCGCGAGCCTCGAGCTCGACGAACACGTCGTCGAGCGACACCGCGCTGCCGAGCTTGGTGCGCCACAGCGGGACCTGGCGGAGCGCTCGTATCAGCCCGCTGGGCTCGTCGGGATCGCCCTGCGCCGCCCCGGCGCGCGCCTGGGACTCGAGCTGGCGCTCGAGCTCGG
The DNA here is from genome assembly GCA_041600735.1 of Nannocystaceae bacterium. Lineage (GTDB taxonomy): Bacteria > Myxococcota_A > Polyangia > Nannocystales > Nannocystaceae > Paraliomyxa. The sequence goes on from JBFIJN010000226.1 coordinate 13,836, forward strand.
CGATGGCCCAGACCGGCGCCTGCCCGGCGCGCTCGCGGTGGGCGAGGGCGGCGAGCGCCCGCTGGCAGCCCTC
>JBFIJN010000227.1:0-13777 GCA_041600735.1 Nannocystaceae bacterium
CACGACCGCGTCCCCGGGCAGGCACGCGCCTGTAAAGAGGTTACACGCCGCATCCCCGCACTGGTCGTGCGCGGTACAGGGCACGCACGTGTGGGTCGCCTCGTCGCAGACGGGCGTCTCGGCCGCACACGCCTCGGGGGCGGCCGCCGTGCACTGCACGCAGACCCCACGTACGCACAGCGGTGCGCTCGGATCGAGCCCCGCGCACGCGGCATCGGGCTCGTCCGTCCCATCGCACGCGACGCACGCGCCGCTCGAGGGCTCGCAGAACGGCGCCGCCGCGTCGGTGCAGTCGTCGTTCTCGCTGCACGGCTGCGGGCCGGTCGTGCTCTCGCTGCTGTCCCCCGTGCTGCTCGTGCCGCTCGCGGTGTCTTCGGTCTGTGAGGTGGTGCCCGTCTCTGTGTCGTCAGGCAATGGAACGGGCTCGCACGCAGGATCATCCGCAATCGATACCCGTCCGCCGCAAGGCGAGTAGCACGACGGCGCGGGCTCGGCTTCCACACAGCCGTCGACGACCTCGGGCGCGCAGTCGAGCGTGCAGTACGGACGCTCGTAGCCGGGGTGCTCCCGCCGGCAGAACGCATCGCCGTCGTTGTTCGAGCAGTGCGTGTCCTTGTAGGTCGTCTCCAGGCAGGCAGGGACGAGCAGCAGCGAGACTAGACCGAGCGGGGGAATGGCTGAGCAGCGCATGGGGATGGTCTCCGATCCGATCAGAAGCGATGGGTGAGCGAGACTGCGGCAAGGTCACGCGTGAGGGTGACGGCGCCCGTGGTGCGTGCTGGCTTGTGACGCACGAGGTCCACGCCCAGCATCACGGCGCCCGCACAGAGCACCGCACCCCCCACGGCCATCGTGGCGATGCCGGGCGGCCTGAAATCGCGATGCTCGTCGAGCCGCGGGGTCGTGGTGACCAGGCGATCGCCCTGCGCAAACACGACTCCCCCAGACACCAGCGTGATCGCCCCGACGCCCGCAGTGGCGAGGCCGGCCCACCCGAGCGCACCAAGGCGCGCGCGTCGAGGCGCTTGGGCCCCGCCGTCTACGGACTCGACGTGGTCGGGTGACGTGGTACCGGAGCGAGTCTCGCCGGGAGGCACGGGCTCCGCCGCTGCCGGCTGGTGCGCGGGCTCGATCGCGAGCCACGGCAAGATCGCCCCCATGTGCGGCTCCAGCCCGTCGACCACCATGTGATCGATGCACCCCTCGCAGAGGATCCGCGGTAGGCGATGCTCGGGATGACCCGGTCGCGTGATCACGACATCGGTCGCGTAGATCGAAGCCTGATAGTCGATCCACGAGATCGCGACCGTCACCGTGGCGACGTCCCCGTCCGCCACGTCCACGAGCTCGACCCCGTGCTTCCCGGAGAGCATCGCCGGGATGTACCGCGACGCGATCGCGCGGGTCTGCTCCACGTAGCGCTTCTCCTGCGAGGCCTCCAGCGCAGAAACGTCGATGCGTAGCACGACGGGGACGATGCCGGGGTCTTCGGCCGTACTCGCGCTTGGGGCCGCCGCCGCAGCCATCAACAGTGGCACGGCGTGCACAGCGTGAAACGTCATGGTGAACCTTCGCCCTTCTTGGTCGCGGCCGCACAGATGGCCATCATTCGCAGAACTTCGGGGGGCGCATGCCGCTTGGGCAGCGCGGCGCACTCATCGTAGCGGCGCAGATTCAGCAAGGCCCGCGCTCGGAGTGCGATGCGGTCCGGCTGGCTCTTCCAGCACGCGGCGTGGCGCGTGGCCGTGAGCACGGTGGTCCACTTCTTCGCGAGATCGGCTTGGACTGCGCCACGCTGCTCGTCGTCGCACTCGGGAGCGCGGCGCTTACGCTGAACCGGTGGTGCGAGTGGCTCGGGCGTTGGCTCGCGGAGCAGGGGCTCGCGGGGCAGGGGCTCGCTGGGCGCGGAATCGTCGATCGCCAGCTCCACGGCGGTGGTCGAGCCCTCGGAGCCCTCGGGGCCCGTGCTCGTGTCCGCCGCCCTGGCGACGGCGGGCGCGTCACCGGTGGTCTCGTCCTCGGGGCTGGGCTCGCCGCTGCTCGTGCTGCCATCGATCACGCCCGCGGCGAGGGCATCATCGGAAGGTCGTAGGTTCGATGCCGTGAACGCGAGCGCCAAGCCGGCAATCGACATCGCCACGATCGCAATCCACCGCCAAGCGTTGGCTCGCGACCGCGCCGAGCTCATCGGCTCGTTCGCCGCGGGGGCGGGCGGAAGCGACGCGGACATGCAATCGGTTGCGTGCACGGCGACCGCCTGCGGAGCGAGCTTGGTCACCGCTGCCTTGGTCGGCACCCCCATCGCGGCGAGGGTGCGATCGAGCTGCTGCACGATCTCGTCCATGCTGGGGCGTGCTACGGGATCCGGCTCGGTGCATGCGCTCACCAGCTCCACCAGCGTCGGCGGTACGTTCGCATCCTTGATCCGCGGCGGTGATACCTCGCCCGCCACCAACCGCGGGAGGAACGAGTCGCGCGCCGAGTCTTTGTAGGGATTGCGCCCCATCAGCAGCTCGTACAGGACGATTCCGAACGCGTAGACATCCATCGAGGCGCTCGGCGGCTCGGCGCGAGCTTGCTCGGGGGCCATGCAGGTATGCGTACCGATCGCCTCGTGGGGTTGGGTCAAGCGCCCCGCTTCGCCCGCGGCGACCCGGGGCCCCCGCAGATCCCCGGCGTGGCTGAAGTCGATGATCACGACTCCGGCGTCTTGGAGCACGATGTTCGCCGTGGAGACGTCCCGGTGGACCACGCCAGATGCGTGCATCGTGCGGATCGCAGCCGCGATCTGGCGAGCCAGCACGGCGGCGCGTCGCGGCGCCATCGCGCCGTGGAGGACGAGGTACGTGGGCAGCCCGCGCCCTTCGACCAGCTCCATGGTGATGAACGGCCAATCACCGCGATCACCGAGTCGGCCGGACTCGAGGATCTCCACGATGTGGGGGTGATGACCGATGCGTTGCCCAAGCGTGGCCTCGAGAAAGAACCGTTGCTCGCGCTCGCTGCGACCCACGTAGCGAGGAATGAGCAGCTTGAGCGCGACCTCGCGTCCACGCTGGCGATCGTGGACCCGGTAGACGTGCCCCATGCCGCCGCTGCCAAGCTCGTCGCGGACCTCGAAGCGTCCACCGACGACGTCACCGGGCTCGGGTAGCGGCGGGAAGGCATCTTGCACCGCGGGGTTCATGGGGCTCCCCGCTTGCTCGCCATGAGGCGCTCGTACCTCTGGTGTCCGCCATCTTCGAGGCGCACCTCGCAGTACTGTGTCGTCGAATCGAGCGCGGGGATCTTGATCTTGCCGGAGCTATGCCACTCGGTCTCGCCGCGCCGCCTCCATTGGGTTGCGTAGTGACCCGGGCGCAGCTCGAGCGTCGCCACGGTCTCTACGGCGACGGTTCGCCCTGCGATCCGTACCTCGCCGTACGACGCACCCTTGAGGAAGAAGAGCACCATGACCCGCGGCTTGGGCTCGGGCTTGGGCTTGGGCTTGGGCTCGAGCACAGGCTCGGGCTCGGCGGACGGCGTCGGTGCCGGGTCGTTCGTACGCTCGGGTGGCAGAGGATGGGACTCCGCAGCGGCGGGTTCCTGCGATTCCGGCGGCTCGGTAGACACGAGTGCTGCGTCTGAAGCAGCCGGCTCCCTCACCCTGCCGGACGCCACTGCAACCGGCTCCTCGCAGTCGAGATCGGCAGCAACGGTGCTGGGTGCGGGCGTGGTCGGGTCGCCGACAGCAATCCCCGCCGGCCCGCGCGAGCCGAAGATGACGAAGCCGAGGTTGACCAGCGACAGAGCCAGAGCCGCGCCGGCCATCACCAGCCAAGGCGAGCGTCGGCCAGGATCCGGGCTCGCGAGCGCTCGTACGTCGGCGAGAACCGAATGTGTTGGCGGCCGCGTGATCGCAGAGACCTCGACCGGTCGTGGGGTGGACACGTGGGGGGAAGCCGCAGCCATCGGTGCCGTTCCCCCGCGGATGCACGGGAGGTAGGCCGTGCTCTTGGGGCTGGGTGCGTTCTCTTCGGGCCCCCCAACGCTGGAGCGGATCGGGAGCGTTCCGATGACCCGGTTCCGCGGCACGGGCACCGAGTCGGCGCCCCGCTGCGGAAGGACCATCGTCGAGCCCTTGCCGGCGGGGTCGAGACCTCTCGCGTTGCCGACATCCACGGAGGCCGAGGGATCCACGTCCTCGCCGTCCCGGAGCCACGGCATGCCCTCTTCGGAGTCTTCGGAGTCCTCCGCGTCGTCCGGGTCACTGGGCGGCCCGAGTGACGTCGGCGTGGTGGACGGCGCCGCGACGGGCGGCACCTTGACGGTGGGTGGGCGTCCCTCGGCTTGCTCCCAGTAGAGCGGCAGCAAGAACGAGGCCCCTGCATCCTCGCGCTGGAGATAGCCCGTCACGTGGGACTTGGGGCGAGCCACGCAGCTCCGGTAGAGGTTGCGCAGCACGGTGCTATTGCGCTTGTCATCGCCGTAGGACGCGAGCTCGTCGAGGACCGCGAGCGCGTCGTCTGCGGTCTCGAACCGATCCTCGAGCGGGAAGGCCAGGCTGCGCGCGAGGAACTCCTGGAGCGGCGGCGGGACGTCGTCGCGCTCGATCCTGGGGATCGCATGCCGATAGGCGACCGCAAAGTCGAGCGGTGTCTTGATGTCGAGCGGTGCGTTGCCGGTGAGCAGGTAGTAGGCCAGTGCACCCACACCAAAGATGTCGCTCTGTACGGTGGCCTGGCCCTCGGCCTGCTCCGGGGCCATGTAGCGCAAGCTCCCCACGATGTGCCGGTGCAGGGTCGAGTCGGCGACATAGCGGGCGATCCCGAAGTCCGTCACGAATACCTCGCCCTCCGACGACACGAGCACGTTGCCGGGGGTGATGTCGCGGTGGATCACACCGTCCGATCGACCTCCGACCGACCGCGTGTGGGCGTAGCGCAGCGCCTCGAGCACCTCCCCGACGATGTGGCCGACCAGCGTGGGCGGCAGGTCTTCGAGCTTGGCCGTCTTGCGAAACGCCCGGAGGAACGTACGAACGTCGACGCCATCCACGCGCTCCATCACCAGGTAGAGGAACCCGTTCTGGGTGCCGTAGTCGAGCACGGACACGATGCGCGCGTGCTGGAGCGCTGCGGAGATCCTCGCTTCACGAACGAAGCGGGTCTGCGCGTCCCCGTCGTGCACCAAGTTGGGATGTAGCACCTTGATCGCCACCGCTCTGGTGAGGCTGAGCTTGACCCCAGCCCAGGTCTCGCCCATGCCACCCGCGGCGATGAACTGCACGGCCTCGTAGTCGCCGAAACGCATTCTCGGAGAGATGGGCGTCATGGCTCGGATGCGTTCGAGGGATAGCATGACCCACCGCGGAATGGGCCATCGCCAGCCCAGTTCGCGTGCCGAGTGGTTCCCCAGCGCACCACCGCGGTGCACGCTGGAACCAGCGCGTCATGGGAAGCGACGTTCCAATCCAAGCATGGGCGTCACATGTGGTATGGCATGGTCATGAATGGCGAGGACGACCAGGGAACGGCCCGAACGGTCGCAGCGCCTCGGGGCCGCCGTTCCCGGCGTAGGCCGGGCCGGATCAAGCTCAGGGTACTGAGCGGCCCACAGGCTGGCGCAGAGTACGCGACGGATCGCAAGCGGATCCGCGTCGGACGCAGCCACGCGGCGGACATCACGATCGAGGACGAGTCGGTGAGTGGCCAGCACTTCGATCTGCGGATCACGCCGCGGGGCGTCGAGGTGATCGATCTAGCCAGCACGAACGGCACGACCTTGTTCGGTCGGCAGATCGGTCGCGTGTTCATCCAACCCGGCGACACCCTGACCGCAGGGTCCTGCGAAATCTTGCTCCTCGGGGTCGACGAGATCGAAGTGGACGAGGTGGACGAGCTGCGCGACGACGGCTTGCTGGGCAACAGCGACGTCATGCGCGAGCTGTTCGCCATGATCGACCGCCTCGGCGACACCCGCCTGTCCGTGCTCGTGACTGGGGAGACGGGCACGGGCAAGGATCTGGTCGCGCAGGCGCTCCACCGCCGCTCGGCGCGTCGGCAGGGACCGCTGGTCGTGCTGGACTGCGGCGCGCTCGCGAGCGGGCTGGCCGAGTCGATTCTGTATGGTCACGCGAGGGGTGCGTTCACCGATGCGAGGGAGGACCGGCCCGGGGTCTTCGAGCACGCGAGCGGCGGCACGCTGTTCCTCGACGAGGTCGGCGAGATTCCGCTCGCGCTGCAGGTGAAGCTGCTCGGGGTCCTGTCGAGGGGCGAGGTGACCCGCATCGGCGAGCACCACCCGCGCAAGGTCGACGTACGGGTGATCGCGGCCACCTTCCGCGATCTACGCGCGATGATCCAGCGAGGAGCGTTCCGCGAGGACCTCTACTTTCGCTTCGCGCAGACCGTGCTCGAGGTCCCGCCGCTGCGCGAGCGGGGAGAGGACATCGAGCGGATCGCCAGAGCGTTCCTCGACCGCATCGTGGACCGCGATGGGATCCCGAGGGTGTTCGCGGCGGAGACGCTGGCCGAGCTCCGGCGCTACCCGTGGCCGGGGAACGTGCGCGAGCTGGGGAACGTGATCGATCGCGCCGGAGCCTTGTGCGAGGACGGGACGATCTGGCCGCGGGACCTTGGGATCGATCGCCTCGGGCCTGCTCCGACGGTGCTGCAGCTGGAGGAGCTGGTGCGGGCGGGGTCGTACGTGGCCATGCACGAGGCGCTGGACCGGGTGGTGCTGCCGAAGATCTTGGGGGAGGCGGGCAGCCTGCGCAAGGCGGCGGACATGCTGGGGATCGGGCGCAAGCGGTTCACGACGCGGCTGCACAAGCTTCGCTTGTATTGAGCGGCCCTCGGGCTCCCCGTCCGGTCCAATTCCGTCGCCGATGCGGATGGCCAACGTGATAGTGTCGAGAGTGGAGCGAACCGTTGCGACCGATCGAGTCCCGCCCATCACGAGGCATCGACGATCGTCGTAACGGATCGCGACCCCTTGGTCACTGTCTTCACGTGCAGGCCGGAGCGTCGGCCCGCGAGGAGTCAGCGACCATGAAACTCTACGATCCCACCCCGGCACTCGTGAGCGATGACAGCGACGTCATCGAGAAGCTCACGACCGAGGAGTACGACGACTACTGCGGATGGCCACACTCATCCACAGAGGACAAGATCGCGACCGTCGAGGCCTGGGCCACGGTGAGCACGGTGACCGTCGAGCTCCACCACGACGAAGCCTGCGTGCTTACGGTGGTCGTGCTCGATGGTGACTCGAATGCGCTGAGCCACAGCACCGGAACGACCGTCGACACGGTCGAGCTCGACGTTCCCGCCCAGTCGGGCGAAGCCAACGTCAATGAGTGGGAGCTCGAGGTCGAGGTGCGCAGCAGTCAGGCCAGCCCCTCGAGCCCGCCGCTCAAGAAGCTGCCGCTCAAGGTCAAGGTCGGGCGCGGAGGCCCAGGTACGTAGAGTGTCCCGCTCGGCAACACCCGAAGATCCCGACTCCGCGGTCTCCGGAGACGCGCCAATTCCATTGCCGATGGGCGAGGGGCTGGATGGCCAGGCGATGTTCGCTCGGCTGTCGGATCGGATCTTCGGCGAGACGGCCGCTCCACCGCGGGTCGGTCGCTTCCGGGTGACGGGCTCGATCGGCCAGGGTGGCATGGGGCAGGTGTTCGCCGGGCTCGACGAGGACCTCGAGCGCCGCGTGGCGCTCAAGCTGCTGCACGCGGGCTTCGACGAGGAGCAACGCGGGCGTCTGCGCCGTGAGGCGCAGGTGCTGGCGCGGCTCAACCACCCCAATGTGGTGCACGTCTACGAGGTCGGCGAGCACGAGGGCGTGCCGTTCGTGGCCATGGAGCACGTCGAGGGGCGAACGCTCGCGGCGTGGAGGCACGAGCGGCGGCGCTCGTGGCAAGAGATCGTCGAGGTCTACCGACAGGCGGCAAGGGGGCTGGCCGCGGCCCATGCGGCGGGCATCGTGCACCGCGACTTCAAGCCCTCCAACGTGATGGTGGGGCACGACGAGCGGGTGCGCGTGCTCGACTTCGGGCTGGCGCGCGAGACGAGCACCGTGACGGCACGCTCGAGCGACCCCGAGGCGACGAGCGCCACCACCGGCCCCTCGTCCTCGATGATGCTGCACACGCGCACCGGCGCGATCATGGGCACGCCGGCCTATATGTCTCCCGAGCAGCAGGGGGGGCGCGCGAGCGGCCCGGCCTCCGATCAGTTCAGCTTCTGCCTGGCGCTCTACGAAGCGTTGTTCGACGAGTCGCCGCTCGCGGGGCAGACCGGAGCCGCGCGGATGGAGGCGATCCTCGCGGGGCACGTCGAGCGCGTGGATGCGGCCTCGCGCTGCCCGGGGTGGCTGCGGCGCCTCGTGCTGCGGGGGCTGCGGCCGCTGCCGCAAGAGCGCCACCCCTCGATGGCGGCGCTCGTCGAGGCGCTGGATCGCGGGCATCGGCGGCGGCGTGTCACGGCGCTCACCGTCGGGATGGCGTCGCTCGCGATCGCATCGCTCGCGCTCGCGGTGTGGGGCTCGAGCGCCAACGTTGCCGAGTCGTGCCCCTACGAGGGCGATCTGGCCGGGGTGTGGGACGAGCCGCGCAAGCTGGAGATCGAGCGTGCGTTCATGAGCACGGGCCGCCCCGAGGCCGTGCGCGCCCATCAGGTGGTGACCGAGGCGCTCGACGGATTCGCCGAGCGCTGGCGAGGGGCGCGAGCCCAGGCGTGCGAGGCCGACGCGCGGCGGTCGGCGGTCGACGACGATCCGCGGGCACGGCTGCGCTGCTTGGATCTCCGTCGCCGGGAGCTGCTGCACCTGGGCTCGCTGCTCGCCGAGGCCGACGAGCGCGTGGTGACGCGGGCACCGCTGCTCGTGGGCGCGCTGCCGCCGATCGAGGCGTGCATGCAGATCACCGGCCGCCCGGCGCCCGACGAAGCCTCGGCGCTCGCGACCGTGGAGCTCCGCGCCAGCCTCACCGAGGCTCGCTTCTTGCGCGCGGCCGGGCGCTTCCAAGACGCCGGCGACGTGCTCGACCAAGCCCTGCTGGGGGCGCGCGACCACCGTGACCGCGGGATCGAGGCCGAGGTGCGCCTCGAGCAGGGTCTCACCCTGGATCGGCAAGGGCGCCACCGCGAGGCGATCGAGCACCTCGAGCTGTCCGTGGCGCTGGCGCTGGCGGAGGACGATCGACCGCTGATCGTGAGCGCGTCGCTCAAGCTCGCCGAGGTGGAGCTGTTCCCGTTTGGCAACGTCGACGCGGCTCGGCGCATCCTCCTGCAGATCGACGAGCTCGTGGAGGAGCTGCCGCCCAGCGCCCGGCGCCTGGCCGACTGGCACCGCGCGCGCGGCATGCTGGAGACGCAGCAGCAACACGTGGATCGGGCGATCGAGGAGCACCGCCGCGAGGTCGAGCTCTTGCGCGCCGAGGTGCCGGTCGATCCCTCGCAGCTCGCCGAGGCGATCACGTTGCTGGCCAATGCCCTGGCCGATGCCGGTCGCCCCACCGAGGCGCTCGCGCTCTATCGGGAGGTCGTCGAGCTGCGCGAGCGCGCGTATGGCCACGACCACCCGCTCTTGGCCCGCGCCTTCATGAACATCGGCATCGTGTACGGCGAGCTCGGGCGGCCTGCGGAGGCGCGGGCGCACTACGAGCAGGCGCTCGCGCTGCTGCGGGTCGTCGAGGACACCGGCGAGTACTGGGCCGACGCGGCCACGACGCGCCAGGGCCTGGCGATCGCGCTCTACGAGCTCGACCCCGAGGACCCCGGCCCGGCCATCGAGCTCGCCGAGCAGGCGCAGGCGATCCTGCAAGAGCGACTGGAGCCCGTCGATCCGCGTCGCATCGAGGTCGGTCGCACGCTGTGCAACCTCTACGAAGCGGGCGGGCGCGAGCTCGATGTCCTTCGCTGCCTCCAGAATCAAGAGCACCTGCACGACACCCACGAGCTCGAGGATCCGATCTGGGACATCCGCGTGAACATCGCGCAGAGCTTGGTCGCGCAGGAGCGCCACGTCGAGGCGCGCAGCTACATGGAGGAGGCCATGCCGCGCATTCGCGAGGAGCTCGGGGCTCGCGATGCTCGCCTAGTGCTGCCGTTGATGCGGCTGGTGGTGCTCGAGGAGGCCGAGGGCGGCGATCCGGCGCGCGCGCTCGTGGCCCTCGAGCAGGTCCGGGCTGCGGTCGCCCACGAAGCCGAGGTCGATCCCGAGTATCGCGACTACGTCTCGCAGGCGATCGCGCTCGGGGCCTGGCGCTTGGCGGTTCACGAGCATGCGGCGGGAGGGCACGCGCGCGAGGCCGTGCTGCTCGACGAGGCCACGCAGCGCTACGCTCGGCTCGACGCGAGCTTCGAGGGCGACGCGCAGCTCGAAGAGATCCGACAGTGGCGAGCCGAGCACCCGCACGGCTAGCACTACTGGGCGGGAAGGCAGGGCCACACCCACTGGCTCGCGTCGAGCTCGAGGGGCCCTGTCGCGAGCAAGAGCTTGCGATTGGAGCGGATCGTGAGCGCCTCGACCGCAGTCGGCGAGGGCGCACGAGGGCCGCCGTAGCCGCCGTGACCGTGGACTCGCTCGAGGCGGATGCGGTGCAGCTGCGAGCGACGAAGGCCGGTGCCGGGGTCGAGCGAGTACTGGTCGACCGCGAGGGCGGTCGCGGCGGCGGGGATCGAGCACGGCAGCACCCAGCTGCGATCATCGAGCCATAGACGCATGCTGCAGGAGCCTTCGTGATCGCGGGTCACGAGCTCGACCTCGAGGAGGGTCACGTAGTCGTGGTCGATGATGCCTTCGTACTGGGCCCAGCAGGTCGTCACGTCATCGAGCCATCGCGGAGGGCTGGAGGGACTCTCCAGGTTGTACCGGCCCTTCCAGCCCCGGTACCACACGCCTACCTGCTCGGGGAGCCAGGCGCTCGCGAGGCTCCCCGGCTCCTTGCGCAGCAGGATGCGCTTGATCTCGTTGCGACCCACGCCCCAGAAGCAGTAGCCCGCGCGCTGCGAGGGCTCGTGGTCGTCGTGTTCCCATGTGTCGAGCGGCAGCACTCGATCGCCGAGGTCGAGCCACAGGCGGTCGTCGGTGCCCGCCATGGAGAGGGTGCTCGTCGTCAGCTCCACGAAGAGGTCGTACCACCCGATCGCCGCGCGGGTGTATGCGCACAGGCGACGCTCGAAGCCGTTCATCACGCAGCGCTGCTGAGACGTCGTGCAGCGCGGACAGTTGCCGTTGGGGGTGGTGCCCCGATCGAGCGGCGCAGAGGCGCACGCGCACGGCACGTGCTCGTTCACATACTCGTCGTAGGCGCCGAAGTGATGGAGGAGCTCGTGGGCGACGATCCCGTCCAGCGTGGCGGCACCGCGGCCGCGCCAGTCGTCGTGGTACGTGATCCACGTGTGCGTCTCGGTGTAGCCGACGGCAAAGTCGTTGCTTGCGTGTGGGGTGATCACGATCGCCTTGCCCACCTCGCAGCGGAGCTTGCGGGCGAGTGCCTTGCGATAGGGATCGATGCCGGTGATGTCGAGCGCGGCCGAGTGCTGCGTGCCATCGAGCTCGATCTTGGTCCTGCGGAGCACGTCGGTGAACTGCTCCGCACGGGGTAGACGCGAGGGGGTGACGGGGTCGGGCACCTCGAAGCGCAGCACGAAGGTGAGGTTGCCGTCGGGGTGCTCGGAGACCAGCCAGGCGAGCCCGTCGATGACCTCGCGCATGACCCGGTGCTCCTGCGCGGGCCCGCGAAAGCGCAGGCCCGCGGTGAGCTGGACGAGCACGACGCCGATGGCGATGCGGCCGTGGCACCCCTTGGGCGGGTCTGCCCGGCCGGCGAGCGTGACGGTGCAGCGGGTCCCGCCCGGATCGACGGGCGATCGTGTCTGTTGGCCGGCAGCGGCCGTGGCGTCGCGCAGCGACTTGCCAGTCCGCTCGCGGAAGGCCGCCGTCGCTTCGCGGTGCAGGGCCTCGTGGCCCTCGGTCCACTTCTCGACCGTGGTGATGTCGAGCGCCGCCAAGATCTCGCCGTACTTGCAGGGGTAGGTGCGCGCAAAGTGGCGGAGCTCGGACCGCGTGCGAGCTGGCCGCTCGGGGTCGCGGTCGTATTGGTGGCGGTACTCCGCAGCGAAGCGCACGTTCCACTGCGCGGCGACCCGCTGCGCGGCGGGCTCGGGGCCCAAGATCCGGGCATCGACGGGACCTCGGCAGTAGCTCGAGAACAATCGCGAGGCCATGGCCGCCGCGGCCGCGTCGTCGGAGGCCAGCACTTCGAAGGCATAGTGCTCGTGCTGGACCGTCACGCGCAGCCCGCGGGCCCGCAGATCCAGCCACGCGTGCTCGGCACGGGCCCGCGCCGCGTGGACATCGAGGTCGTGGCGCGCGAGCACGAGGAGATGGAGGCCAGGGGCTGCTGCGGTGGTGATCATGGTCGGGGCTCGTCTCGACACTGGGCAGTGCGTCGAGTCGCCCGATCCGTTACGCCGATTCCCTCACCACCTCCGGATCGCGAAAGACCTTGGAGTTACGGCGGCTTGACCCGCGCTCCGGGGTTGGGGCCTGCGGGTGATACGATCCCGAGGCATGGCAGAGGACGGGCGCACCGACGAAGAGCTCTTCCGTGCCTGGTGCGAGGGTGATCGAAAGTCTGGTCATGCGCTGTTCGTGCGGCACTTCGGCAGCATGAGGCGCTTCTTCGCCAACAAGGCCGACGACGACGTCGAGGATCTCGTACAGCGCACCTTCATGGCCTGCGTGGAGAGCCGCGCCCGCTTCGAGCAGCGCTCGAGCTTCCGCACGTACTTGTTCGGCATCGCCCGCAACATCTTGCGCGAGCACTTTCGTAGGCGCGGCCGCGACGGGGCGACCTTCGATCCCGAGGCCCAGTCGGTGTGCGACAGCGGGGCGGGTCCGTCGACCATCATGGCCGCTCGCGAGGAGCAGCGGCTCATGCTCGCCGCGCTGCGCCGGATCCCGCTCGAGCACCAGATCCTGCTCGAGCTCTACTTCTGGGAGCGGCTCACGGCCCGTCGCATCGCCGAGATCTTCGAGCTCCCCGAGAACACGATCCGCAGCCGAATCCGCCGCGGGCGGCGGCTGCTGAGCGAGCAGCTGGAGAAGCTGGCGGGGACCCGGGCCCTACGCGAGAGCGTGCAGGAGGGGCTCGACGACTGGGCGGAGTCGCTGCGAGGTGTGATCGACGCCGCGGCGGCCGAGCGGGGCTAGGCGAGCGCTCACAGCCCCACGCGGAAGTACTCCACCGTGGTCCCGCTCGCGGGCCCTTCGGGCACCTCTTCGGCGTACGCGACCACGTGCATGTTGCCCTCGCCGTCGACCTCCATGTTGGCTCGCACGAGCCGCGTATCGGCCAGCAGCACCACCGACTGCGGCACGCCGCCCTCGAGCCAGCCGAGCACCACGTCGTAGGTGCTCATGTCGGCGATGGGGGCCCACGCGCACTCGGGCAGGCACTCCGACGCGTAGTCCACCAGCTCGTGGACCTCGGTGTAGAGCCAGCGCACGTCGCCGCCTTGGCTGCTCGCGATCGCGAGCGGGCGGTAGCGGGTCCGATCGAGTGTGCATACTTCGCCGGGCATCACCGGGGGCTGGTCGCAGGTGGTCTCGCCGGTCGGGTCCTCGGAGGCGATGACATACGAGACCCACGTGTCCACGCCATCGCGACGCGCATGGATCACCTGCACGCGCCCGCCCACGCCGGTCTCGCTGCCCGCGATCACGTGCGGCACGGCCCCGCCGCCGTCATCGGTGAGCGTGATCTCTTGCGCGATCGCAGCCGAGACCATCGCCC
>JBFIJN010000228.1:0-13774 GCA_041600735.1 Nannocystaceae bacterium
GCCCGACGACGGTGGGCCTCGCTGAGCAGACCCACGCCCACTCCCGTCAACGCCACGCCCGGCCAGGTGAGCGCATGCCCCCATGGATCGCGCGCGGCCCTACGCGGCGGGGGCGGTGGCTCGGGCTCGGGCGTGACCTCGGGCTCGGGCTCGGGCTCCTCGACGGGCTCGGGCTCCGCCGTGCCCTCCGGGTCTTCGCCACACGCCTCGATCGCCGCGCGAGCCAGCTCCTGCACCGCCGCCGGAGGGCCCCCCTCGAGGTACTCGCGATAGAGCGGAACCGCCTTGGTGCAGTGCCCCGCGTAGCGCTCGGCTTGCGCCCACGCGAACAGCAGCGGGAGCTGGGGATCGGCCGCGTAGGCGCGCTCGAGGATCTCGGCCGCATCCTCGTAGCGCCCCTCGGCAAACGCTTCGACCCCCGCGTCCGCGTCGGGGCGCGGGGCGAGGGCGAGGGCGGCGAGCAGGAGGGGCACGGTCATCATCGCGACGACGTGGGAAACAGGATCTCGCGCGCGCGATCGGTCTCACGCTTCTCGGAGGCCTTGCGCCGGCGACGACGCTTGCTCGAGCTCTTGGGGGTGCCGCCATGCCCGAGCTCGTCGTCCAGCTCGCCCTCGGAGTCGAGCTCGAGCTCGACGTCGCCGTCGTCGGGTTCGGGTTCGGGTTCGGCCTCGGCCTCGGCCTCGGCCTCGGACCGCGGGACCCCGGCCGCGACCGGCGGCTCGACCTCGGCGAGCTTCGACGGGGAGGCCACGCTGGGCGGCGGAGCGGGAGCCGGCGACGCGGCTCGGGCCTCGTCGGCGGTGGAGCGCGCCACCTGCCAGCCGAGCAGGCCGCCCACCGCCAGCACCGAGACGAGCGCGGCCGCCGTGCTCCCCGCGCGCGACCGGGTCCGCACGAGCGGCCCATCGTCGATCGTGCCCGTGCCGGTCACGGGCGCGCTCGCCAGCGGTCGCAGCCGCGGAAACTCGAGCGTGGGCACATCGAGGTCGGGCTGCGCGGGCTGCCCGTAGCGCTCCACCAGGAACGACGCGAGCGCCTCCGCGCGCGTATCGAGCCCGGTCGCGCTGGCGAACCCCTCGAGCGCCTCGCAGAACGCCTCGGCGCTGGGCCAGCGGCGCTCCACGTCGACCTCGAGCGCGCGCGCGAGGATCTCGTGCAGCGCGGGCGGGTAGTCGGGCACGAACTTCGCCGGTGCCACCCACTCCCCATCGATGACTCGGTTCATCACCGCGACGGGTTGCTCGGCCCTGAACGCCCGCCGCCCGGTGGTGGCCTCGTAGAGCACCACGCCCAGCGAGAACACATCGCTGCGCGCATCGACTTGCTCTTGCATGCACTGCTCGGGCGACATGTACCCGAGCTTGCCCTTGAGCGAGCCCGAAGCCGTCGCATTGCTGCGCTCGGCGATCTTGGCCACGCCAAAGTCGGCCAGCTTCGCCAGGCCCTGGAACGACAGCAGCACGTTGCTGGGCGAGACGTCGCGGTGCACGATGCCGAGCGCCCTCCCGCTGGGGTCGCGCAGGCGATGGGCGTAGTGCAGCGCCCGACCCATCTCGAGCACCACGTGCAGCGCAGCTCCGGTGGGCATCGGCACGCCCTTGAGGTCGGCGAGCACCTTGCGCAGATCCTTGCCGTGCACGTACTCGAGCGCCATGAAGTACTCGCCGCCGAACTCCCCCACGTCGAGCACCTGCGCGATCGCGGGGTGCTCGAGCGCGGCCGCGATTCGCGCTTCCTTGAGGAACATCTGCGCGAAGTGCTTGTCGTCGGACAGATGCGGGTGCATCAGCTTGAGGGCCACGGGCTTGCAGAAGCCCTCGGGTCCGTCGAGCCGTCCGAGGTAGAGCTCGGCCATGCCCCCGCTGCCGATGCGACGCACCACCGTGTACCGCCCCAGCCGCGTCCCGGGCGAGAGCCCGCGCATCGTCTGCTGGCGGTTGTTGGGGAGGTCGTTCACGGGAAGCCCCATGATAGGGGTGCCCGCGGGTGGACTCAACGCTAGCGCCCGAACGGCTGAACAATCGTTCCCAGGGACTGCGCCCAGGTATCGAAGTCGGAGAGCAGCGACTGCCTCACCTCGGCGGGCGCACGCAGGCCCTCCACCTCGGCCCGCAGCGCATCACGGGCCCGCGAGAGTCGTGTCGTGATGGTACTGGTGGGCACGTCGAGTACCTCGGCGATCTCGCGCGCGCGCAGGCCATCCATGTAGAAGAGCGCAACCACGGTCTGCATCTCGTCGGGCAGGCGATCGAGCGCACGCAACAACAACCAATGCTCGCGGCGCTGGGTGACCACCCCGCTCGGGCTCAAGATGCTCTGGGGGCGCCCGACCTCGAATTCGTTGAGGTGGTGCGCATGGCGGGACTCGCTCTCGAAGTGCTTGAGCAGTATCTTGCGTGCGACGCCAAACAGGAATGCGCGGAAGCTGGTGGTGCGAACCCGCTCCATGCTCTCGGTGCAGGCCAAGAACGTGCGCTGCGTGAGGTCTTCGGCGAACACGGGCACGCGCAGGCGGAAGAACCCGAGCACGCGGGCGTAGTACTGACGCGTCAGCCGATCGGCGGCGCCGCGGTCGCCCATGCGCCAGGCATAGAGGAGCGCGATCTCCTGGTCGTCGCCTTGGTCCTGGCCGTCGTCGTCTTCGACCATCACCCGAGCCCGTCGCCGCAGCATACCCTGGCCGCGCTCAGACCCCCAGCCGCCGCAGCTCGGCCAGCACCCGCTCGTGGTGCGGCCCGTGGCTCACCACCACGCCGCGGTTGGCCGAGAGCTCGCGGCCACGCGCAAAGTCGAGGGGGCGGCCGTCGACGTCGGTGACGGTACCGCCCGCCTCCTCGACCACCAGCACGCCTGCGGCGTGATCCCAGATCTTCTCGCGATAGCCCGGGCGGGTGGGCAAGCGCAGGTAGAGCTCGGCATCGCCGCGCGCGACCACCCCATACTTGGCTTGGCTGTCCAGGCGCACCACGGGTGCAGTGATGCCGAGCGAGTGCACGAGCGCCGCAGAGTGATCGTGCGCCGTGTGAGCCGACTCGACCGACTCGCACAGGCGCAAGGCGGCGAGCTCGGTCCGCTCATCGACGTGGATCGGTCCGATGGGACCCTCGTCATCGAACAGCGCTGCGGCAACCGCGCCCTCGCCGTGCACGGCGAAGAACAACGTGCCGACCCCAGCATCCGTGGGCGCGTACGGGAGGTTCGGGCACGCGAGCACGGCGACCTGGACCTGGCCGTCCACCAGCAGCGCCAGCGCGACCGCGTACTGCTCGGCGCGCAGGAAGCCCTTGGTCCCGTCGACAGGGTCGAGCACCCACTGGCGAGCGTGGTACTGCGAGGTGTTGCCGTGATCGATCCAGCGCAGCACGTCGGCAGGATCGGCCGCGACCTCGGCGGCGACGCGGGCATGGACCTGGCGCAAGCGCTCCGCGTTGGCGGGGTCGCGCAGCGCGGTGGAATCTTCTTCGCCCACGAGCGGATCGTTGGGGTACGCCTCGAGCAGCGCGCGGGCGACGAGCGCCTGGCTGGCAAAGTCGGCGATCGTGACCGGCGAGCGATCGGCCTTGGCGAGCGTGTGGGGATCGACGTCACGCTGCACCGCTCGGCACGCGCGGGAAGCTTGGCGGACGGCGAGCAGGGCGACCTCGAGCTCACGAGCGAACGACATGGAGCGAACTCTAGCGCGTCTCCACGAGGGCGGCGCGCTTGAGCACCCGCTCGAGCTCGTGCTTGGCCTTGCGCAGGCGGCTCTTGGCGGTCCCCAGCGGGATCTCCAGCGCCTCGGCCAGCTCGGACCCCGACAGGTCTTCCCAGTAGTGCAGCTCGAGCGCGATCTGCAGATCCACCGGGAGGCTGCGCATGGCCTGCCGCACGCGCTGCTGGCGATCCTCGGCGTCCACGCGGACCGACGGCGACGTGCCCAGATCGATGACCGAGGAGACCGTGAAGTCGATCTCGCGCGCGGCGACGAGTCGTCGCAGGTGATCGTACAGCTCGTTGCGCGCGATTCGAAACACATAGGCGCGAAAGCTCTGCGCCTTGGCCACCTGGCTCTGGTGCTGCACGCAGCGCAGCAGGGTGCGCTGGACCAGGTCGTCGATCTCCTGGTCGACCTTGTTCACGAAGAACCGATGCAGCGGCCCGAAGTAGCGCTCCAACAACACGTTGCCCGCCTGCGAGTCGCCGCGAGACCAAGCGTGGAGCAGCTCGAGATCGGACATCGACACGAACCGATGGTACCACTGCCTCCGTGGCAGGAACTCCGTTCGAGCCCGACAGGGAAGCCCCGAGCGATACCCTGGCCGCTGACCTGGCCGCCGAGCTGCGGGCTACCATGCCGGAGATCGACGTCCCGGCGCGGGTCGATCTCGAGGTGGTGCGGCAGCGACTGTTTCCCGAGCTCGCGGCGCCGCGAAGGCTCGAGGTCGGGCGCTTCGTGGTGCACCGCAGGCTCGGCGCGGGCGCGATGGGGATCGTGTTCGAGGCGTGGGACCCCAAGCTCGATCGCAAGATCGCGCTCAAGCTACTGCGAGGGCCTCGCGCCGACGCCCGCGCGGCCGAGCGCCTGCTGCGGGAGGCTCGGGCGCTCGCCCAGCTGCGCCACCCCAACGTCGTCGCGGTTCACGACGTGGGCGTGCACGCCGGTCAGGTGTTCATCGCGATGGATTTCGTCGAGGGCACGACGCTGGCCGAGTGGTCGAGCTCGCCGCGAGGGTACGCCGAGATCCTCGACGTGTTCGTGGCGGCCGCTCGCGGCCTCGCGGCGGCGCACGAAGCCGGCCTCGTCCATCGCGACTTCAAGCCCGACAACGTGCTGGTCACCGCCGACACGGAGCCGCTCGTCGTCGACTTTGGGGTGGCGCGCACGCAGCTCGACGAAGGCGAGGCCGCCGAGCCCGTGCCCCACGCGAGCATGTCGATGACGGGTACCGGCGCGCTCGTGGGAACGCCCGCGTACATGGCTCCCGAGCAGCTGCGGCGGGAGGGGGCCGACGCGCGCAGCGATCAGTTCGCGTTCGCCGTCGCGCTCTATGAGGCGCTGCTCGGACGGCGCCCGTTCGCGGGCGCGACCCCCGAGCTGCTGCTCGCCGCCATGCACCAAGGGGCACCCACCGCCGCGCTAGCGGGGCGCAGCTGCCCCCGCGGCCTCCGCAAGATCATCGATCGAGCGCTCTCGCTCGAGCCCGCCGCGCGCTACCCCTCGATGCTCGCGTTGATCGACGAGCTCGAGGGTACGCGCCGACGCGGCCGTCGGCGACGGCTGGCGCTCGCCGGACTGGCCGCGGGGGCCCTGGGAGCCGCGGCGGCTGCGGTGGTGATCCCCAGCGCAAGCGAGCCCCCCATCGCGTGTGAAGCGATCGACGACACGATGTCCGGCCAGTGGACGGCGACGACGAAGACGCAGCTCGAGGACGCGTTCGCGGCCAGCAGAACGGCCTTCGCCGCCGATGCCTGGGAGCGAGTCCGCGGCCGGATCGATGACTACGCCCGACAGTACGCGCACATGCAGCTCGACGCCTGCGAAGCCACCCACGTGCGCGGCCAGCAGTCGACCACCACGCTCGAGCTGCGCCTGCGCTGCCTCGATCGGCGGCTGGCCGAGGTCGAGGGTCTACTGGATGTGTTCGCGAGCGCGGACGCCAGCACGGTCATCCTCGCCAGCGATGCCGTCGACGCGCTGACCCCGATCTCGGTGTGCGCCAACGTGGAGGAGCTGCAGCGGATCGACCGCACGAGCCCCCTGCCCGAAGATCCAAGGGCGCGGCGAGAGATCGAGGAGCTCCGCCGCGACCTCGCGCGACAGCGATCGTTCCACCACGCCGGTCGCTACGAAGAAGGCCTGGTTGAAGCGCGGGCGCGCCTGGCCGAGGCCCTCGCGCTCGGACACGAGCCCTCGATCGCCGACGCCCGCTACCGCGTGGGTGCGTTCCTCGCTCTGGCCGGAGATCCGCAGGGGGCCGAGCTCCAGCTCGAGACGGCATTCGTCCATGCGCTCGCCGGGGGTGACGACACGATCGGATCCACGATCGCCGTGACCGCGGCGCACGTGGTCGGAATCGTCTTGCAGCGACCCGAAGAGGGCCAGCGGTGGGCTCGCTTGGCGGAGGCCCTCGCCCGGCGGGTGGGCAGCCCGGCGCCGCTGGTCGGCCGCAACTCGATGCAGCGCGGCAACGCGGCGCTGCTGCGCGGCGAGTACGAAGCCGGCCGCGAGGCATTTGGACGCGCGGCGGCGGCCTTCGAAGCGGCGGGGCTCGAGGGCGAGCTCGGCGAGACGCTCACCAACGCCGCCGTGCTCGAGCGCCGCGCGGGCGACTACGCGGCCGCCACCGCGGCCTTTGCCGCCGCCGAGCCGATCCTGCTGCGAGTGTACGGAGAGCACCACCCGCGCCTCTCCACGTTCGCGAACAACCGCGCCGCCCTCGACATCCAGATGAAGCGCTGGGACGCGGCCGAGGCCGCGCTGCTGCGCGCGATCACGCTGATGCAAGAGACCTCGGGTCCACAGCACGCCTCGCTCGCGCACCCGCTCAACAACCTCGGAGAGGTCCATGCGGCGCGCGAGGAGCACGAGCGTGCCCTGTCCAGCTTCGCACGTGCGCTCGAGATCTGGCGATCCTCCCTGAGATCCGATCACCCGCTGGTGGCCCACGTGCTCACGCAGCGGGCGCTGTCACTGCATGCGCTCGGTCGCGACGCCGAGGCCGAGCGCGATGCCGAGGAGGCGCTGCAGATCCGGGTAGGCCACGGCGCGCGTGGTGCCGAGCTGGCGCAGACCCGCTACGCCCTGGCCGTGTCGCTGCCCGCCGCTGCACGCCCACGCGCCCGTGAGCAGCTCCAGCTCGCGCTCGAGGGGCTGGCCGGCGGTGAGGACCCGGCGATGGTCACGACCATCACGCGCTGGCTCGAGGACCCCGCTACGGACCGGCCGAAGAAACCTTAATCCGCGGGGCGAGCGGGCCGGTCTTCGCGGGTGAGCCCCATGACCAACCGAGCCATCCCCGCTTCACCCCGCCTGCTCTCGATCCGAACTCGGACCGCCCTGGCCGCCAGCCTGCTCGGCCTGCTGCTCGGAGCGCCCGCGGTTGCGGCCGCCCCCGCACCCGCGCCCGGCGATGGCACGATCCTCGTCCCCACCGGTGACCTCGCCACGACCGGCGTCAGCGGCAGAGCCGGACTGTTCCTCTCGGGGCAGCCCGGGGTGCCGGCCTTCCTCTCGCGGCTCGTCTCCTTCGAGAAGGGTGACCGGCCCTGCAAGAACGACGCGAGGTACTGGTTCGAACGACCGCAGTCGCCGAGGAACCCGGTGCGCGAGACGAAGACCCCGGTGGTCGCGACCTCGCGGTGCTCGGCGTCACCAGGGTCTGCCAAGACGGTGATGGTCCCGTCGGCGGGCGGGCGCCAGCTCGATGGCAGCGTCAACACCGCGGCGGGCGTGCAAGTGTGCATGAATGCCAAACGCACTCGCGTCAAGGGGATCCGATTGCTGGGTGCCAACATCTCCGCGACCGGTCAGGTCACCCACAGCTCAGCCTACGACGCCGAATTCACGCGCCCGAACTGCACTGGCACGTGGGAGACCGCGCGCAGGTGCGCAAGCGATCGCGTCGCAACCGGGGTCCGCTTCCACTACATTGGCGATTCGTTGACCGGCATCGCGCTCGAGTGTCAGCGCGTCGAGGTTCGAACCCTCGCTGTGCGTCCGTAAGCAGTGATCTACGTGATCGACGTAATCGACGTGATCGACGTGATCACGTCGATCTACTCGCTCTGCGCTGCGGGCGAAGCGGTGGTGAGGATGCGAGAGGTTGCAGCGTGTGCAACCGAGAGGGCACCCTCGACCCCATGGCTGATCTCGATCGTCCCGAGCTCCGCAAGAGCGTGAGTCAGCTCGGGTTCTTCGCCCTCGCCTTCGGATCGATGATAGGCGTGGGCTGGGTGACTGCGCTTGGCGGCTGGCTGGGCAGTGCCGGGCCCGTAGGCGCGATCTTGGCGTTTGCGGCCGGCAGCGCGCTGATCCTCGTGATCGGCCTGTGCTACGCCGAGCTGTGCTCGATGCTGCCGGTCGCCGGCGGTGAGGTCGCGTACTCGTACCGCGCCTACGGACCGAGCAAGTCGTATGCGATCGGCGCCTTCCTCGCGTTCGGCTACCTGGCGGTGTGCGTGTTCGAGGCGATCTCGGTGACGAAGGTCGTCGGCTACCTCGTGCCCGGAGGGCTCGCGTACTGGCCGATCTACAGCGTGGCCGGGCAGACCGTGCACGCGACCGAGCTGGCGTTCGCGCTCGCGGCGACCGGTGCACTCACGTGGGTGAGCTACCGGGGCATCGAGGCCGCGGCCAAGCTGCAAGCGCTGCTCGTGCTGCTGTTCGGGCTCGCCACGCTCGCGTTCATCGGCACCGGGATCATCGGCGGGAGCTTCGACAACCTGCCCCCGCTGCTGGGCCAGACCGCCGAGGGCGGTGCGAACGGCTGGGGTACCGCGCTCGCGGGCATGGGCGCCGTGTTCGTGACCGTGCCGTTCTGGTTCGTCGGCTTCGACACGATCCCGCAGGTCTCCGAAGAGGCCGCCGTCGCGGTCTCACCCAGGGCGCTGGCTCGCCTCATCGTCGTGTCGATCGTCGGCGCCGCCGCCTTCTACATCCTCGTGATCCTCGCGGTCGGGATGAGCGGGCCCTGGACCGAGCTCCTCGGCGAGGACCTCGTTGCGGCCGTCGCCTTCGAGCAGGCCTTCGACTCGCCGCTGCTCGCCAACCTCGTGCTGCTCGCGGCCGCGCTCGGCTTGTTCACCAGCTGGAACGGGTTCTTCTTGGCGGGCTCGCGCGTGCTGTTCGCGCTCGGGCGCGGGCACATGGCCCCGCCCTCGCTCGGCCACGCTCACCCCGCGTACGGCACCCCGTCCAACGCGATCGTGTTCGGCGGCCTGTTCACCGCCGCGGGGGCCTGCCTCGGCACCGGCGCGCTCGGGGTGTTCATCAACGTGGGCTCGTTCTGCATGTCGCTCGCGTTCTTCGGCGTCACCTTCTCGATGATGAAGCTCCGCAAGAGCGCGCCGGACATGAAGCGGCCGTTCCGTCTGCCGGGCGGCAGGTTGCTGCCGAGCATCGCCGCGATCGGGGCGGGCGGGATCTTGCTCGCGATGGTGATCCCCGGCTCGCCCGCCGCGTTGAAGCCGCTCGAGTGGGTCGTGCTGGGCATCGTCATCGCGCTCGTGTTCGTCGGCTGGCAGCTGGGCGCTTCGACGCGCCGTGTGACGTCGGAGAAGGAGCGCGCGCGGCTGGTGCTCGGCGAGTTCGCGGACGACTGAGGGCTCGGGCGTGCGGCCGCGCCCGCTCGTGCGTGCGGCCACGCCGGGTTGCGCGTGCGGGCGGGCCACGAGAGGATGCGTGAGTGTCGGGTAGCGGGGGCGTATCGGTGCGCGCGGGGCCGAGCCCTCGCCACGAGGGGCGACGCTCGCAGCTGCGGCGGGAGCAGCGACGCCAGCTTCGTCGCGTGCAGGGAGGCGAGCCCGAGGCCGCCGCGGTGGACGGCGCGCTCTTGTGCATCGACTGCGGGCAGCTCGCGTGGCCGGCCTCGCCTGCCGCCACCCCACATCGCCACGACGAGAGCACCGCGCTCGCGCGCCAGCCTGCGTGCACCCACTGCGATCATCGCAGCTGGATCGAGCTCGGGCGAGACTCGGCCGCGCTGGCCCTGCGGGAGGACGAAGAGCTGCGGGCCGACGTGCGCCGCCGAGGCGCCCGCCCGATGGTCGCGCGGGGCATGGTCGGGCTGGTGGTGGGGGCCACGCTCGGCCTCTCGTTCATCGGCACGCTGTGGGGGGTGGCGGTGGTGGGCGGCCTGGCCGGCCTCGTTGCGGGGCTCAGCAACTACCGCACGGCGACGCTACACCGCGGTCCGCCCCCGACGCTGCCCGTCCGCTGGTCGATGGCCTTGCCCCCGGACGCGCAGCAGCTGGAGGTGCGGGCCGGAGCGGCGCGGGCCGTCGGCGACCTACTGACCGCCCCGCTGACCGGCCGGCGCTGCGTGGCCTACGAGGTCGGCGTGCGCCATGACGACGATCGAGACGCACCCCTCGGGACCTGGGCCCTGCTCGAGCAGCGGATCACCGCAGTGGAGGTCGACGGGCGTCCCGTGGATCCGCAGACGACCCACCTGCAGCTGCCGCGAGCTCGGCTGGGTTCGACCGCGGAGGTCGAGCTCGACGACGCCGCTCGCGGCTACCTCCAGCGCCGCGGCCTGGCCCTCGCGGGGTCGACGTTCGAGCTCTACGAGTCGGTCCTCGAGGCGGACGAGCGGGTCGAGCTGTGCGTGCGAGCGGACGGCGAGGCGGGCGCCGCACTTCGTTGCGAGGCCAAGCACCCGGTACGGGTCGACGGTGACCGAGCCCCACGAGTGGAGTGATACGGTTGGAGCAACGATGAGACACATCTTGGTCACGGGAGCCAACAAGGGCATCGGGCTCGCGCTCGTTACTGCGATCGTCGAGCAGCACGAGGATGCGTTCGTGTTCCTCGGCGCGAGGGATCTGGGCCGCGGTCGCGCCGGGCGGGAGGGTCTCGTCGCTGCGCACCCCGATTGGAGTGAGCGCATCGAGGTCGTCGAGATCGACGTTGCGAGCGATGCCTCCGTGCGTGACGCCGCGGGCCGGGTCGCGACGAGCTTGAAGCGGAGTGCGAGCCCGCTCCATGCCGTGGTGAACAATGCGGGGATCGGCGTTGGAATGTCCGATCTCCGGGCGGTGCTGGAGGTCAACACACTTGGTGTTCGACGGGTGTGCGAGGCCTTCCTGCCCTTGCTCGATCCCACCCACGGACGCATCGTCAACATCACGTCGGCCTCCGGTCCCAGCTTCGTCAGCAACTGCAGCCCGGAGCGCCAGCGTGCGTTCGTGGACCCGGCCGTGACCTGGCCGCAGCTCGAGGCCTTGATCGAGGAGTGCTTGGCGCTCGACGGACCCGAAGCGTTCGCCGCCAAGGGGCTGGGCGACGGCGGTGCCTACGGGCTGTCGAAGGCATGTGCCAACGCGTACACCGTGATGCTGGCGCGCGAGAATCCGGGCTTGCGGATCAATGCGTGCACCCCGGGCTTCATCGCGACCGATCTCACCCGCCCGTACTCCGAGTCCAGCGGGAGGACGCAGGAGGAGATGGGCATGAAGCCCCCCGCCGAAGGCACGCGGGCGCCGATGTTCTTGTTGTTCGGAGAGCCCGCGGGCAACGGCCGCTTCTACGGCAGCGATGCGCAGCGCAGCCCGCTGGATCGGTATCGATCGCCGGGGAGCGAGCCCTACGCGGGCGAGGCGTGAAGAGAGACTGAGCCGGAGGGCGAGACGAGGGCGAGACACGCTCGCGCGAGCGACACGGGCGGATCCAACGAGCCTACCGGTCAACGTGTGTTCACCAGGAAGATCTTGCTGGTCCGTTCGTCCTCGTCCATCGCCGACCACGCCATGCGATGCGCCCCGCAGGCCAGGTTCCCGATCTGGCCGACACGATCGACGATGATGGTCGACTCGGCCGCGGCGCGACGGTGGCGACGGATCACGTCGTCGTCCGCGTCGTAGGTGCAGACGTCCTTGCCGCACCAGCAAACCGCCTTGATACCGGGCTCCACGAACAGCACATGCGCGCTGGAGGCCTTGGCATCCAGGCGCAGCACCTGGTCGTCTTCACCGAGGAACACCACCGTGCCGTCGCGGCGCACCGACCACTCGACGGTCGTCAGGTACCTATGGATGGGGATTTTCGTGAACGTCCCGTCGACCCGCCACCGTAGCAGGGAGACCGGCGCTTCGTCGCTGCGAAAGCCTCGTTCGGCGACGGGTAGGACGACCACTCGATCGCCGGCAGCAAACCCGGGCAAAGAACCCACCGGAAGATCATCCAACGTCGCGACCCGCGAGATGCAATCGTTCGCGAATCGATGGATGTCACCGCGGCTGATCCCGTAGAGCACGTCCCCAACGGCCAAGTCCCCGCCCCAGTCGTCATACGACATCGGCGGAAGGAACTCGGCGGTCCCGGAGGGGAGCTTCAGCTTGCCGTTCACGGGGTGGTCGAGCCAGTAGAGCCAACGTCCGTCGCAAGCAAGGTCATGCGGGACATTCGACGTGGAAACGTGCTGGAGCGTCATCTCGCGCTCGTCGAGGATCCACAGCTGCGCCGACTGAATGAACGCCAACCCGCGGGGGGTGAGGACCAACTCGAAGGCGTCAGCATTCGAGACAATGAGACGGTCGTCGGATCGACTGATGCTCGGTGGCGTGTACACGGCCTCGAGCTCGGGCTTCGGCTCGGGATCGACCTCGGGACTCGGCTCGGGAGCTGGCTTGGGCTCCGGGGACGCCGCCTCCGTGTGGACGGGCTTCACCACCTCCGGCGCGGCCACCGAGACAACCGGCGCTTTCTGAGAGTCGGCCGTGGATGGCTCGGCCGCCAGTGGCTCATCGCGGCACGCCATCACGCTGAGCATCGCGGACAAGCCGAACTTCGATAGCCGCTGGCTCATCGTGTTTGGGCCTTCCTTCACGACGATCTCCTCAACCACGCACCCGCCGTCCCCGCATGGTAATGTCCTCCGTCATTGCGAGCGACGAACTCTTGCCCCTCCCTGGTGACCATGAAGTAATCGAACACCAGGCGAAGCAGGAACCGTCCATGAGTACCGGCCGGGCCATCGGACTTGAAGATCTTCGTGGCCGATGCCTTGATCGTAATGTCTAGCTCCACCAGACGTGTCTCGTCCGGAACGACGATCCTGAGCGCATCGACCCGGCCTGGATAGTCCCTCGTACGCCCCTTCTCGACGGTGACCACGGGCTCACCAGTGTTCGGATGCGGAAGGAGAAGGTCGGGCTCGATCTCCAACAGATCATGAATGTTGAAGTCCTTCGTCTCGCGATGACTGCCACGGCTCGGGGTCATCCCGAAGGAATGCCGCGACCGCCTCGGCACGCGCGAGCGATAGAGGATCGTTGACATCGGCGTCGCCAGTCGTGTCGGTGTGGCCTACGAGCAACAGCTTCGAGTCGCGACCATTCTGGTAGAGCGCCGTGAGCCGAGGCAGGTGGGGAATCGCGTTGGGCAGCAGGAACGACTTGCTGGTATCGAAGAGCATGCCCTTGATCCGGGCCAGGATCACCCGCGGCTGCACGACGAGCGTGTGCAGAGTCTTGCTTCGGATGCGTACGATGGGCAGCGGCGAACGAGCGCCGAGGTAGGTGTGCTCGGGCTCGACCGTTATCCACTCGCCTCCGCGAGCTTGCTCCCACCGTGGTTGCACGACCGAGCGCAAGGCACCGAGGTCATCGATGGTCACGGTCGCATTGCTCAGCGTCGCGCCGTCGATCCGTGCCGTACCGTTGGCATTGGTCGAGACCCGATGGTCGATGCCGTCGACGAACAGCCTCAGCGCCAGTCCCTCCAGAGGTTGACCCAACTCGTCGAGCACCCGGACCTCGAACCATGTGGTCTCGTCCTCGTCCCTCCGCACGGGCGGGGGCTCCGTTCCACCGCCGTCCCCGGCCGCCAGATTGGAGATCCACTCCGCCTTCTGCGGATCCAGCAGCCGCGGAGCTCCTCGTTGCCGCACCAGGACGACCGATCCGTCGAGCAGGGACTGGATCAGCCGCTCCTTCTCGTCGTCATGCCCGAGGGTGGACGTGGGACCCAGGCTCTCGAGGAGTTGGCGAGCGAAGTGGTCGCCACCCTCGGCACACAGGGCTTGCACGATCCGCCGTGCTTCGCCCCGATCACGGATCTCCCGCACATCGCGGC
>JBFIJN010000229.1:0-13759 GCA_041600735.1 Nannocystaceae bacterium
CGGGCGGCGTCTCTTCGTGCATCGCCACGCGCAGGCGCCCGCGCTCGCGCCCCCAGTGCGGCTCCCAGTCGACGTAGCGCTCGGGGAACCGCGCGCGCACGGGCTCGAGCAGGGCGGCCAGGGTCTCGCGAAGCGGGCGCACGGCGTCGCTCTCGAGGTGGATCTCGAGCGTGAACGCCTGCGCGTGACCATCGTAGTCGAGCAGCTCGTAGTGCAGCGCGAACGGCCACGCCGCCGGGCGGATGTGGCGAAAGTGCGAGCGAAAGCCACGCGGCGCCAGCTCGGCGGGGGCGAGGGCCGCAAACGCGTCCACGACGGCTGCGAACTCCGGGCGCATCGTCTTGGCGGGCGCGGTGGTGAAGGCGCCCGACCACGCACGCGCGGGGGTCTCGAGCGGCGCGAGCGTGCGGGCGACCTCGTCGGCGGCGAGTGCATCGAAGTCGACCGTGAACGCGGCGCGCTCCGCCGGGCTCGGGGCCCACGGCTGCGGATAGGCGCGCAAGAACCCGGGCAGCAGCGTGAGCGCGCGACGATAGTGGCCGTAGAACAAGAACTGCTCGGCGAACGGGCTGCGCGGGAGCCACGTGGGAATCGCCTGATCGATCGCGTTGGCGATGCGCACCATCGCGTCGCGATGATGCGGCGAGATCTCGTAGCCCATGCCGCCGGCGAACACGGCGAGCTCGATGTAGTGGCCGGCCAAGAACACGTGGTCTTCGAAGTGATCGGCGACCGCGAGGGTCTGGCGCAGCGCGTGCACGATCCCGCCCGGGGCGACGCGCTCGGCTGCGTGCTCCGGGTCGCGGCCGCGCTCGAGCGCCAGCGCCAGCAGCAGCATGAGGTCGAGCTGCCCGTCGAGGAAGGCCTGCGCCTGGGCACGGTGGGACTCGAGCCCCGGGATCATGGCCGCGGCCGCGCAGATGCCCTCGGTGAGGTGAACCTTGCGACACACGCGAAAGTGGCCGTGGTGATGGCCCTCGATCGCCCGCTCCATCAGCCCGGCCACATCGGTGTGTCCGCCCGGCACGGCGAAGCGAGTGCTCACGTCCACGCCGAGGTGCGCGAGCGCGAACAACAGGTGACCGAGCTCTGCGCCTTCGTCGGTCTGCAGCGTGCGGCTGTGCTCGTAGAGCGCGCGGAGCGAGCAGCCCAGGCCGGCGACCGGAGCGTCGGGATCGACCCCGGCCATCACCGCGTAGGCGAGGGTCTGGCCCGGGTGGAAATCGCCGTCGCGATCGTACTGCACGAGATAGGGGTGACCGTCGGCATCGCCGCGACAGAAGCTGGCGAGGCCCTCCGCGAGCCGGTGGCCCCTCCACATCGCGTCGCCCCAGCCGTTGAGCAAGTGGCAGTAGTGGGAGAGCACGGCCCCGTCCATGATCTCGCCGAGGTGTCGCTGCATCGCGGCGGCGATCATCGCGTCGGCTCGACGCGCGGCGGTCTCGTCCAAGGCGCACGGCTCGGCCTCGAGCTCGTCGTAGAACGCGGAGACGGCCTCGAGCTCGGCCTCGTCGAGCTCGACGGGCCACCACGGCAGGGCTGAGTCACAAGCGGATGCTTCACACATTTGGGGTTCACTCCTGCGGGCTACTGAGCGGTGTTGGCGGGCCCGGGGGCCATTGCGCGGGCCATCGCGTGGCAGACCACCGCGTGGGCATCTTCCACGGTCAGGTAGTCGTGGCGGGGCACGTGCACGGCGACCTGGCACAGGGCAGCCAGGCGGCCGCCGTCGAAGCCGAGCAGCCCCACCGTGCGGGCTCCGAGCTCGCGCGCGCGGATCACCGCCTGCACGCAATTCTCGGAGTTGCCCGAGGCCGAGATCACCAGCACCAGATCACGCGGCCGCAGCCCGACGAGCTGCCCGGCAAATACGTTGGCATAGCCGGTGTCGTTGGCGAGCGCCGAGAACGTGCTCATGTTCCCGTTGAGACAGTGGGTGCGCAGCACGGGGTCTCGACGCACGGTCGCCGCCGCGAGGTCGTTGGCGAGGTGGAGCGCGGTCGCGCTGCTGCCCCCGTTGCCCATCAGGTAGGCGGTGCCTTCTTCGCAGCGGGTGTCGTCGAGAGCCTGGACCGCAGCGGTCACCGCTCCCACGGGCACCTGAGCCAGCAGGGCCGCCACGCTGGCGAGGTGCTCGTCGATGACCGAGGCGACGTCGAGGGCAATGGTGGTGGCGTACGGCTGCATGGCGATGGGCTCGATCGAAGGAGGGCGGGAAGGTGCGATGCGAGCCGGCAGGGCCCACCCGCATCGCGGTTGGAAGTGGAGCGCGCTCGCGCGGACTACTTCTGCATGGGGGGCATCGGGCCGGGGCCGGGGTGGGCGCAGGGGTCGCAGCCCTGGACGCAGCACCCGGGCGTGGGGGCGCCCCGGGCTCCGCCGGTCACGGAGGCCAGGTCGTCCTTGCTCAGGGCCTTGCCCGGCGTGCGGTTCCGGTGCGAGAGGATGCGCTTGCGATCGTTGTTCATGTTCGTCGTTCTCCTGTGGTCGTGCGCGCCGTGGGCGAAGTGCTCGGGCGTGCATCCTCCAAGAGACCCGACCCCCTCGGGTGGATCACGACGATCTTCGAAATTGCGAGAACGCCCGCGAGCGTGGTGCTCACGGGCGTTCTCGGTGAAGCTAGGTGAATCTAGGAATCGCGCGCGGCTGGCTAGCGGGGCGGCCGAACCCAGCTCACCGCCCATACCTTGGTGCTGCGCAGCTCGTGCACCCGCTGCAGCAGCGAGGCCACGGCCTGCGCATGGTCGGGCCCCGCGAGCGCCGCGAGCTCCTCGATCGCAGCCCGCACGCCCACGCTGCCGAGCATCCCCGTGCTCACCTGGGCCTGCACCCCGCCGAAGCTGCTGATCAGATCGCGAATGGTCGGATCTCCAGGGTAGATCTCGAGCTCGACGTCTTCACCGACCCCGCCGAGCTTGCGCGCGTCGGCGAGCGCGGCCTCGAGCCCGCCGATCTCGTCGACCAAGCCGTTCGCCTTGGCATCGACGCCGGTCCACACGCGTCCCTGCGCGATCGCATGCACCGCATCGCGCTGCATCCCGCGGCCCTCGGCCACGTGGGCCAGGAACGCCTCGTACACGCTCTCCATCATGCCCTGCACGGCCGCGCGCTCGGGCTCGGTCCACGGCGTCATCGCCGAGCCCATCAGCGCTCGCTCACCGCGGTGCACCTCGTAGCTCTTCACGCCGATCGACTCGAGCGCAGGCCCCACCACGATCTTGCCGCCCACGACCCCGATCGAGCCGGTGAGGGTGTTGGCGTTGGCGTAGATCTTGGTGGCGCCAGTGGCGATGTAGTAGCCGCCCGAGGCCGCCACGCCGCCCATCGAGACCACGACGGGCTTGTTGGCCTTGACCTCGGCGACCGCGTGCCAGATCTGCTCGGAGGCCAGCGCGCTGCCACCCCCCGAAGAGATCCGCAGCACGACGGCCTTCACGCCGTCGTCCTTGGCCAGCGCGCGCAGCGTGGCCACCAGCGTGCGCGAGGCGATCTCCTGGCGCGCGCCGACGGTGCCGCTGCCCTTGCCATCGATCACGTTGCCCACTGCATAGACGACGGCCACATGGGGCTCGCTGGGGCGCTCGGGGGGGAGCAGGCCCAAGAAGCGCTGCAGCGCGCCAAAGTCGGCGAGCGCGTCGTTCTTCTTGCGGTGCTTCTTCCACGCGACTTCGCCGGTGGCCTTGGCCAGGTACGCCTCCCAGGTCGCGACGTCATCGATGAGCTTGCGCTCCACCGCATCGCTCGCGAGCACCATCGCCTGATCGATCGCCGCCTTGGCGGCGGCCTCGTCGATGTGGCGACCCTCCACCATGCCCGCGACCTGGGTGTCGTAGGCGCGAGCGATGATCGCGTCGAGCGTCTGCATCATCTCTTCGGAGGGCGCCTCGCGGGTGAGCGGCTCGGCGGCGCCCTTGAAGTCGCCCACGTGGAGGAAGTCGGCCTGCACGCCCAGCTTGTCGAGCAAGCCCTTCACGTGCACGGGCGTGGCCGCAGGGCCGGGGATCACGAGCTCGCCGCCGGGGGCCAGCGCCAGCTCGTCACACGCGGTGAGCAGGTAGTAGACCGCATTGCTGGCGACCTCGGCGTGGCAGCGGACCGGTCGCGCGCCGTCGCCCTTGAACGCCAGCAGTTGCCCGCGCAGCTCCTCGGCGGTGGCCATGTCGAGCGAGACATCGGCGGCGCGGACCACGAGGCCCTTCACACTGGCGTCGGCGGCCGCGGCCTGCAGCGCATCGGTGAGCTCGCGCAGCGGCTTGCCCATGCTGCCGCCGAGCAGCTCGAGCGACTCGAGCTCGGCGATCGAGCCGTCGAGCTCGAGCACCATGTGATGCGGCTTGCCGTCCTCGTAGCCCGGCGACTGACGCGGCTCTTCGTAGGGCCCGGGCTTGTCGAGCCCCGACGTGAAGAACTTGGCCATCGGCGGCAAGCCCATCGGGCCCGGCTCTTCAGCCGGCGATCCGCCGTCGTCGGCCGGTGCGGCGTCCTTCTTCTTCTGCTCGGGTTGGGGATTGCACGCGACGGCGAGGCACGCGAGCACGGCGAAAGGAAGCAGCTTGGACGTCATCGTTGTTGTTCTCCAGCGGAGGCTCGAGGCGAGCGGTAGTGCGTGCGTAGCAGAACCGCCCCACGATCGGGGACGCTCACTCTTGCGCTTGCGTGCGCGGCCGCGTGAGGTCTCCCCACGATCGATCGGCGACGAGCGCGAAACCAATCGCGTGCAATCCTCGCCTTGTCGCACCCCAACCCTCGGGCTATGGTTCGACCGCGAGAACGCTGACTCTGACTCTGTCGATGGAGATCCGCGAGCAGAACATCGAGATCGCGACCGAGGATGGTCGCAAGCTGTCGGGCCTGCTCCTCGCTCCCGAGTCACCGCGCCTCACGGTGCTGCTCTCGCCCGGCGTCGCGATCCGCAAGGAGCGATACCTGCGGTTCGCCAGGGAGGGAGCCGTGCGCGGGGCGGCGGTGCTCCTCTACGATTATCGTGCTCAGGGCGGGTCGATCGGGCCCGAGCTCCGCGATGATCCTTCCACGATCACCGACTGGGGCCGCCACGACATGCCCGCGGCCATCGCCCACCTCGACCGGCTCCATCCCGAGCTCGAGATGGCCGCGATCGGTCACAGCGCGGGTGCGTGGATCGTCGGGCTCGCGCACAATCACGCGCGCATCTCCAGGCACGCGTTCCTGTGCGCGGGCTGGGCCTACTGGCGGCTCAAGCCGCTCGAGTTCCGCGCGCTCGAGCTGTTCTTCTGGTACGTCTACGGCCCGGCGTGTCTGCGCCTCTTCGGCAAGGTCCCCAAAGGCGGGCCCTGGCAAGGCGAGCCGCTGTCCCCTGCGCTCTTTCACGCGTGGAAGGCCTGGTGCCACTCACCCACGTGCGACCCCGCCTTGCTCGCAGGTGGCGCGGGCCAGCCCGAGCACTATCGCGAGGTGAAGGCACCGATCCGCGGCTTCGCCTACAGCGACGACCCGATCGCCAACCCGCGCACCGTGCCGCTGTTCATGGCGGTGTATCCAAGTGCGCAACAACAGACGATCTGGGCTACCCCCGAGGAGTTCGGGCTGGCCAAGATCGGTCATGAGGGCTTGTTCAGCCGCAGGTCCGCCAAGGCCTGGGCACCCGTGTGGGACTACATAGCTCCGTGACGGTAAGTAGAATTTCGTGAGCATCAAGCGAGCGTTCGAAGACTTCATGGGGCACCCGCTCGTCGGCGCGCGCCCGAGCGCGCTGCTGCGCATGTTCATGCGTCGCGGCGTCGACCCGGGACTGCGTGGCCGGGCGCTGCGCGTGCTGCTGCTGTCGCTGTCCGGCGCGCCGTTCGCCGCGCTCGAGCGGGTGCTGCACGGTCGCAGGGTCCGCGAGCATCGACCGCCCGTGCCGCCGCTGTTCATCCTTGGGCACTGGCGCACGGGCACCACGCATCTGCACAACCTGATCTCCCAAGACCCCGCGTTCGCGGTGCTGAGCTACTTTCAGGCCTATTTTCAGAACTGCGCGCTGCTCGACCTGCGCCTCCACCGGCGCATGCTCGCGCTCGCGCTGCCCAAGACGCGGCCGATGGACGAGATGGCGCTCGGCGTCGATCTGCCCTCCGAAGAAGAGTTCGCGCTCGCGTGTGTCGATGACGTGGGCATCATCAACGGGATCTGGTTCCCCCGGCAGCTCCCGGTCTACCTGCGCGAGACGGTCCTGTTCGAGCGCGCCGATGGCTCCGCCGATCCCGCCGCGCGGGCGCGCTGGCAGCGGGCCTATCACCAGGTGATCGCCAAGGCCTCGATCGCCGGCGGCGGGCGCCCGCTGCTGCTCAAGAACCCGGCGAACACCGGGCGCGTCGCGGCGCTGCTCGAGCGCTACCCCGACGCTCGCTTCGTACACATCGTGCGCAACCCCTACGTCGTGTTCCCCTCGACGGTGGTGCTCTACGAGCGGCTGATGGAGCGAGCCGCGTTCCACCACGTCACGCGCGCGCAGATCGAGGCGCTCGTGCTCGAGGTCTATACCGCGGTGACCGAGCGCTTCGAGGCCGAGCGCGCGCTGATCCCCGCGGGGCAGCTGGTCGAGGTGCGGTTCGAGGCGCTCGAGCGACGGCCGCTGGCCACGCTCGAGTCGATCTACACGGGCCTCGGCCTCCCCGGCTTCGAGGCCGCGCGACCTCGCTTCGAGGCCTACGTCGAGCAGCAGCGGGGCTACCGCAAGAACCGCCACGAGCTCGATCCGGCCGTGATCCGCACCGTCGAGGAGCACTGGGGCCCCGCGGTGCAGCGCTGGGGCTACGCGCCGCCGGGGGTCGAGGCGCCATGAGCCTCGCGGCCTGGCTCGCGCTCGACCTCGCCATCGCGCTGGCGATCGTGGTGCTGGTGCTCCAGTACCGCGGGCAGCTGCTCACGCTGCTTCGCTTTCGCAGCTTGCCCAGCGGCGCTGCCGGTCGTCCGCTCACCCGGCGCCCCCGCTGGCTGTCGACCCAGCCCGCGCCCAACCCCGACGCCATCCCGCGGGTGCTGGCGCAGCGCATGGGGCCGTTCCCCATGACCCCGCACGGCGGCGACTGGAACTTCTTTTCCTATGTGCACATCGCTCCCGGCTCCCCGGTGCGGATCCACGGGCGGCGCCTGCCGTGCCGGCACGCCAACATCACGCTCTACTTCCCCGAGCACCTGCGGGGCGAGGCCAAGTCGCTGCCGCCCAGCCTCGACGCCGACCAGATCCACTACGCGGACGACGGTAGCTACTCGCTGACCATCGGCCACGAGCCCACCGACGCCGCCAACGCCCTCGATCCTGCCGGTCATCACCACGGGATGCTGGCGCTGCGCCACTACTTGTTCGAGGACGGGGTCGACCTGCACTACCCGGAGGTCCGCTGGGGCGAGCGGCTCGTGCTGCCCGCGCGCACCCTCGCGCGGCTGCGCTCGGTATTCCCCCACCGCGGGCCGCTGCGGAGGCGCGCATGAGCGTGTTCGTTCACCTCGCCGTGATCGCGGTCCTCGTGATCGCGCTCCCGCTCGTGCTGCAAGAGCTCGTCGCGCGTCGCAACGCTCGCATGGTCGACGAGAGCGCGCTGGCCTACACCGGCGCGCGCTCGCGCGAGGCGCTGGTCAACCGCCGCGCCCACGTGAACCGCGACCCACGCTTTGCCCAGAATCCCGCGGTCACCGGCTTCATCTTCTTCTACGACTGTCGTGAGACCGATCTGGTCGTCGAGGGCGTGCTGCCGGCCTGCAGGTTCTTCGGGATCAGTGTGTACGACCGCTACTCGATGCCGGGTGAGGCGATGGTCATCGACGAAGACGTGCGCGCGGGCGACGGGCGCTTCATCGCGTTCCTGACCACGCGCCCGAGCGGCGCGCGCAACGAGATCGACGTGCGAGCGATTCCACGGGGCACCGGGATCATTCGCTATAGCCACATGGAGCGCCCCGAGACGATCGAGGAGATCGAGCCGAGCCTCGCGAGGGTCGCCGCGGGCGATCGCGAGCCACCCAAGACGACACCATGAGCACGCTGGCCTGGATCACACTTCTCGTAGGGCTCACCTGCTTCCTCAGCTTCGGCTTTGGGATCCGCTTCTACTTCGTGAAGCCCGAGCGCAAGACCCTGCCGATGTACCTCATCACCGAGGTGGGCTCCACGATCGCGCTGGTGCACCTGGGCCTCCTCGTGTGGCGCGGGGTGGGGCAGTCGCAGCTCGACCCGAGGATGCTCGCAGCTGCGCTCTCGCTCTATGTGCTCTCGCTGACGGTCTTCTGGTGGTCGTGGCGAACGGTTCGCGAGCACCGGCTGACGTTTGCGTACTCCAAGGACGTACCGCAGCGGCTGATCACGGGCGGTCCCTATCGCTTCGTGCGCCACCCGTTCTACACCGCATACTCGCTGGCGTTCCTCGCCGCACCGGTCGGCCTCGCCGCGTGGTGGCTGCTGCCTACTTCGATCTTCATGTTCTTCGTGTATCGACAGTCGGCGGTGATGGAGGAGCGCAAGTTCGCCACGAGCGCGCTGGCGCGCCAGTACGGCGAGTACCGGCGGGGCACCGGTCGGTTCCTGCCGCGGCCGTTCGCGGCCAAGCGCGGCGCCGGCTGACGCGTCAGCCCGCGAAGCCCACCGCGCGGGCGAGCACGCGGCGCAGCACCGCCGGGCGCAGCAACCCGAGCGGACCGGCGGTCATGTGCAGGCTCTCCTCGAGCGCCTCGTGCACGTGCGGGTGCCGATCGGCGAGCTCCATGACGTGCCCGACGTACCACTGCAACGGGCCGAGCCCGACGGGCCGCTTGCCCTCGACTCCGGGGCGGCGAAAATTCTCGAGCAGCGTGGGGACCCAGGCTCGATCGATGATGCGCTTGGCCCCGCGATAGAACGGCCGGGCCAGCCCCTCGAGCGCGGTGCGCTCGCGCAGCAGCGCTCGCAGCAGGCGGGCCTCTTCGGCCGCCACGCTCATGCCCTGACCATAGGCGGGGTCGAGCATGCACAGCGCATCGCCGATCACGAGCAGCCCCACGGGGTGCTGCGCCTGCGCCTCGAAGTGGTGCCGCCGCATCGCGGGGATGTTGAACCGGTGCGCGGTGGTGAGTGGCGCTGACGTGCGCAGCGCCGCCGCGAACTCCTCGCCGAGCTCGGCCGCGAACGCCGAGAACCCGGCATCGTCGAGCGGCGGGTGGTCGCGCCCGTAGCCGGCGAGCGTGACGATCGCCCGCTCGCCCTCGACGCGCATGATCGCCCCGCCGCGCGTCCACGTGCCGGCTGCGGGCCCCACGTAGAGCACCTTCCAGCTTCGCTCCGGATCGTCGGCCAGCCGCACGAACCGCGAGGCATAGGCGAGACCCAGCCCGATCTCGGTCGCGGGCGGCATCGCCCAGCCCAGCGCCTCGAGGTACGTGGCGATCCGCGAGGCGCGGCCCCCGGCATCGACGACGAGCTCGGCCGCCAGCCGCTCACCGCCCTCGAGCTCGACCTGGGTGATGCGGTGGCCCTCGGCGTGGAGCCGTGCGACCGGACTGCGACCGCGCAGCTCCACGTTGGGCAGGGCACTCACGCGTCGCCGCACGAGCGCCTCGAGCGTGGGCCGCGAGACCGCGACCGTGTGTAGATCACCAGAGAACGGCTGCTTGAGCCCGCCACGGCGGCGGTAGCGGAGCTCCTGGCCCACGTCGAGCGCCAGCGCTCCGGCGGCGCGCAGCTCCTCCGGCAGGCCGGGGAACAGCTCGCGCAGCGCTCGAAACCCGGTGGTCAGCAGCAGGTGCAGGTGGTGGCCTTGGGGCACCGCCCGCCGCGCCGTCGCACCTCCGTCGAGCTCGTCTCGATCGAGCACCACCACGCGCTCGCAGTGCTCGGCGAGCACGCTGGCGGCCGTCAGCCCGGCCATGCCCGCCCCGACTACGATCGCGTGCACGGCAGACGCTCCGGGCGCGAGGAGAGGGACACCGCGAGTATGTAGCAGCGTTGCACGAGCCGGCCAAACGTCGATCTCGCGCATAGACCCGGCGCTCGGACCCGTGCGTCCAACGAGCGCCCTTCCTGGCTACCGTGAGGTCTCCCCGTGACTGATATAGTCGCTACGATGCGTGCTCGGCGTGACTCCTGGACCCTTCGTTTCGCCCTCGCGGCTGCCGTTGGCCTGTCTTGCACCAAGAAGGAGGAGGACGAGACGCCGCCGCCCGAGGAGACCCGCGAGCCCTCCGAGGGCGATGTGCTCGCCCTCGATCTATGGGCCGGAGTGCCGCCGCTCGAGGCCAAGGCCGACGACATCGCGACCAAGCTCGTGCCGCGACCCGAGCCGCTGAAGCCTCCCTCCGTGCACGAGACCATCGAGGTCCCGCTCGAGGCCCCCGAGGACACGACGGGCGAGCCCCCGATCCCCGCCGCGCCCGGCCCGCTGAAGGTCGAGCGCAACGGCCCCACGGGTCGCCAGGGCTTGGTCGATGCGGTGCGGCTGTCGTTCAACCAGCCGATGGTGCCGCTCGCCGACGTGGCCGCGCTCCAGGCCGCCACGATTCCATTCACGGTCGAGCCCGCCGTGCCCGGTGAGATCGACTGGCTCGGCACCCGCACGCTCGCATTCGTCCCCGAGGCCGGGCGCATGCCGTACTCCACCGAGTACACCGTCACCGTGCCCGCGGGGGTGGTCTCGACGTGGGGCGAGAAGCTCGCGAGCGAGTTCAGCTGGACGTTCTCCACGCCCAAGCTCCAGCTCGAGTCGAGCTCGCCGTGGAGCGGCTCGGGCGAGGTCGAGCTCGAGCCGACGATCACGCTGGTGTTCAACCAGGCGGTCGAGCGCACCGCGCTCGTCGGGGCGATGTCGCTGTCGGGCAAGGGCGATCGCGTGGGGCTGAAGCTCGCGCCCGCCCCCAAGCTCGCGGCGGGGGCGGTCTCGAGCGAGCCCGAGTGGCAGGCCGCGCGTCGCGTGCAGGTGGTGCCCGAGCGCGCGCTGCGACCCGACACCCGCTACAAGCTGTCGATCCCGGCGGGGGTCTACGGCGAGGGGCCCGTGAAGAGCGACGCGATCTCGCTCGTGTTCGACACCTACCCGCCGCTGACCGTCAAGCGACAGTCGTGCTGGGGCACGTGCTGGGCGAACCAGGGCATCGCGCTCGAGGCCAGCACCGAGCTCTCCGATCCCGATGTCGCGAGCAAGGTGCACGTGTCGCCCGAGCCCGCCAATTTCGCGGTGAGCGCGAGCTGGTCTTCGATCGCGCTCAGCGGCGACTTCGAAGGTCGCACGCGCTACACGGTCACGGTCGATGCAGGCCTGCGTGACGTCCACGGCCAGACCCTGGCCCGCGACTTCACCACCAAGGTCACGCTGGGTCCGCCCTATCCCTCGGTCTCGCTGGCCACCGCGGTGAGCGACCCGGTGGTGATCGAGAGCGCGGCCACCAAGGAGCTCGCGCTCGTCGTCGCCGGCGTGAAGACCCTCGAGCTGCAGGCGCGACGGCTCGGCATCGCCGAGCTGCCGAGCTTCCTCGATGCATACACCTCCGACGATCGCGGCTGGCCGAGCCACCATGCCGCGCCCACGTACACCAAGCTCATCGGCACGCCGACCGCGATGAAGCGGACCGAGCGGATCTCGCTCGACCTCGGCCCTGCGCTCGCGCGCGGGGCCGCGGGCGCCAAGGGCGGCGGACACCTGTGGTTCAACCTGCGCAGCAACCCCGTCACCATCGATCGTTGGACCGAGCGCTACGGCACCAACATGATGGTCGAGGTCACCGATCTCGCGATCGCGGCCGCGATCGACAACGACTCGGGGCTGGTGATGGTCACGCGCCTCTCGAGCGGCGAGCCGGTCGCCGGAGCCAAGGTGAGCCTGCACCAAGGCACCACCAAGACCCCGATGTGGAGCGACACCAGCGACGCCGACGGCCTCGCCCGCATGACCACCGCGCCCCCGAGCGGCACGACCAGCTTCCTGGTGGTCGAGCACGAGGGCGACAGCGCGCTCTTGCGACTCGATCGCAACGACGTGCGCGGGCGCTGGCGCTGGACCAACGCGGCGGCGCTCGAGGAGACCGCGCGCGCGTTCTTCTACACCGATCGCACACCCTACAAGCCCGGTGACACCGTGCACCTCGCGGGCATCCTGCGCCGCGAGACGCACGGCCCCGAGGGCCACGTGGAGCTGTGGCGCACCGACTTCACCGCCGAGTATCGCGTGACCAACCCGCGCGGCGTCGAGGTGGCCAAGGGCACCACCAAGGTCGGCAAGTTCGGCACGTTCAGCGTGGACATCCCCACCACCGAGGCGCACGGCACCGGCGACTTCCAGTTCGTGCTCACGGTGGGGCGCCTGCTGGGCTCGGATCACAATTTCTATCACTCGTTTCCCGTCGAGACCTATCGCGCGCCCGAGTTCACGGTGGAGGTGGAGCGGCCCAGCTCCACTCCGCTCGTGTTTGGCGGCGAGCTCGAGGCCGAGATCCGCGG
This sequence comes from Nannocystaceae bacterium, assembly GCA_041600735.1. Taxonomy (GTDB): domain Bacteria; phylum Myxococcota_A; class Polyangia; order Nannocystales; family Nannocystaceae; genus Paraliomyxa. Next base: position 12,422 of record JBFIJN010000229.1, read on the forward strand.
TCGCTACCTGCACGGCGCGCCGCTCTCGGGTGGCGAGGTGAGCTACGTGCTGCGCCGCGCCCAGACCGGCTTCACCCCGCCGGGCCCCCTCAACGAGGGCTTCACGTTCGGCATCGATCAGGGCTGGGGTGGCTGGGGCTACGAGTACGGCTACGGCGGCTACGGCCGGGGCCGCGGGCGTGGCTACGGCGGCTACGGCTACGGCGGCTACAACCCGAGCTACGGCAGCACGGTGGTGGCGCAGGGCCCCGGAGAGCTCGATGCCAACGGCGTGATGACGGTGAAGCATGCCCTGCTCGCGGTCGAGCCACCGCCCGAGGGCACGCCCGCGCCGACCGAGCCGCCCGCGACCAAGACCGAGGACGAAGGCCCGCCGCCGCCGGCCACCTTCACGCTCGAGGCCACCGTGACCGACGACAACCGCCAGGCCATCAGCGGTACCGGTAGCTTCGTGGTGCACGCCGCCAAGGTCTACGTGGGCGTTCGCGCCGAGCAAAGAGTGCTGCGCGAGGGCGAGCGCGCCAAGCTCGAGGCCGTGGTCGTGGATCTCGAGGGCGAGCGCGTGCTCGGGCGCGACATCGTGCTCACGCTGCTGCGCCGCGAGACGACGCGCAAGGCGGTCGAGCGCGGGGGCCGCTGGGTCTACGAGACCGAGACCACCAATGTGGAGGCCGGCCGCTGCCCGCTCACCTCGGCGCTCGTGCCCGCGAAGTGCGAGCTCGACGTGGGCAAGGCGGGCACCTACGTGGTGCGCGGCAGCACCCAGGACGAAGACGGACACCCCACCCGCAGTGAGACGCAGCTGTACGTCCACGGCAAGGAGGCGGTGATCTCCGAGACCACCGAGCGACGCGTAGACCTCGTGCCCGATCGCCGCGAGTACGCGCCTGGCGACAAGGCCACGCTGCTCGTGCGCTCGCCGTTCGACGACGCGCGCGGCGTGGTGGTCGTGGAGCGCGAGGGCATCGCGCTCGAGCTCCCGGTGGTGGTGGAGGGCGGCGCGGCCACGGTGGAGATCCCCGTGACCGCGAGCATGATCCCCGCGGTCTCGATCTCGGCCATGCTCACCCGCGGTCGCGTCGAGGTCCCGGGCGCCCCCAAGGGGCAGGATCTCGGCATGCCCGCGGTGGCCACCGGCCAGGTGCAGCTCGTCGTGTCGACCGACGAGAAGAAGATCGCGGTCGCGCTCGAGCCCTCGGCGCGCGAGCTCGCCCCCGGCGAGACCATGAAGCTCACGCTCACCACGAGCACGGTGGGCGGCGAGGCGCTGCCGGCCGCGGTCGCGGTGATGGTGGTGGACGAAGGCGTGCTCAGCTTGATGGGCCACCAGACCCCCGA
>JBFIJN010000230.1:0-13756 GCA_041600735.1 Nannocystaceae bacterium
CCGCGGCGCTGTCGGCAAGCAGGCCGTAGGATGCAACGGTCGCCGCCAGGACGTTCATGATCACGTAGGCCGCATCGAACGACGAGCCTTCGGAGACCTTCTCTCGAATCGACGCTCTCGCGGCCTCGCGGGCCGCCGCTTTGCTGGCCGCCGCTTCGCTCCGTGTGTCCGACGTGTTCGTCTCCATGCTCTCGCCCCCACAGCCTCGACCTCGTGTAGCGCAGCCGGCAGGGGGACGCGAGATCCGGCGGAGGTTCGAGGATGGGGCCGAGGCCTCGGCGCCGGCGGCCCGTGGTCCGCTGCATCAGCGCCGGCGCCGCTCGATCGTGCTCGCCTCATGCGGGCTCGGCAGCGACGCCATTCTCCGATGAAGCCGAGATCGTCGACTGCATCGTGATCGTCAGTATCTCACTCACCCCCGATCACTGAGTTGGACGCTAGGATTCATCGAACAACGTCTCCGCCTAATTCAATCGATCGCAAGACATGGCTCGATTTCGCGCAGCGAAGTCTCGCGAATCGAGCTGTTACAGTGTCCGCATCCTCGGCCAAGGTGAGCGTGCGGTGTCGAAGACCGCGCACGCTACCTTGGGTCGTCATCCCAGCAGGAGACACCGCATCATGCAATCATCATCGTATTCCACCGAGCATCGTCGGTGCCGGCGAGTCCGCTTGTTCGCGGCCCTGGCCGCTTCGACGCTGGCGCTCTTCGTGCCCAGCTGTGGCGGCGGCGGCAAGGCCGACGGCGGCAAGGCCGACGGCGGCAAGGCCGACGGCGGCAAGAGCAAGGGCGGCGAGGCCGACGGCGCAGTCACGCCCGCAGCCGCGGTTCAGGCCAAGTGGAGCCGCAGCGGCACGCTCGAGTATCGCTACGAGGGCGCGCGCCCGAGCACCGGGCCCAAGTCTCGAGAGACGATCGCGATCGCCTTCTCGGGGGGTGACGACGCGGAGATCACCGGGCCCGGCGGAGCGGCCAAGGTCACGTTCGCCGAGGATGGCACCGTGGTCGTCAAGCCGGTGCCAGACCCCGATCCCCGACCGGCGCTGCCGCCCTACCTGCACATGTTTCGCGTCGGGGCCAGCGCGGGCAAGGCCCTCGCGGTCGGCGAGGCGGCCACTCTACGCATCCCTGCCGACGCCGACATCCCTGCGACGCAGCTGACCGTGCAGAGCGAGGTCACCATGACGCTCAGCAAGGTCGGCGGCGACGTGGCCGAGTTCGACTTCGAGACCAACTATCGCGTGATCGACAACGACGCGCTGAAGGCGTTCAAGGACGACGTGAGCGCCAGCGGCAGCGGAGACGCCCGCGCGATCGAGGACATCATCGACGGGGCCAAGGGCTTTCGCCTCGCCGGGTTCGGCACGGTCGAGTTCGACGTCGCCAAGGGCCACATGATCTCGGCGAGCTACACCGGGGCCGGGCTGCCGCTCGACGCCCTCGATCGCGCGTCCCTGAGCAAGCGTCCCGAGGCGCTCGCCTACACCCTGACCCTTCAAGGGAGCTGAGGAGACCATCATGCGACGCACTACGAAGTACCTGTTCGCTCCCGTGTTGCTGTGCCTGGGTCTGAGTTCCTGCGACGACAAGCCGCCCCCGGGGCTGATCGACGCGGTCGAGCGCGCGCTGGCCGGCCGCCTGCTCGGGTGTCCGGAGGCCCGCTGCACTGGTGTCCGCGAGATCAACATCTCCACCGCCGACACCTCCGACCAGCTCGCCGCCAAGGCCAACGATCTCACCAAGGGGTGGTGTCCGCAGTACACGTTCACCTCGGAGAAGATCAGCAAGAACAGCTCGGGTCAGTTCTCCAAGCAGAGCCAGTACTCGGTCTCGATCGTGGGCTTCGGCGAGGTCTCGGTCTCCAGCGAGGACTACGCCGCCGAGGTCAAGGCCAAGGAGGATGGCTGGAAGACCCAGATCAATCATACCCACCAGGCGGGCACCGGCACCTGCCCCGAGGACTGGCCGTTCCGGCAGTGCAAGGTGCAGCCCGCGATCGAGATCAAGGCCGATGGCGAGGTCACGATCTCGTGGATCGCAGGCACCGAGACCAAGACCGCCACCGCCAAGGGCAGCAAGGTGATCAACTTCTCGCCCGCGACTGCGATCGATTGGTGCGAGAAGAACACCCACGCCCAGCCGCTGACCTGCACCGGCGCCGCGGTGGAGGATCCGGCGACGTCGATCTCGTGCACCTCGAGTGCCGACTGCGCGCAGCTGATGTGTGGTGAGTGGTTCTGCCAGGCCGGAAAGTGCACGCAGGCGGAGAAGGCCCCCGATGGCACCGCGTGTGATGATGGCAAGGGGACGTGCAAGAACGGCAAGTGCGAGGCCAACCCGCGCTGAGCGGGGCGTGCTGACCCCGAACCCCTGTGAAGCGCGCGGCTCCGTCGAGAGCGCGCTTCGCAGGGGAATCACCGGCGCCCGAGGGGCGAGGACGACGACGGCTGGAGATACAGGCCGCGTAGGAGCACGCGGTTCGAGTGAACGAACGGCGGCGTGCCGCCCACCAAGACCCCGTCGACCCGCTCGCCGCAGGTGCGGGATCGGAAGGAGAAGCGACACTCGCTCCACAGTGCGTCGTCGTCCAGCGGCGAGCCGGGTCCACCCACGCGTCGCACCGCGTAGGAGTACCAGAACATGTCCTCCCAGCGGGGGTCGTCGAGCTCACCCACCACGCGGCCGTCCAGTTCCACGAACCAGCCGTCGTTGCGACCGAAGTTCGAGCGGGTGAGCCAGCGGGCGCGGTGCAGCGCGTTCCTCGTGCGGCGGATCATCGTGGTTGTTCCGTGGAGGGTCCTGATCTCAGCTTTCCATGTTCGCCCTCGGATCTGACGGATATCGCCGGGACGCACGCCCCCGAGCGGGACCACTTGTCATCGATCGTGGAGATCGGGTGCCTCTGCTCGTTCTTCTCGCTGTCGAACAGGCCCATGTACCACTGGGAGCGGTTGAGGTGGGCGGCACAGGAGCTTGTGAAAGCGAGGTTGCGTTGCCGACGCCAAGCTCTCGACTTTTCGCGCGCTTCTTTCGAGGCTAGAGTGAGCGTTCGATGGCAGGCCAGCCGATCACCAAGCCGAACGCCGTGACGTACGCCCTCGAGGACATCATCGAGGAGGTGCTCGAAGGCCGTGTCCGCATCCCCGATCTTCAGCGGAAATTCAAGTGGCAGTGGGAAGATCTTCGACGCCTGCTCGACAGCATCATCCGCGGCTATCCGATTGGAAGCTTGCTGCTGTGGTCGCGACCCGCGAAGGCAGCTGATTTCGTGCTTGGCGCGCTCGCTCTGAAGGCGCCGGAGACCGCTGAGGCACTGTGGGTGGTGGATGGGCAGCAGCGACTGACGAGCCTCGCCAACGCGTTGAGCGATGCCGGCAACAAGGACCCTCGCTTCGCGTCGGCCTATGATCTCGCCGCCCGCGAGCTCGTGAGGGCTAGCGAGCATCGGGCCCACGTGGTCCCTCTTCCCGTCGTCTTCGATCTCCAGCGTCTCCTCCAGTGGTTTCGGGAGAATCCAGAGTCCGCGGAGTACTTCGCCGAGGGTACCCGTGTGGCCAAGGCAATTCGTCAGTATGCGATCCCGGCCTACATCGTGACGCACCAAGACGAGTCGGTGCTACGCGACATCTTCGATCGGGTGAACGACCACGGGCGTCGGCTGACGCGGGCCGAGGTGTTCACGGCGCTCCATACCGGCGACGGCGGAAGTGGCCCGTCCAGCACATTCGCCGATATCGTGGAGCGCATCGACTCGGTGCATGGTTTCGGGGAGATCGACGAGGACACGGTCCTCCATGTCGTCCTGGCGCGCCGTGGATCCGATGTCATGGGCGACATTCGTGCCGAATTCAGCCGTGAGCGCGTCTCTCGCGAGCTCCCCGATGAGGGGGTCGCCGAGGCGCATCAACACGGCGGGGCGGCGCTGCAGCAGGCGGTGGTGTTCCTCCAGGATGAGGCCTTCGTTCCTCACTTCGGATTCTTGACGTATCGCTACCTCTTGGTGGTCTTGGCGCATTTCTTTGCCCATCATCCCAGCCCCGCGCCGCAGAACCTCAAGCTGCTCCGACGATGGTTCTGGCGCGCGTGCCTCGAGGGCCCCGAGAAATTTGGTGGGTGGACGCAGGCGATGCGCACTTTGGCTGCGCAGATCGAGCCCGGCGATGAATCGCGGTCCATTCAGTCGCTCCTCGCGGCCGTAGACGTGTCGTCGCTCCAACTTCCGAGGGTCAAGAAATTCCGGGGCATCGCGGCGTACTCACGTATGTTGCTATGTGCGATGTGGGCGGCCGGGCCGAGGTCCTTGGTCACAGGAGAACCATATCCTCGCGCGATGCTCACGAGTGCTCTGCACGGCCGGCGAACCGCGACCGACATCGTTCCGCGGGTTCTCAAGCGTGAACCAGAGGGCTGGGGATCGCGCGCGGCCAATCGCTTCATTCTGCTGGGAGACGACTCTCTCGATGAAGCTCGGGCTTGCTTTTCGATGTGCCCCATGGGCATGTCCGCCGAAGTTTGGACGGCCACCCTCGAGTCCCACTGCATGTCGAGCGAGCTCTCGTCGCTGCTGGGTCGCGGTCAGAACACCGAATTCCTGGCGCAGCGCGAGCTCTCGCTGAACGCCCTGTTCCGCGGCTTCCTTGCCAGGGCGACCGAGGTCGACTTCGAGGACACCCCACCGCTCGACTCCCTGAATCTAGACGAGGACGACGACGACGACGACGACGCCAGTGACGTCGAGACCGAGGAGCATGCTCATGTCGAGCCCTGAGCGCAGCCTCGCGGTCTGGTTGCACTCGCAGAGGGTGGGGACGCTCTACGCACGAGGGGACCAGATCCGCTTCGTGCTCGACGAAGCCTACATCGCAGACCCGCAGCGGGCGGTGCTCGGACTCCGCTTCGAGGAAGACCTCCACGCGAGACACCGATCGATCCGCAGGCTGCCGCCGTGGTTCTCGAACCTGCTCCCCGAAGGGCGACTGCGGCAGTGGATCGCCGAGGCTCGAGGCGTATCCGAGACGCTCGAGCTCGAGCTCTTGGCCGAGGTCGGCCACGATCTACCAGGTGCGGTACGTGTGACGGATGAAGGCACGGGTCCGACGGTGACGCACTCGGAGGGCCGCGAGGTCGTTACGGGCGGGGTCGGTGCTCGCCCTGACCGCGACACGTGGCGCTTCTCGCTCGCCGGCGTGGCGATGAAGCTCTCGATGCTCCAGCGAGGTGAACGCTTCACGGCACCTGGGCTCGGTGAGGGCGGCGACTGGATCGTGAAGCTCCCCGACGCATTCTACCCCGACGTTCCCACCAACGAGTTTGCCATGATGGAGCTCGCGAGAAGGGTAGGAATCGAGGTGCCGGAGACTCGGCTGGTCCACCGCGATGCCCTGAGTGATGTCCCCGCGGAGTTCTGGCCGTCTGGGGAGGAGCTCGCGTATGCGGTGCGCCGCTTCGATCGCACCAAGGACCGGGCCCTCGTGCACATGGAGGATCTCGCGCAAGTGCGTGGCTTCTACCCCGAGGACAAGTACTCCGGGAGCTTCGAGACGGTCGCGGCACTCGTCTATCGTGGACGCGATACGAGCTCGATCTTGGAGTTTGCACGACGGCTCGCGTTCATCGTCCTCATTCGCAACGGGGACGCTCATCTCAAGAACTGGTCGCTCCTGTACGAGGACCCGCGAGTACCGAGGCTCGCGCCAGCCTACGACATGGTGTCGACGGCCGTATATCAACCATCGGGCCGCACCGAGGAGCTCGGCTTGAAGCTTGGTGAGTCGCGGAGCTTCGAGGCCATCTCGCTCGCGCGCTTCGAGCGAATCTCCCGCAAGCTGCGAATAACGCACGTGTCGCTCGTAGACGAGGTCCGCGGAGTCGTCGAGCGCACGCGATCCGCCTGGCCAGAGGTCTCCGAGCTCCTCGGTGAGCATCCCTTGTTGCGCAAGTGCATTGGTGATGAGCTGGGTGCGCGCTCGGCGTTCCTGCTGCGCGGGGGCGCTGCGGGGACGGGCTAGAGAGTTCGGTCCGGGACACGTGCGCTGGATTCCTGCGCCTCGATGACTACACGCGCGTGCAGTATCGAGCCCGCGTGCGGCTCACACGACGAGCCCGTATCGCTCGACGACCCCACCCCCTTCACTGGTACACCCCGTACCGCCTCCCTCGGCGCAGCGCTCGGCGCGACGGATGAGTCGTTAGGGCCGTGTTGCGCAGTTCCATCTCCGTGTCAGGGTGGCCACCATGCGTGCGACTCATTCGGCTGGCGTGGTGCTGGCGTGGATGATCGGCGGCTGCGTGGCCGCGGACCCGATCGACCATGGCGAGGGCGAGGGCGAGGCGAGCGAGACGGCGGTCGAGCGCGGGGCCTCCACGCCGCCTGGCGAGGAACGAGCGCAGCCGGGCTGCAACGGTGTACGGAAGCCGAGCTGCGCGGGGGCGGTCACCGGAGCCTCGTGCGACCTGCCGTGCCTCGGCGGCGGCGAGGTTCCGCTCGAGTGTGGCCTGGAGCGCACCTGCCACGCGGATGGCCGCACCTATGGCCTGGCCGCTCACAACGCCGTGCTCTACTTCGGGTCCGCGCAAGGCGTGCAAAATGTGCAGTCCGACTTCGAGGAGTGGATCCTCGAGCACCCAGCAGACCTCGGACTCGCGCCGGGGCTGACGCTCGACGACCTCGAGCTCAGCCCCATTGCCGGCCACGGGTCTTCGGCGGGGCCGCTGACGCTGTTCCGCTTTGCTCAGACGTATCACGGCATGCCCGTGCTGGCGCCCGATGGAATCGTGACGCTCGTGTACGGTCCGCAGGGTGCGGTCGCGATCACGGGGGCGATCATCGATGGTCGGACGCTGTATGATCACCGCGACGTGCAAGCCAGCGCCGATGTTGCCGTGCGGTCCATGCTGGTCCATGCGAGCGCACACTCCGGGACGCCACTCCGCGGGCTCGAGGTGGTGCATGCGAGCCCCGTCGCGCTCCCGAGAGCGCAGGCGATCGGCTGGGCGGGGTTCGTGCGACACGCAGGCGGAGCCCCGCTGGCGCGGGTGATCGTCGCAGCCGATCCTGCGCTAGAGGGCTCGCTGCTGCCGCTGTGGAGCTTTCGACCGCTCGTGGTCTCGGGGCTGGCCGACACGCAAGCGATCCAAGCACGTGCGCTCGATCCGAGCGGCGAGCCCACTTCGCATGCCTACGCCGATCAGACCACGCTGACCACCGGCGCGCCGCTGCTCGGCTCGGTCGACGACGTGTCGCTCGATCTCCAGCTCGCGACCGAGCGCGTGGTGCTGCTGGATCTGAACGGGCAGTCGTACCTCGAGCTGGCGAGCGAGGCGAGCCGGGTGCTCGATCCCACGGGCACGTTCCTCTCCAACGGCGACGCGGAGCTGAGCATGCAGACCGCGTATCACCTGGTGCAGAGCGGGTACGATTTCATCGACCGACAGCTGACCGACCCGCTCACCGGGGCCAAGCAGTGGGACTCGGCGAACTTGCTGTACACCCACGGCATGCTTCCGAGCGACACGCCGGCGGGAACGTTCGCCCCTCGCGTGTTCGTGTTCTCCAATACGAGCGCCGCGGACTGTCCGGTCACCGGGGTCGCCTGTGCAACGCACTCGGGTTACTTCGACGGAGCCCAGCCAGCCAGCGAGTTCCCCGAGCTCGCGCACACCCCCGCGGGCGCCACCGTGCAGGAGACCACGGGGAGCATCATCCTTCCCGGCCATGGCATCGAGCCGGTGACCCTGGCCCACGAGCTCGGCCACATCGTCGATCTCTTCACCGGCGGCGGCATCACCCAAGACCTCACGCCCGAGTGCGGCGGCCCGGCGTGCCCCCTTCAGTGTCTCGAAGACACCACCGATGAGGCGCCGCCGCTGACCGAGTCGATCGCCCAGTTGCTCGCGCTCGACTTCCTGCTCCAGAGCTTCGAGGGCGCGAAGTGGCCCTACTGCTCGATCGTCGATCTCGTCTCCCGCAACGGCTCCAAGCCGTGGACGCCGGGCCCCTGCATCCCGCCCGACGAGGACATCAGCTTGTTCGTGCGCACCAGCGACTGCCCGAAGTCGAGCCCCTACTGCGACAAGCCCGCGGAGCCCGGGGTGCGTCGCGAGTGTTGCTTCGATGATGAAGACCTCACCGAGTGCACGCTCATCGTGCCCTCCGAGTGCCCGCTGGGCGCGGTCGCGGCGAGCGGGGGTCTCGGCACCGGCACCGCTCGCGTGGCCCCGACCGGGAGCTGCGACGCCCGCCCGGGCTACCGCACCAACAGCCTCTACCAGGCGTTCTGGCAGTGGCTCAACGGCTACCGCTGCGAGCCCACGGCCCCGTTCGCGTGCGCCTCGGTCAGCTGGACGCCCGCGCTCACGCCCAGGGATGCGACCACCGCGGCGTTCCTCTACGCGCTGCGCATCAACGCGCTCACCTATGCGCAGCTCTTCGATGCGATGGCGGTCTATGTGTCGTGCACCTACGGCGCGGCCGCCTATGACGACTTCAATGCAGTCGCTTGTGCGCATGGCATCCGCGACTGTGCCGCGCCCGCGCCCATGGTCTGCCAGACCTGCGGCAACGGCGTGCGCGAGGGCAGCGAGACCTGCGACGGCAGCGACTGGCTGCACGCGAGCTGCGAGGCGCTGCCGGAGTACTCCGGGGGCGAGCTCCGCTGCGATCTGGAGCAGTGCACGCTCGACGTCAGCGAGTGCCTCATGCCGGGCCTCGACAGCACCGCAGGCGCACAAGATCTTGGCGAGTCCACCACGACCGCCGCCGAGGACACCGACGATCCCGGAGCCACGAGCTCCGACCCGCACGGCTGCGACTGTCGCGACGCGACACCGAGCCGCGGCTGGATCGTGGGACTCCCCTTGGCGGTGCTCGGCTTCACGCGCAGGAGACGATCCGCATGAACCTTCGTTCGCTCACCCTCACGCTGCTGCTCTCGCTGGCGCCGTGCGCCTGTCAGCCCGCCAGCGACGACGATCCCGACGGATCGAGCGCCGCGGATTCCGGCTCGTCGAGCGAGAGCGACGGCAGCAGCGGCGAGGCCTTCGACTCGAGTCGCTGGCTCGGGCGCTACCACGCCGAGAATCCCTACCTTCCGTTCGGCGAGCGCGGTGATCCGCGCGGCACCTACGTCTTGTTCAACTTCGAGGTCTTCCCCAACGGGACCGCCACCAGCCTCTACGACAGCTGCGAGCTCGAGCGGGGCATCCCCACCACGTATGCCTGGACCGCGGTCTCGCCCGACTGGCTCGAGCTGCGTCCCGGCCCCGGCGAGAGCTCGCTGCGCTTCTTCGCCGACACCGAGATCGAGACCCTGCGCGTGCAGCTCGTCGAGCCGTGCCGAGCGCTCCGCTTCGAAGTCGACGGCATGCCCAGCACGTTCTTCAGCTTCCTCCCCGGCGAGTCGTGCTGGGTGGACCGCTGCACGACGCCGGGGACCATGCACGTCGACTACTGCGCGGGCGAAGAGCCGCCCGCGTGCCCGTGAGCGACCCGCGAGACCGTCGAGCGCGATGATGCGCGGCTCGACGACCGCGACGTGCGCGCGCGGCCACGCGACCCCGTGAGCGCGCGGCCACTGCACGCCACGGAGCCCGTATACTCGAGCCTCCATGGCCCACCGCGTCTCCATCGTTCTCGTGCTGGCCCTGCCCGCGTGCTTCAACCCCGGCCATGTCGCCGACTCGAACCCCAACCTCGGCACCACCACCGCGACGACGACGAGCATGAGCACGGGCGAGCCTGGCGACACGACCGCGGTCGCGACGGGTGAGTCGACGGCCGAGCCCGGCACGACCACCGATCCGCCCGACCCCACCACGGGCGTGGTCGATACCGGCTCGACCGGGACTCCCGACGCCTGCGAGCCCGACCCGTGCGACCACGGCACCTGCACCCCCGAGGGCGATGGGTTCGCCTGCGCCTGCGAGCCGGGCTGGGCGGGTGAGCTGTGCGATGGCTGCGACGCGGGCTTCGTGCTGAGCGGCACCGAGTGCATCGCCGTGACCTCGTGCGACGAGAACCCCTGCGGGATGGGGGCCTCTTGCATGGACCAAGACGACGGCGTGCTCTGTACCCGAGTCTTCGGGCTCACCGGCGCCGATCAACCGTGGCCGGTGCCCGCGGGTGTGACCTCGGTAGACGTGACCGCGCTCGCGGCCTCGGGCGGCTGCGCGCTCGCGGGCTGGGGTGGTGAGGCCATCGCCACCGTGCCGGTCATGCCGGGCGACACCCTGCATGTGTTCGTGGGCGGCACGGGGGCCTGCTCGGTCGCCGCCACGCTGCCGGGCGGCTACAACGGCGGGGGCAACAAGTTCACCGATGCCGGCAACTCGTGGGAGGGTGGCAGCGGGGGCGGGGCCACCGATGTGCGTCGCAACGGCATCGCGCTCGGCGATCGTGTGATCGTAGCCGGTGGCGGCGGCGGCCAGGGCTGGGGCGGCCAAGCCGGTCACGGCGGCGGCATTCAGGGCGAGACCTGCAACGGCGTGGGCGGTGGCTGCAACGACGTGACCTGCGGAGGCCGAGGCGGTACGCAGATGGCAGGGGGCATCGGCGGCTTCTGCTACGACGGCTGCGAGGGCCAGCCGGGCGCGCTGGGCCAGGGCGGCACCTCCGATGGCTGCGCAGCGGCCGGGGGTGGTGGTGGCGGTGGCTACTACGGGGGCGGCGGCGGAGCGCACTGCTCCGGTGGCGGCGGGTCGAGCCGCGTGGACTTTCCTGGCAACTCGGGGACCTCGACGACGGTGGGGGTGAACGTCGGCGACGGGCAGCTCACGCTCGAGTGGCGGCTGTAGCGGGCGCTCGGGTTGGCAGACGAGTCCGCGAGGTGGCGGACTCGACCGGCGGCGCCAACCCCGCGGGCGAGCCGAGACCACGCATCTCGCGGCGCGCAGCGCCCCGTTCCTTGCGACCCGGGACGCACACACTACATCGGTGCCATGGACATCTCGAACCTCTTCAAGGGTCTCACCGACAAGCTCCAGGGCTGGCTGGAGACGTTCGTGGCCATGCTGCCCAATGTTGCGGTCGCGATCCTCGCGGTGTTCGCCTTCGCGCTGGCGGCCCGCTGGATCTCTCGCGCGCTGAGCAAGGGTCTGGGTCGCTTCATCGATGCCCCGCCGATCGTCAACCTGCTGTCCAAGATGGCCTACGTGGCCGTCTTGAGCGCGGGGCTGTTCGCAGCGCTGGGGATCCTCGACCTCGACAAGACGGTCACCTCGCTGCTGGCTGGCGTCGGTATCCTGGGCTTGGCGCTGGGCTTCGCCTTCCAGGACATCGCCGCCAACTTCGTGGCCGGCGTGCTGCTGGCGATCCGGCGCCCGTTCGAGGTCGGCGATCTGGTCGAGGTGGCGGGCTCGTTCGGACGGGTGAAGACCATCGATCTTCGCGCCACGCGGCTCACCCAGCTGTCGGGTGAGACGGTCATCATTCCCAACAAGGACGTCTTCCAGAGCGCGATCGTGAACTATACCGACACGAAGTCCCGCCGCGTCGACATCGAGGTGGGGGTGTCCTATGCCGATGACCTGCGGCGCGTGGAGGAGGTCGCCGCGAAGGCGGTCTCCGAGATCGACCCGCGCGACAGCTCGCGCGACGTGGAGGTGTTCTTCACCGGCTTCGGCGACAGCTCGATCAACCTCGTGGTGCGCGTGTGGATCCAGCAGGCCGACCAGCTCGCCTACTTGCGGACGCGCTCCCAAGCGATCGTCGCGATCAAGAGCGCCTTCGATGCCGCGGAGATCTCGATCCCGTTCCCCATCCGCACGCTCGACTTCGGGATCGCGGGGGGCGAGGCCCTGCGCGATCACCTGCGCGACACCGCGGCGGCGGCCGAGTGAGGCCGAGCGTGAGCTACGCGCGAGACCGTCGGCGGCGCACGAGCAGTAGACCGAGCAGCAACCACCGCGACGCCGGCTCCCCCGACATCGCGATCCGACATCCGCCCGCTCGCTCCTCGTCGGCCCCCGTGCCCGCGGGCTCCGGCTCCGGCTCCGCGTCCATCGGCTCCTCCTGGTCCCCGGCCGCGGGCGCCTCGCCCACCACCAGCGCGACTGCGGCGGCGGCGGTGTTCCCCGCTTGATCGATCGCCTCCACCCGCACCGTGTACTCCCCCGGCGGGAAGCGAAGCTCCTGCGTGGTCGCGCCATCGGCCCGCATCCACCACTCGAGCTCGGGTACGACGAAGCGCCAGCCGAGCTCGGGCCGATCGTCCTCGACCTCGACCTCCACGCGCACGAGCTGCCCCGGCACCACCTGCGCTCCATCGCGGGGCGAGAGCAGCACGACCGTGGGCGGGGTGATGTCGGGCTGGCTGGGGCCACGCACCTCCATCAGCTCGGCGACCGCGTGCTGCGTGTTGGGCTCGTCGCAGAACATCGCGTGCCGCTCCGGGCACCCTGCGCCCGCCGGGTCCTCGAGCGCGGTGCAGCTGTCGCCCAGCATGCGCTCCGCGCCCGAGGTGGTGCCATTCATGATGAGCTCGCTCGCGAGCACGTGATCGAGGCCCCAGCTATGGCCCACCTCGTGCACGATCGTCTGCGCCAGCGCGATCGGATCACGGACCTCCTCGGCGAACACCAGCACCGTGTCTCGCGAGCGCAGATCGCCGCAATCGATCACGCACGCGTAGCCGCCCACGCCCGCATCGAGCCCGAGCGCCTGCGGCAGCCCTCCCACCATCACCATCGTGTAGGGCAGGTGCGAGGGCGGGCGCTCGTCGACCACGCGCACCGCGAACGGGGCGAGGATCGCCCGCACCTGCTCGGTGACCTGATCCGCGAGCGCCTCGCTCCCGAAGAACGCTGGATAGTCGATCTCACTGCTGATGCAGTCGATCTGATCGAGCGCCGAGTCGGTGCCGTAGGAGAGCGGGCCGCCCTCGTAGTTGATGAACACGGTGGAAGGTCGCGGCTCCTCGGCCACCGCGCGAGCGGGGACCCACGCGAGAGCGGCCACGAGCAGCGCAGTGTGGCGGATCATCGGACCTCCTGCTCGAAGCGCCCGAACCAGACGTCGCGTTCCTCGAATGGCACCGACACCGTGCCGGACACCCAGATCGCCGCGTCCGTCGCGAGCGCCACGCCGGTCGCCGAGTCGTAGCCATTGCCCGGGCCCTGCACGAGCTCGAGCCAGCGGGGCAGCCCCTCGGCATCGAAGGATTGCACCGCGATCGTGGTGTTCGACGACAGCTCGGTCGGCCCGGGGATCCCCTCGCCTGCGATCACGATCGTACCGTCGGGCCCCACCGCCATTGCGGCCGGGTCGAGATCGATCGTCCGCTCCCAACGCAGCGCTCCGTCGGCATCGAATGCTTGTAGCTGCGGCCCGCCCGTCGTGCTCACGCGTGTGAGCATGGGTCGACCCGCGGGGTCGGCCGCGAGCACCACCGAGGAGCCCGATGAGGGGATGCTCCAGCGCAGCTGATCGTCGGCATCGAATGCCATCAGCTTCGCGGCCCCGTGGGCATAGAAGCCACCGTCGGCCAGCCCAACGACGCGACTGAGGATCTGCTCGATCCTGCGCTCGTGTAGCACCGCGCCTACCGGATCGAGGCGCACGATCAGCGTCTCGTACGCGTCGGGGCCGATTTCGAGCCGCACCGTGACCACGATCTGATCCCCCGCCCGCGCCAGCCTGCCGCTGAGCGGCCGGCCCTGCGCGCCGCTGGTCACGACGTGCAGTCGTCGGCTCACGCCCTCGGGATCGAAGTGCAGCAGCTCGATCCGCTCCGAGCCCTCCTCGGCTCCCTCGTCGGCAAA
>JBFIJN010000231.1:0-13695 GCA_041600735.1 Nannocystaceae bacterium
AGGCCGGCCACCTGCGTCGCGCCGAGCATCGCGGTGAACAGGCCCCCCGTGGCCGAGCGGGTCTGGAACGTTGCGGCGAGCGGACCGACCACGGGGACCGTCATCCACACGCCGTAGTTGTGCATGCGACGGTTGCCGGTATCGATCGCGATCGTGCCGATCAGAGCCGAGAACGCGTAGCTTCCTCCGAGCGTGGCCCAGCCCGCGACTCGCAGGCTGCGTGCGCGCGAGACATCGGCCAGCTTGCGGCTGTAGATCTGCTGCTCGATCGTAGGCGGTGCCATCGGGTAGGGGTGCAGGTCGACCGCGATGTGATTGGGCGCGGGCTGCACGGGCACCGTCCAGGTCGGGTCGGCTGCCGGGGCGACGGCCACGGCAGGGGCGGGCGCGGGCGCGGAAGCGGGCACCGTGGTGTTGGTGACCACCACCACCGGCGTACCCGCGGGCGTGGTCACCTCGGTCGTGCTCGACGTCGGCTCCGCCGCAACAGCGGTGGTCGCGCACAATGACACCAGGCAGGCACCCACGACGGCGGTGAGACGGGAGGACGACGGGGCGGAGGCGGAGGTGAAGTGGCGCATGGCTAGGCTCGAGAGGGTTGTGCCCGCCGAGCCCCGAACGATCACGCGAGCCGCCCCCCGTTTGCGCCGATACCGTCGCTCGGTGGATAGTGCGCCGGATGTTGGCCGATACGGTGCCCAACGAGGAAGCGCTGGCCCTCGCCCCCACGGTGGGGTGGCTGATGCTGGCGTGCGCGGTGTTCACCGCGGTCATCTTCGTCAGCTACCGGGAGGGCTGGCGCCGCCTGTGGCTGCGCATGGACGACCCGCGCTCGATGGGGGCGTTCCGCATCGTCTTCGGCATCTTTGCCCTGTGCAACGTGAACGGCCTGTGGGAGCTGTTCACCTACCTGTTCACCGATGAGGGCCTGTTCGTCACCGACGTGGCCCGCGAGGTGTTCGCACGCGAGCAGTTCGAGGGCTACGGCAACGGCCTGGGCGACGACCCGGTGGGCTTCTTCGGCTGGGCCGGGTTCTGGCAGTGGCTCCAAGGTCCGAAGTACTCGCTGCTGTTCTTCGACAGCACGCCGACGTTCTTCTGGGTGCACCTGTGGGCGTTCGAGATCGCGATGGCGATGCTCATCGTGGGCTACCAGACCCGCTACACCAAGTGGATCGCGTGGTTCTTGTTCCACAGCATCACGCTGCGCAACACGGTCTACTGGGAAGGCACCGAGAACGTCTATCGCTGCTTCTTCTTCTACCTGTGCATCTCGCGCTGCGGGCACGCCTATAGCGTGGACAACTGGCTGCGCTGCCGTCGGCTTCGCGCCAGCGCGCGCCTGAGCGAGCCCGGCCTGCCCGGCGACGGCGCGGGCGCGCCTCCGAGCGCAGCGCACCCGCACGGCCTCGAGGCGGTGTACCGGCTGATCCCGGCGTGGCCGCGCCTCATCGTGATCCTCCAGTGCGTGGCGCTCTATTGCTACACCGGCGTGGTGAAGAACGGTCGCGTGTGGTGGAGCGGCGACGCGTTCTACTACGCATTCAACCTCGACCACTTCTATCGCATCCCTCCGCAGTGGCTCTCGTCGGTGCTCGGCACCAACCTGTTTCGCGTCAACACGCATGTCGTGCACGCCTGGGAGAGCCTGTTCCCGCTGGCGGTGGTCGGGCTCATCGTGCGCTGGGTGCTGCACGAGGACATGCCGCGCCTCAGCCGTCGCGCTCGCGCCATCGCCAACCTCGGGTGGGTGGGCCTGGGCCTCGCCTCGCTCGCCGTGGTGACGGTCTCCTACCCGGTGCACTTCGTGCAGCCGCGCGGCAGCTGGTGGACGCTCGAGCGCGTGCAGTGGGTGTTCGCGGGCGGCTGGGTGGTGCTGTGGGCGATCATCGGCGTTGGCTGGTGGAAGCTGCGCTACCGGCCATTTCGGCCCACGCTGCGCGGTCGCACCTACCGGCTCGATCTCGACTGGTTCTGCCGCTGGTTCCTGGGCCGTCGCACGTGGGTGATGCTCGGCATCGTCTTCCACCTCCACCTCATCATGTTGATGAACATCGGGTGGTTCCAGGCCGGCGCGCTGAGTGGCTTCATCTGCTACCTCAACGGGGCGGAGCTGGCCATGCTGCTCGCGGTCGTGCGACGCGTGCTCGCCCGGCGTCTGCGCTTCTTGCCCGCGGCGTGGCGCAGCCCCGAGGAGCCGCTGCCCGCCGAGGACCCGCGGCTCCCGCATCTTCACCACGACGCCGCGCGCCTCCCCACCGCGGCCATCGTGCTCGCCACCCTCGCCGCCATCGTGGGCGTGGCGCTCCAGGTCTACGAGGTGCTCGCCTACGGCTGGACGCTCGTGGGCATCTTGGCGTTCCTCGTGGGCGTGGCCTGGCGCGAGGCCCGAGCCGCGAAGGGCGAGCAGCTACCGGTGGTGCCGCGCTTCGGACCGCTGCGGCGCCACGACGACGAAGCGGAAGGCGACGCGGACGACGAAGCGAGCAAGGCCGAGCCGCCGGGCGCCCTGCGCATGCCGTGGGCCTACGGACCCATGGGGCGCCTGTTGATCGGGGCGCTCGTCCTCTACCACGTGGTGGGCGTGGCCTGCTGGCTGCTCCCCGACAAGGACAGCTTCTCGTGGCGCACGGCCACCCATGAGCCCTTCCGCTGGTGGCTCGAGCACACGCACACCACGCAGGGCTGGAAGATGTTCGCTCCCAACCCGCCCCGCGCCAACGTGTTCTTGCGGGTGAAGGTGCACACCAAGGAGGGCGAGGTGTTCGACATGAACACCGACCTCTATCACCCGTCGCAGCGCCCGATGCCGTGGATCTGGTACACGCGTCAGCGCAAGATCAACCGCCGCATCGGCGGAGGTGAGGGCGGCGGAGGCAGCTGGTACCAAAAATGGCACGCGCGCTGGTTCTGCCGCCAGTGGACGCTCGAGCACGACGGCGAGATCCTCGACAAGGTCGTGCTCTCCAAGCTGAGCTACGGGATCCCCAGCCCCGAGCAGGTCGCCAAGGATGGGCCCTACGACCCATGGGAGCGACTCGAGCGGCTCGGCAAGGAGGAGGAGATCCTCACGCTCTCGTGCGAGGAAGAGATGGAGGCGCAGCCGCCCAACGTGGTGCGCGCGCGTCACGGGCTGCCGCCCGCGAACAACGTGCGACGGTGGAGCCTGCTCCGCGACAAGCAGCGCCGCTGGGACGATCGGCGCGCGCGCGAGGCCAAGCGGGAGGCCGAGGAAGAACGCGCAGCGCAGCAAGAAGACGAAGGCGCCGAAGAAGAAGACCCGGAGGATTGACCCCGCGCCCGCCTGACGCTCGTGTATAAACACGAGCATGCGAATGGGGACGCACTGGTCTTGGGTAGGCTCGTTGGCGCTGGCAGTGGCGCTCGCGGCTTGTGGTGACGACGCGCCGGCGGACAGCAACGGCCAAGATGGCACGAGCGGTACCGCCGGCACCGACACCGCTGCGACCGGGCAGACCGAGGGCCTCGACGAGAGCAGCACCGGCGAGCCCGAGCCCGAGGTGCCGTGGGACGGCACGTGGCCCACGCTCGAGTGCGACTCGCTCGTCCCCGAGTACTGCGCGTTCCCGTTCCCCAACAACGTGTTCACCGTGCCCGAGGCCGGCACGGTCACGGGGCTCAAGGTGGAGCTCTCCGAGGCGATGGTGCCCGTCGCCAGCAACGGCAACACCACCCAGCTCGACATCTTCAACCTGCGCGATGGGTTCTCGCCCGGGATCGGGCTCATGGTGTTCCTGCCCGGGGCCGTCATCGATGGGATGCCGCGGCCCGACGACATCGGCGCCTCGGTCGAGGTCGACTCGCCCACCGTGTTGCTCGACACCGAGACCGGCGAGCTCGTGCCCCACTGGGCCGAGCTCGACATGACGACCGATGATGACTCGCGGCGCACGTTCATGATCCGCCCCGCGGTGCGCCTCGAGGACGATCGGCGCTACATCGCGGCCATTCGTGGGGTGGTGGACGCGAGCGGTCAGACCCTCGCGCCCTCGCCCGCGTTTGCGGCCCTGCGCGATCGCACCGACAGCGACGACCCCTCGGTCGAGGCGCGCCGCGGCCTCTACACCGACATCTTCGCGCAGCTCGGCGAGGCCGGGGTGGGTCGCGACGATCTCCAGCTCGCGTGGGACTTCAGCACCGCGAGCCGCGAGGACAACACCGGCTGGCTCGTGGGCATGCGCGACGAGGCGCTCGCGCAGGCGGGACCCGACGGCCCCCCCTACACCATCACCTCGGTCACCATGGACTGGAGCGCCGACGTGGCGGTGCGCATCCTGGGCCAGATGGAGGTGCCGCTCTACCTCGACAAGCCCGGGGTCGGCGGTGTGATCAACCTCGACGCCGACGGGCGCCCCGCGCAGAACGGCACCGCCGAGTACACCTTCGAGGTGCTCGTGCCCTACAGCGCCATGAACGAGCCCGCCGCGCTCGTGCAGTTCGGCCACGGCTTGTTCGGCAGCCACACCTCGGTCGAGGATCTGGGCGAGTTTGCCAACAGCCACAACCTGGTGATCTTCGCCTTCGACTGGATCGGCATGTCCGAGGTCGACGCGCTGCCGACCGCGGGGCTGCTCGCCGACGGCGATCTGTCGAAGTTCCAGACTTTGCCCTCGCGGCTGCTCCAGGCCCACGTCAACGCGCTGCTCGGCATGCGCATGATGAGCGGCAGCTTCGTCGACGAGCCCACGATCCAATTCGCGGGCGGCAGCGCGATCGACCCCGAGCAGCGCTACTTCTTCGGCGCCAGCCTGGGCGGGATCATGGGGTCGGTCTACATGGCGCTCACCACCGACGTCGAGCGCGGGGGCCTGGGCGTGCCGGGCCAGTCGTTCAACCTGCTGGTGTTCCGCAGCAAGCTGTTCGACCCGTTCTTCAACATCTTGCGCACGAGCTACGAGGACCCGCGCGACATCCAGGTGATCATGACCGCCGCGATGCTGCTGTGGGATCGGGCCGAGCCCACCGGGTTCTCCAAGTACATCCGCAGCGGCGAGCTGGGCATGCCCCACGAGGTGCTGATGCAGGTGGCGATCGGCGATCACCTGGTGACCAACTACGGCTCGCACCTGATGGCGCGCACAATCGGCGTCCCGCTGCTCACCCCGGGGCCTCGCTCGGTCTACGGGCTCGAGGAGGTCGAGGCGGGGCACATGGGCTCGGCGATGATCGAGCACGACTTCGGCCTGCCCCCGATCCCGCTCGACAACGTGCCCATGCGCGACGGTAGTGATCCGCACGGTGTGATCTGGAACTACGACGCGGGCATCGACGAGCTCGAGCACTTCTTGCGCACGGGCGAGGTGATGTCGTTCTGCGACGGGGTGTGCGACCCCGAGTAGAGATCGGAGGCACGCAGTGCTGCTGACGATCACCACCACCCACCGGCCCGCGACCGACCTCGGCTACCTGCTCGCCAAGAACCCGCAGCGCGTTCATACCAAGCCGCTCGGGTTCGGGGACGTCCACGTCTACTACCCCGAGGCGAGCGAGGAGCGCTGCACCGTCGCGATGCTCGTCGACGTGGACCCCGTGGGACTCGTGCGGCGCCCGCGGGGCGCCGAGGATCTCGCGCTCTCGCAGTACACCAACGATCGGCCCTACGTGGCCTCTTCGCTGATGAGCGTGGCGATCAGTCGCGTGCTCGGCTCGGCGCTCGGGGGTCGAAGCCGCGAGCGACCCGAGCTGGCCGAGACCCCGATCCCGCTGGAGGCCAAGCTGGCCGTGGTGCCCGTGCGCGGCGGCGAGCGGCTGCTGCGTGCCTTGTTCGAGCCGCTCGGCTACACGGTCGAGGCCACCCGCCACGGGCTCGACGCGGCGTTTCCCGAGTGGGGCGACAGCCCCTACTTCACCGTCGAGCTGCGCGGCACGCTGCGCGTCTCGGAGCTGCTGCGGCACCTCACCGTGTTGATCCCCGTGCTCGACGACGACAAGCACTACTGGGTCGGCAACGAGGAGATCGACAAGCTGCTCGCGCGCGGCGAGGGCTGGCTCGGCGGCCACCCCGAGCGCGAGGAGATCGCCGCCCGCTACCTCAAGCACCGCCGCAACCTGACCAGCGAGGCGATGCGTCGCTTGAGCGACGACGAGCCCGAAGCCACCGAGGACGCCGAGCAGCAGCTGCAACGAGAAGAAGCGGAGCTCGAGCGCCCGCTCACCCTCAACGAGACCCGCCTGGAGGCGGTGCAGGGCGTGCTCCACCGCCTCGGGGTTCGGCGCGTGATCGACGTGGGCTGCGGCGAGGGCAAGCTGCTGCGCGCGCTGGTCCGCGACCGCACGTTCGAGCGGGTGGTGGGCATGGATGTGTCGATGCAGTCGCTCGAGCGCGCCAAGGCGCGGCTCCACCTCGACGAGATGAGCGAGCGACAGCGCGCGCGCGTGGAGCTGTTCCAGGGCTCGCTCACCTACCGCGACGCACGCCTGCAGGGCTTCGATGCCGCGTGCGCGGTCGAGGTGATCGAGCACATCGACGTCTCTCGCCTCGCTGCATTCGAACGCGTGCTGTTCGAATATGCCCAGCCGAGCTGTGCCGTGGTGACCACCCCCAACGCCGAGTACAACGTGCGCTTCGAGAGCTTGCCGGCCGGGCACATGCGCCACCGCGACCACCGCTTCGAGTGGACGCGTGCCCAGTTCGAGAAGTGGGCCCGCCGCGTCGCGCAGCAGCACGGCTACGACGTAGAGCTCGAGTCGATCGGTCCCGAAGACGAAGAAGTGGGTGCGCCCACCCAGATGGGAGTGTTCACGCGATGATCCTCGAGCTCCCCGACCTGTGTCTCGTGGTGCTCGTGGGCGTGTCGGGCTCGGGCAAGTCCACGTTTGCCGCGCGCCACTTCGCGCGCACCGAGGTGCTCTCTTCGGACTACTGCCGGGGCCTGGTCAGCGACGACGAGAACGACCAGAAGGCCAGCGGCGATGCCTTCGACGTGCTGCACTACATCGTCGCCAAGCGGCTGGCCCGCGGCAAGCTGACCGTGATCGACGCGACCAACGTGCAGCCCGAGTCGCGGCGCTCGCTCGTGCAGCTCGCGCGCGAGCACGACTGCTTGGCGGTGGCGATCGTGCTCGACGTGCCTACTTCGGTCGCGACCGCGCGCAACGAAGGCCGGGCCGACCGCGACTTCGGCGGGCGGGTCGTGCGGCAGCAGCACTCCCAGCTGCAGCGCGGGCGGCGGGGGCTCAAGCGCGAGGGCTTCTCGCGCGTGTATGCGCTCGACCCCGAGCGGATCGAGCAAGCCACGTTCGTGCGCCGCCCGCTGTGGAACGATCGGCGCAGCGAGCCCGGTCCGTTCGACATCATTGGCGACGTCCATGGCTGTCGCCAAGAATTGGTCGAGCTGCTGGGGGCGCTCGGCTACACGGTCGAGGGCACCCGCGAGACCCCGCACGTGGTCGCGCCCGAGGGGCGGCGGGCGCTGTTCCTGGGCGACCTGGTCGACCGTGGCCCCGACTCGCCGGGCGTGCTGCGCCTGGTGATGTCGATGGTTCGCGAGGGCTCCGCGCTGTGCATCCCCGGCAACCACGAGGCCAAGCTCATCCGGCACCTGCGGGGGAAGAACGTTCGCCTCACGCACGGCCTCGCGGAGACCGTGGAGCAGCTCGCCGCCGAGCCACCCGGGTTTGGCGACGAGGTCGCCGCGTTCATCCAGGAGCTCGTGAGCCACTACGTGCTCGACGACGGCCGCTTGGTGGTCGCGCACGCCGGGATCCTCGAGGCCTACCAGGGGCGCGCCTCGGGCCGCGTGCGCTCGTTCTGCCTGTACGGGGAGACCTCGGGGGAGACCGACGACTTTGGCCTTCCCGTGCGCTACGACTGGGCCTCCGAGTATCGCGGTCGCGCAATGGTGGTCTACGGCCACACCCCGGTGCCCGAGGCCGAGTGGGTGAATCGCACGATCTGCATCGACACCGGCTGCGTCTTCGGCGGCAAGCTCACCGCGCTGCGCTACCCCGAGCGCGAGCTCGTCTCCGTCGAGGCGCACCAGACCTACTACGAGCCCGCGCGTCCGCTCGAGGGTGCGGCGAAGCCCGAGCGCCCGCGCGAGGTGCTCGAGATCGGCGACGTGCTGGGCAAGCGCATCATCGAGACCCGGATTCGCCACTCGGTGACCGTCCGCGAGGAGAATGCGGTGGCCGCCCTCGAGGTCATGAGCCGCTTCGCGATCGACCCTCGCTGGCTGGTCTACCTGCCGCCCACGATGTCGCCGTCGGAGACCGCGCCCGAGGGCGATCCGCTGCTCGAGCGCCCCGCCGAGGCCTTCGAGTACTTCGCCCGCAACGGGGTGGAGCGGGTGGTCTGCCAAGAGAAGCACATGGGCTCGCGCGCGGTGCTGGTCGTCGCGCGCAGCGTGGGCGCGGCCCAGCGCAAGTTCGGGGTCTGCGACGGCAAGCAAGGGGTCGTGTTCACCCGCACCGGGCGAGCCTTCTTCAACGAGACCGACAGCGAGCAGCAGCTGGTCAAGCGCGTGGCCGCGGCCGTCGAGGCGGCCGGCCTGTGGAGCGAGCTCGAGACCGAGTGGCTGTGCCTCGATGCCGAGCTGATGCCCTGGTCGGTCAAGGCGCGCGAGCTGCTGCGCACGCAGTATGCCGCCGTGGGCGCGGCCGCGGGTGCGGCGGTGCCCGAGGTGGTGCAGAGCCTGCACGCGGCGGTCGGCCGCGGGGTCGATGCCAGCGGGCTGCACGAGCGCTTCGCCGCCCGCGAGCAGATGATCGCCGGCTTCTCGGCGGCGTGGCGCCGCTACTGCTGGGACACGCCCTCGCTCGACGAGCTGCGCCTCGCCCCCTTCCACCTGCTGGCGAGCGAGGGCCGCACGTACTTCGAGCAGACCCATGTCTGGCACATCGAGACGCTGGCGCGCCTCGCCGCGCACGACCCGGTGCTCGTGGCCACGCCCTATCGCGTGGTCGAGCTCGCCGACGAGGCGAGCGTGGAGGCGGCGACCGAGTGGTGGAGCACGCTGGTCGGTGCCGGCGGCGAGGGCATGGTGATCAAGCCCGAGGCCTGGATCGTGAAGGGGCGCAAGGGGCTGATCCAGCCCGCCCTCAAGTGCCGCGGGCCCGAGTACCTGCGCATCATCTACGGCCCCGAGTACAGCGCGCCCGAGAACATCGAGCGGCTGCGGGCGCGCGGGCTCACGACCAAGCGGGGGCTCGCGCTGCGGGAATTCGCGCTGGGGGTCGAGGCGCTCGAGCGGCTCGCACGGGGCGAGCCGGTGTGGAGGGTCCACGAGTGTGTGTTCGGCGTGCTCGCGCTCGAGAGCGAGCCGGTGGACCCGCGGCTGTGAGCCCGTCGCTCGCGATTGCGCTCAGCCGGAGGGGAGCTCCCAGCCGCCGCCCCAGAAGCCACAGGCGCCCTCGAGATCGGTGGCCACGGTTCCGCCGCTGAGCTTCACCAGGACCTGACCGTCGACGGCGAGCGTCCCCGAGGGCGAGATCCACGTGGGCACGAACGGCTCGTTCTCCAGCGGCTTGGGGGAGCGCGCGGTGGCACTCGTGGGATCGAAGAACACCTTCGCGACGGGATCGTAGAGCTGGCTCGTCTCGTGGAAGAAGTCGCCGCGACTGTTGCTCACCACGACCTCCCAGAAGGCGGTGCCGGGCACTCGCGTGGCGGTGCCGCAGTCCTCGGGGCTCTCTTCGCAGGCGTCGCGCGGCACGGTGGTGAGCGTGGTGGGCTCGGGGCCGCGGGCGGGATCGGGCGCGATCGCGTGACGATCCTTGCCGCGCGCGACCAGGGCGGTGAGGGCCTCGGCCGCGACGAGTGGATGAGCCGCGAGCGCTTCCTGGCCCGCCGCGACGCGCTTGGCGCGGGCGGCGTCGACGTCGTCCTCGTCTTCGAAGCAGTAGTACTCCTGGTCGCCCTCGCACCCGAGGATGGCCTCGACCCGCACGGGCGTCTCCATGTGCACGACGACGCCGTCTTGGAAGTGGTGGGGCTCGGGCCGCCCCAGCACCTCGCCGGGGTGCTGGATCACGAGGGTCTCGGGTGACTTCTCGAGCACGGTCACCGGCGGTCCCTCGCCCTCGAGATCGAGGAACGCGAGCGCGAGCTCGTCGCCGTGCTGGTACCAGAGCACGCCCGCGCGGGGGTCCACGCGACACCACCGCGCATCCTCGGCGACCAGCGTCCCCACGCGCGCACCGCTGGCGTCGAGGACCACGACGCTGCCCTTGATCAGCACCACCGCGTGATCGGGGCTCGGCGCGACCCCGAGGCGACTCTTGGCCGGGGCAGGGGCGGGGTCGGGTGGGTCCGCGTCGGGCTTGGCGACGTCGGGCTTGGCGACGTCGGTCTTGGTCTCGGTCTTGGTGACGTCGGACTTGGTGTCGGTCTTGGCGTCGGTCTTGGTCTCGGCCTTGGTGACGTCGGCCTTGGGTGCCGTGGCTTCGCGGCCTCCGCACGCGCCTACGCCTACCGCAGCCACGCCGATCGCGAGCGCTCCACTCCATCGCCGGAACTTCATGCGCGCGATGGTACGCCGCGGTCGATCGTGTGGGGATCGACCGCGGCCAGCAGCATCGAGCCCCCGCTAGAACGGGATGTCGTCGTCGGCGGGCTCGGGGATGTAGTTGTCGTAGCCGCCGTCGGGGCCCTGATCGGGGGGACCACCGCGGCCACCACCTTGATCGGGACCACGGCCGGCAGGACGGCCACCGCCACCACCACCACCGCCGTAACTTCCGCCGCCACCGCTGCGGCCACCACCGCCGCCGCCGTAGCTGCCGCCACCGCCACCGCCACCGCCACCGCCTTCGTCACCACCGCCACCGCGGCCGCCGAGGAACTGCACGTTCTCGGCCACGACGTCGGTGGAGTAGTGCTTCTGCCCCTCCTTCTCGTAGCTGCGAGTCTGCAGGCGGCCCTCCACGTACACCTGGCGGCCCTTGCTGAGGTATTGGTTGCAGAACTCGGCCTGCTTGCCCCACACGGTGACGCGGTGCCACTCGGTCTCCTCGACCCGCTCGTTGTTGGCCTTGGTGAAGGACCGCGTGGTCGCGAGGTTGAGGGTGCAGACGGCCGCGCCGCCCTGCGTGTAGCGCAGCTCGGGATCGCGCCCGAGGTTGCCGATGAGAATGACCTT
Organism: Nannocystaceae bacterium; assembly: GCA_041600735.1. Classification (GTDB taxonomy): domain Bacteria; phylum Myxococcota_A; class Polyangia; order Nannocystales; family Nannocystaceae; genus Paraliomyxa. Next base: position 11,100 of record JBFIJN010000231.1, read on the forward strand.
GTTGATTCCGGCCATGGGATCTGGACTCCTTGGCGCGACCCGACCCGCGTACCCGGGCTCCGGGCGGCAGACGCGCAATGATGGGGGTTGCAAAGGGTACGAAAGAGCGAGGAGGACATCGACCCCGGCTCGCTGTCGTTGCGCTTTTTCTTTCGGCTTCTTTCCTCTCGCGGGGGCGCTTGGGCCACGCGTGTGAGCGATCGCGGCGCGAGTCTCGGACGGCGACAGGGGATGCCCGACAAGAAGCCCGGCTCGCGCCGACCGTGCAGAGCCACGCGCACTTGACCCGGAGGGTCTCCGGGGCGGAAGCTTCAAAACTGGCGCCCCGTGAGTGAAATCGACGTTTCGCTGATCCTTCCGCTCCGCGACCAAGAGGCGGAGACCGCCGCCACGGTGCGGACGGCGAGCCAGATCGCGAGCCGCGTGTCCCTTCCCGAAGGTCGTGCACCGCTCGCCGTGGAGATCCTGGCGCTCGATCAGCGTTCGGGCGACAACACCCTCAGCGTCCTCAGCCTGCTCCACGGACAGATCCCCGCCCTTCGCACGCTGCAAGACGTCGAGCCCGGGCAGGCGATCCGTCGCGCGACCCGAGTGGCCCGCGGCCTGGTCTGGCTGGTGATGGATCGCCCCCTCGATCCCGACCTCGGAGCGTGGGGCGTGGGACAGGTGATTCGCGGGCATCGCGCAGCCGTGGTGCCCGGGGAGATGCTGGTGGTCGATCAGGCGCTGGGCATCACCGTGCTCCCGCGCCTGCCCGGCGGGCTGGTCTCGGCGCAGCAAGCCGTGACTCGCCACCTCCGCAGCCAGAGCCTCCAGCCGGTGTGGAGCCCGCCCAGCAAGAAGGGCCCGGTTCAGAAGGCGCGGCTGTTCGTGCGCGGCCAGCTGGGTCGCTTTGGCCTGGGCTGGCTCGATCGCCCGGGCGTGCTCGACTGAGCCCGCGCGCCGCGGCCGACCGGGATGCGCGGCTCGGGCTCGCTGCTATAGTCGCGACCAATGTCGATCGTCGCTGCGATCGTGGTGCTCTGCGTCGTCATCATCATCCACGAGGCGGGCCACTACTGGGCCGCGGTGTGGACCGGCATGAAGGTCGACCGCTTCAGCGTGTTCGGGATCGGTCCCACGGTCCTCAAGCTGGGCACGTGGCGGGGCACCGAGTTCGTGATCAGCGCGATCCCGTTCGGGGCCTTCGTGATGATCCGCGGGATGGAGCCCGGCGACGACGTCGAGCGCCTCGCGGGTCACCCGCGAACCGGCGACGACGCGTGGAAGACCACCCACGAGACCGATGCCGATGCGGCCGCCTCGCCCAACTTCCGCGACAAGCCGCTGTGGGCGCGCGCGATCGTGCTCGCCGGCGGACCGATCGCCAACTACCTCACCGCGATCGTGCTGTTCTTCGTGGTGCTCGTGATGTCCGGGACCGCGGGGCCGGTGAGCCGCATCGAGATCACCTCGCTCGGGGAGGGCCAGCCCGCGGCGACCGCGGGTCTCGAGGTCGGCGATCACGTGGTCGCGATCGGCGACACGCCCGTCGATCCTGCGCTCGGGCCCCAGCCCTTGATCGACATGATCGTGGCCAGCCCCGGCCAGGCGCTCGAGCTCACGCTCGTGCGCGGCGACGAGACGCTGGTCAAGACGGTACAGATCTCCGAAGAGGGCAAGATCGGCGCGGGCCTGGCCGCGGGTGCCGATCGCGTTCCCGTGGGCGTGGGCGAGGCCACGCTGAAGGCGATCGAGAGCCCGTTCAAGCTCACCGCGAGCCAGCTGGTGGGGCTCTACAAGCTCGTCACCGGTCAGCTCGACGCGCAGGTGCAGGGGCCAGTGGGCATCGTGAAGGGGATTGCGACCTCGATCGATCGCGGGCTCGTCCCGTTCATCACGATGGCCGCGATCATCAGCACGCTCCTCGGCATGTTCAACCTGCTGCCCCTGCCGGCGCTCGACGGGGGGCGTCTGACGTTCCTCGGTTATGAAGCGCTGGCGCGGCGCCGCGCGAAGGCGCACGTGGAAGAGATGGTCCACGGGTATGGGATGTTGTTGCTGTTGTTGCTGATTGGGTTCGTCACGCTGCGGGATATTGGGCTGTTCGACAAGGTTCGGAGCTTGTTCAGCTAGTTTCGAGCCGGGCGAGTACTTCCTCCGCATGATCCGGCCGGTCGCGGACGACGACGGATACTTCGAGGTCGTGATCGATCCGACTTGAGCTTGCTCGGCGGCGCGAAGGGTGACTCACTCGTTCGCGGCGCAGCCGGCCTCGCCCCCCGGGGTCCAATCGGCGCAGCCGAGCCCGCACGCACCACAGTCGTGCACCGCCTGACTCCCGCCCTCGCAGCGCACCACGAGGTCGCCGTCGCACCACGAGCGTGAGCCCATGCCCGCGCACTCGTCGTCGTCGGGGCGTACGCACGTGAAGCCGGGCTCATCGGGGCGCTGGCCGCAGACCTCGTTCGTGTCGCAGACCTCGACCTGCACGCGATCGTCCCCGCCGCAGCGCACCGCTTGGCCGCGGACGCACGTGCCCTCGGCGTCGAGGCCCTCGCAGCCGCGCTCGACCGCCTGCGGCGATCGCCAGTCGAACGGCCACCAGTCGGCGAGC